>JBMFWZ010000055.1:0-19725 GCA_049964755.1 Steroidobacteraceae bacterium | reverse complement strand
CTCCATGTCCTGCAGCGGCAGCCCAGCGCGCAGCGCCATGGCGTTGCCGTCCCCGGTGCACGAGTGCGCCGAGGTGCACGAGAAGTACGCCCGGCCATAACCGCCCGTGGCGAGGATGGTCATGTGCGCGCGGAAGCGGTGCACCTTGCCTTCGGTCATGTCGAGCGCGACGACGCCGCGGCACACTCCGTTCTCCATGATCAGGTCGATCGCGAAGAACTCGACGAAGAACGTCGCGGAGCGGCGGATCGACTGCTGATAGAGCGTATGCAGCAGCGCATGTCCCGTGCGGTCGGCCGCCGCGCACGTTCGCTGCGCGATGCCCTTGCCGTAGTGCGTGGTCATGCCGCCAAAGGGACGCTGGTAGATCCGGCCCTGCTCGGTGCGCGAGAACGGCACGCCGTAGTGCTCGAGCTCGATGACCGCCGCCGGGGCCTCCTTGCACATCAGCTCGATCGCATCCTGGTCGCCGAGCCAGTCCGAGCCCTTGATGGTGTCGTACATGTGCCAGCGCCAGTCGTCCTCGCCCATGTTGCCGAGCGCGGCGCTGATGCCCCCCTGGGCGGCCACGGTGTGACTGCGCGTCGGGAACAGCTTGCTGATGCAGGCGGTGGACAGACCCGCCTCGGCCAGACCGAGGGTGGCACGCAGTCCTGAGCCACCCGCGCCGACGACGATGACGTCGTAGGTGTGATCGATGAATTCGTATGTGCTCATGCGGCGCCTCCCAACGCCACTTTGATAACTGCGAACACGCCGGCGGCGGCAGCGAGCACGTGCAGATAGGTCACCAGCGCGAGCGCCACGGTGCGCATGCCGCGCCCGTGCACGTAGTCCTCGATGACCACCCGCACGCCGAGCTGCGAATGCCAGGCCGCACTCAGCACGAACAGAATCAGCAACACCGCCGTCCACGGCTGGCCCATCCAGCCGCTCACCGCCGGATAGGAGAGCGTCGGCAGCGAGAGCATCGAGACGACGAACCAGATGGCGAGCGGCACCAGAGCGACGGCCGTCAGGCGCTGCACCCACCAGTGGTGCACGCCCGTCTTGGCCGCACCGTGGCCGAGGACCTCGCCGAGCGGACTGCGCAGGCTCATGCGTGTCTCCCGGTCAGCAGCCACGCCGCCAGCGCCGCAAACAACACCGCGCTGGCGATCAGCACCAGGTAGGCGCTGGCGCGCGACTGCGCACGCTCGAGGCCGCGGCCGCTGTCCCACACCAAGTGGCGCAGACCCGCGCACAGGTGATAGGCGAACACCGCAAGCAGCGCGAGCCAGAGGATCTTGAAGATCGCCTGTCCGAGCAGTGCCGCGGCGTGCCCGTAGGCGAGCGGTCCGCCCGCGACGGCCATCAGCCAGTACACCAGCACGAGGAGTCCGAGTGAGAGCACGAGCCCGGTGGCGCGGTTCAACACGGAGGTGAGCAGCGTGTAGCGGTGCATCCGGTACACGGACAGATGCGGCGAAGTAGGTCGTTCAGCCATAAGTGCTCGAGGGGTCAAAAATCGATACAGCGGCCCTTGCGCTCCCAGTCGCCAAAGCGCGTCGGCTCAGGGCCGGCCGGTCCGCCGATCTCCCGAGGCGTCGGCGGCGGCTCGTGCGCGGCGGGCGCATGTGCTCGGGCCCCTGCGCCGGTTTCAGTTGCGGACGGCGGTGGGGGGATATTCGAATCGTCCTGCATGTCCGGTAAGTTTGCCAGAATCGCGCTGTGCCCGCCACGGCACAGCTTGCGGGCGCCGCAGTCCGCTAAGATATAGTCGTATGAATTCACAACTGCATCGCACCCCATTGACCGATCTCGGCGTGCTGCGCATCGGCGGAGCCGACGCGGGGCGCTTCCTGCAAGGACAGGTGTCGAACGACCTGGAGCGACTCAGCCCCGAGCGCACGCTGCTCGCCGGCTACCACTCTCCACAGGGGCGTACGATCGCGCTATTGCGGCTCGTGGCGATCGCCGAGGACGAGCTGCTCGCGCTGCTGCCGCGCGAACTGGTGACCCTCGTCAGAGATCGGCTCGCCAAGTACGTGCTGCGTGCCAAGGTCACGCTTACTGACGTGTCGGCCGAATGGCGCATCAGCGCCCTGGCGCCGGCCGAGCACCTGGCGAGCGGCACGCCCGCTGGACTTGCGCCGCAGGGGCTTGCGGCCGAACCGGGCGAGTGCACTCGAATCGAGTCGCGGCGTTACCTGTGCATCGGCGCAGCTCCGGCGCGCTGGCTCGAGATCGCCGCGGCGGATCAAACACCGAGCGAGCCCTCGCCGGCCGCTTGCCAAGAGTGGCGGCTGCTCGATGTGCGTGCCGGTTTCACGCAGGTGTATGCGGCCACCAGCGAGCACTTCGTCGCGCAGATGTTGAATCTCGATGCGCTCGATGCGATCGCGTTCGACAAGGGCTGCTACACCGGTCAGGAAGTCATCGCACGCGCCCACTATCGCGGGCGCGTGAAGCGCCGCGCGCAGCGGTTGCGGTCACGCGAGCCGCTCGTGCTCGCCCCGGGGGCGAGTGGCGTGCTCAGCGACGGTCGTGCGTTCGAAGTGCTCGACTCGGCGCAGCTGCCGGACGGCCGCGCGGAATTTCTGGCCGTCACGGCTCTGCCGGATGCCGCACCCGTCGAGCGCACCGAGCAGGCCGAAGCGGTGCGCCTCGAGGTCGAACCGCTCGCACTGCCCTATGCGCTCGAGCCGTGAGCGAAGCGGCTCACAGATCGATCAGTTCCACCTCGCGGGTGCCAATCGGCCGCTCGAGAAAGCGCGCCCCGATGCGCGCGAAGCGCTCCGGGGCATCGGTGGCGAGCAGGCGCAGCCCGCCCTGCCCGCCGGCCTGCGCGAGCCCAGCCTGGCACAGCGTGACGCGGACGTGGCGCGCGGTGGTCTCGGCCGAATCGACGATGCGCACCTGCGGTCCGATCGCCGCACGGATCGCGGCGGCCACCATGGGAAAGTGCGTACACCCGAGGACCAGCGTATCGGGCACGTTCGCGCCCCCGGCGGGGGCAAACAGCGCATCGAGATAATGATGGGCCACCGCTTCGGCGATCGGCCCGTCGCCCAAACCTTCCTCGGCGAGCGCGACGAACAGCGGCGCGGGCAGCGCGTACACCTCGGCCTCGGGACGACGCCGCAGGATCGCCTGCTGATACGCGCCCCCGCGGACCGTACCCTCGGTGGCGAGCACCGCGATGCGTCCACTCGGGGAGGCCGCGACGGCCGCCTCGGCGCCGGGCTCGATCACCCCGATGACGGGCAATGTCGCCAGCTGTGCCCGCACCGCCGGCAGGGCCACCGCCGAGGCGGTGTTGCAGGCCATCACCAGGCACTTCAACCCGTAGCCGGCGAGCGTTTCGGCCGCCTGTAGCGCATAACGACCGACCGTCTCGGGGCTTTTCGTGCCGTACGGCAGCCGCGCCGTATCCCCCAGATAGACGAATCGCTCGGCCGGCAGCTCGCGCAGCAGCGCCTTCAGCACCGTCAGCCCGCCGACGCCGGAGTCGAACACTCCGATCACGGGCGCCTCAGGTCGCTTCCGGGCGCAGGTGCGGAAAGAGAATGACGTCGCGGATCGAGGGCGAATCGGTGAAGAACATCACGAGCCGATCGATCCCGACACCCAGACCGGCGGTCGGCGGCATGCCGTACTCGAGCGCCCGCACGTAATCGGCGTCGTAGAACATCGCCTCCTCGTCGCCGCGATCCTTGCGCGCGACCTGGGCGCGAAAGCGTGCGGCTTGATCCTGCGGATCGTTGAGCTCGGAGAAGCCGTTGGCGAGCTCACGCCCGGCGATGAACAGCTCGAACCGATCGGTGATGAACGGATCGCGATCATTCGCGCGCGAGAGCGGGGAGACTTCCGCCGGGTAGGCACACACGAAGGTCGGATCCATGTAGGTGTGCTCGGCGGTCTTCTCGAAGATCTCGATCTGCAACTTGCCAGGACCATCGTGCGCCTGCGGGGTGATGCCGAGCCGCTCGCACACCTGGCGCAGGTAGGCCGGATCGCGCAACCGCTCGCGCTCGAGATCCGGGTTGTGCTCGAGGATCGCCTCCTCCACCGTGACTCGCCGAAACGGACGGCCCAGATCGTAGCGGCGCCCCTGGTAAGTGAGCAGCTCTGCGCCATGGATCGTCTGTGCGAGCCCCCGGATCGCCTTCTCGATCCAGTCCATGAGGTCACGGTAATCGGCGTACGCAAGGTACAGCTCGAGCATCGTGAACTCTGGGTTGTGTTGGGTCGAGAGCCCCTCGTTGCGGAAATTGCGGTTGATCTCGTAGACGCGCTCGAAGCCCCCGACCACCAGGCGCTTTAAGTACAGCTCCGGGGCGATGCGCAGGTACATCTGCAGATCGAGCGCATTGTGATGCGTCACGAACGGCCGCGCCGCGGCGCCGCCGGGGATCGGCTGCATCATCGGAGTCTCGACTTCGATGAAATCCAGCGCATCGAGGAAATCGCGCAGGTAACGCACGATCCTCGCGCGGGTGCGAAAGACGTTGCGGCTGGTCTCATTGACGATCAGATCGACGTAGCGCTGCCGATAGCGCGTCTCGACATCGGCCAGCCCGTGCCACTTGTCCGGCAGCGGCCGCAGCGACTTCACCACCAGGCGCAGCCGCTCGACGCGCACCGAGAGCTCCCCGGTCTTGGTGCGAAACAGCATGCCGGTGGCCCCGACAATGTCCCCGACGTCCCAGCCCTTGAACGCCTCGTACACCTCGGCCCCGATGGTGTCCTTGTGCAGAAACAGCTGAATCTGCCCGGTGCGATCGACGATGTTGGCAAAGCTCACTTTGCCCATCACCCGCCTCAGCAGCATCCGCCCGCCCACCGTCACGCGCGTCGGATTCGATTCGAGCCACTGCTCGTCGCGGGGCGCGAACGCCTCCTGCAACTGGCCGGCGAGCGCATCGCGGCGAAAATCGTTCGGATACGCCTCGCCATGAGTGCGCAGCGCGTCGAGTTTGCTGCGCCGCTCGGCGATCAGCTTGTTCTCATCGGTCCGCTCGGCCGGGTCTGGATGCATGTCGGTCATGTGCTGCCTATAGCCCCGCCTTGAGTGAGGCTTCCAAGAATTGATCCAGATCCCCATCGAGCACCGCGGTGGTGTTGCCGACCTCGACACCCGTGCGCAGGTCTTTGATGCGCGACTGATCGAGCACGTAGGAGCGGATCTGATTGCCCCAACTGACGTCGGACTTGGAGTCCTCGAGCACCTTGGCGGCGGCGTTGCGCTTGTTCACCTCGAGCTCGTACAGCTTCGCCTTCAGCATCTTCATCGCCGTGGAGCGGTTCTTGTGCTGGCTGCGTTCCGCCTGACAGGCCACGACGATGCCCGAGGGCATGTGCGTGATGCGCACCGCCGATTCGGTCTTGTTGACGTGCTGGCCGCCTGCGCCGGAGGAGCGGTACACGTCGGTCTTCAGATCCGCCGGATTGATGTCGATCGCGATGTCCTCATCGACCTCCGGGGAGATGAACACCGAGGCGAAGGAGGTGTGGCGGCGGTTGCCCGAATCGAACGGGGACTTGCGCACCAGGCGGTGCACCCCGGTCTCGGTGCGCAGCCACCCATAGGCGAACTCGCCCTTCACCTCTACGCTGGCGCTCTTGATGCCGGCGACTTCACCCGGGTTCGAATCGATCACCTCGCACTGAAATCCGCGCACCGCACCCCAGCGCAGATACATCCTGAGCAGCATCTGTGCCCAGTCCTGTGCCTCGGTACCGCCGGCGCCGGCCTGAATGTCGAGAAACGCGCTGTGCGAGTCCATCTCGCCGCGGAACATGCGCTTCAGCTCCAGTCGGCGCACCGCGGATTCCAGGCTGCTCGCCTCGCGGGTCAGATCCGCAGCCGTCGCCTCGTCCTGCTCGCTCTCGGCGAGTGCGAGCAGTTCCGTGGCCGCGCTGATGCCCCCGTCGACCCGAGCGATCGACTCGATGTCGCTGCTCAGGTTCGCCCGCTCGCGGCCGAGCTGCTGAGCGCGTTCGGGCTGCGACCACACGCCCGGATCCTCCAGCTCACGGGAAACTTCCTCCAGACGCTCTTTCTTCAGATCGTACTCAAAGAAACCCCCGTAGGGAGCCCATGCGCTCCTCGAGGTCTTTGAGCTGGCGCTTCAGAGGATTGAGTTCCATCGTGCGGTGCCGTCCGAGTGAAATGCAGGAAGGGATCTACCATGCTAGCGGCCCGCAGGCGGAATTTCCAGCCTCGAGGCCGTCTCGGCCCGACGCATCAGGCGTACCAGCTGCACACGGCTGTTGATCCCAAGCTTGCGGTACGCCACGCGCAGCACATTGCGCACCGTGGTCGGTGCGAGTCCGCAGCGGCGCGCCACGGCGTGGGCGTCCTCCCCGGCCGCAAACCGTCGCGCCACCTCGTATTCGCGCGGCGTGAGCAGCTCCTGCGGCGGCGTGCAACGCAGACTCAGCACGAGCGCATCGGTGAAGCGACGCGCCTGGATGATCTCCCCCAGGCCCTGAAGCGCCACGGCCTCCTCGCGCTGCGCCCGGGCGAGCAGCCCCGGCGGCAGCCGCAGTCCGTTCCACTCCGGCCAGCGCACGCCGATTGCCTCCCCGAGCCGCCCTCCGCAGTGCAGCACCGTGCCGTCGCACAGCGTCAGCGCCCGATGCGGACCGGGCGCGATGCCCGGCTCGGCCGAGGCATGCCGCAGGCTGAGCGCCCGGTGCACGGCGCGCGACTCGGACAGGTGCGGCATCAACACCTGCGCGCGCTCGCAGTCCTGGGCATCAAACGGCGCGCCACTTTGCGCGCGATGCAAAGAGAGCCACTCCCCGCCCGGGGTTCCGCAGGCCGTGGTGCCGATCAGCAGCTGCCGCGCGATGCGCCCGCGGCACAGCTGCTCATGCGCGGCCGCATCGGCCCCGCGCGCGAGCAGCGCCGCGGCATCCTCCAGGTGCACCGCCCCGCGCGCCCCGGCGGTCGCCGCGAGTGTCTCGGGTCGCTGCCGTACCAGGGCCACCAGCGGCTCGAGCGCCGCCGGCGGCATGCGGTAGGCGTGCAGGCGGTGCACCTGCAGGCGCTCGCCGTCGATCTGACCGGTGAACCACAGCGCCGCATCGAAGGGCACCTGTGCGGTCAGTGCCGTGAGTGCCAGATCTTCAAACGGCTCCGACACGGCCCGCTGCGCGATGCGGTACAGCTGCTGCGCGAACTGAAGAATCGCTTCCAAGACACACCCCGTCCGGTGCGGACCTGCGCGCCGACCGCAGAGGACGGCGCGAGCCAGGGCCCGCGTGTTATTTCAGATATGACGTTATTCCGGCGCGGAATGAGGCGAGCCCATTTCGCACCGACCGAAGGAGGATTGGCGTCGATCATACCGCGTTGCGCGCTGTTTTCCAGCGGCCCGTCGCGCACCGCAGGTCCCTGTCCGATGATGCGCCAACACAACACGGCTTCCCGGTCAATCCGCCACGCGCCGACTCGGTCGGCGCGTGGCGCACGGCCGACACCGGCCGCACTCAAAGAGGAGTGACGCAACAGCCGCGCAGAGGGGAAATGCTCAAGGGTCGAGAATGTGATCGACCAGCAGCTGCAGCCGCCGCTCGCCCTGGTATTCGTTGACGTCCAGACGGTACACCAGCCGCCGCTCGCCCTGCGGCAGAGGCGCGGCGGCCTGCGGATCGAGGCAGTTGAAGGCGATCGCATCGAAAGCGCGGTTGCGCTCCCCATGCACCCACATCTTCAGGTGCCGCTCGCCGACCACACGGGCCGTGCGCACCGTGAACACCCCATCGAAGCTCGGCTCGGGAAACGCCTGCCCCCACGGCCCGCCGGCGCGCAGCGCCTCGGCGGTCTCCAGTGCGATCTCCTGCACCGCGAGCGCCCCGTCGGTCTCGACCGCATCGCGCAGTGCGCTGCGCTCGGGCCAGGCGGCCACCGCCGCATCGAAGCAGGCCGCGAACGGATCGAGCGCCGCTCGCGGGAGCGACAGCCCCGCGGCCATGGCATGCCCGCCGAAGCGTCCGATCAGGCCCGGATGGCGCGCATCGATCTGTGCCAGCACGTCGCGGATATGGATGCCGGGCACCGAGCGTGCCGAGCCGCGCAGCTCCTCATCGCCGGCGGCGGCAAAGGCGATGACCGGCCGGCGCAGCCGGTCCTTCACGCGGCTCGCCACCAGCCCGACGACGCCCTGGTGCCACTGCGCATCGAACAGGCACACCGCACTGCGCTGCTCGGCGTGCGGATCGCGTTCGGCGAGTCCGCGCACGGCCGCAAGCGCCTCGGTCTGCATACGCGCCTCGATCTCACGCCGTTCGCGGTTCAACGCATCGAGCCGCTCGGCGAGCGCCGCGGCGGCGGCCGGGTCGTCCTCGAGCAGGCACTGGATGCCGATCGACATGTCCTCGAGCCGGCCGGCGGCATTCAGGCGCGGTCCGACCGTGAACCCCAGATCCGCGCTCACCAGACGCGCCGGCTGGCGAGACGCGAGCGCAAGCAGGGCGCGGATGCCGGCGACGCAGCGTCCGGCACGAATGCGCTTCAGACCCTGATCGACCAACACCCGGTTGTTGTGATCGAGCGGCACCAGATCCGCGACCGTCCCGAGGGCCACCAGATCGAGCCATTCGGCCACGCCCGGTGCCGCGCCGTCGAGCAGCCCCGCCGCGGCGAGTTCGCGGCGCAGCGCGGCGAGCACGTAGAACGCCACACCGACGCCGGCGAGCGAGCCGCTGGCGAAGCGGCTTCCCGGCAAGTTGGGGTTGACGATGACGCGGGCCGCGGGAAGCTGCTCACCGGGCAGATGATGATCGGTGATGAGCACCTCGATGCCGTGCGCGCGCGCCTCCTCGACGCCAGCGAGCGAGGCGATGCCGTTGTCGACCGTGACGATGAGCGTCGGTTTGCGCTCGGCGGCGACGCGGACGATCTCGGGCGTCAATCCGTATCCGAACTCGAACCGGTTCGGCACCAGGAAGTCTGCCGTGAACCCCCAGGCGCGCAGCGCGCGCAGCATCAGCGCCGTACTGGTCGCGCCGTCGGCATCAAAATCCCCGATGACGAGAATCCGACCGCCGTCGCGCTGGGCGAGCAACAGCTGCGCGGCGGCCTCGACCGACTCCAGAGTACCGACCGGCGTCAGATGCTCGAGGCCCGTATCGAGTTCGCGCGCACTGCGAACGCCGCGCGCGGCGTAAACGCGCCGCAGCACCGGATGCAGAGTGTCGCCAAGCCAGGTGGCGTCCTGCGGGGCCGTGCGCCGCACCACGCGCAGCATCACGTCAGTGCCTCCAGCGCCGTGCGGCCGCGCCGCCAGCGCCGCCACAGATCGCCCCGGCGCAGACACCATGCCCGATCATTCGCGAGCAGCCAGAGCCGCCCGAGCCTCCCGGCGCCGAGGGCCGCCACCGCCGGTGCGATCCAGCGCCGATCGAGATCGGCCAGCGCGCTGAGCAGATCCGTCTGAGGCCCACGCCCCAGTGCCTCGCTCACCTCGAGCGCACACAGCGCCCGTCCGCTCAGCGCGCCGAGCACGGAGTGCGCCTCATCGGGCAGCGCCCGCAGCGCGCCGCCGCCGAGCCTGGCAAGCCCGGCCAGATAGGCCTCCTCACCGTACACCTCGGCACGCAGCGGTGCACCGGCCAGGGGTGCCGCCGCGCCCGCCCCGCCGCCCCAGAGCCACAGCTGCGAGAGCGATGGGGCGCCGCGCGCGGCGCGCTCGGTGTTCAGCGGATGGGTGTGCAGCCACATCTCCAGCTCCGAGCCGAGGCGCCGCAGAGCCCCAGCCCCCGGACCACTGGGGAGGCGCTCGGCGAGGGCCTCCCCGGGCAGGCGGGCCGGGTCCCAGGTCCGCACCGGTTCACCGGCCGGGCCTGCGAGCAGCAGCGTCCCGCTCGGCAGCCCTGTCAGGGTGAAGCCGGAGCCGGCGTAGAGCGCATTGAAATCCTCCACGAGGCGATGCGCCTCGGCGGGCGTGAGCCGCAGCCGGCCGCGCCGCTCAAGATGCACCCGCCCCACCCCTTCGGTGAGGCTCAACGGCTCGGCCAGCCACAGCGCCGCTGCGGGCACCTCGGCCAGCGCCGCCGCGACGCTCGCCACCGGCAGCGCGGCGTAACGGGCGAGATCGAGCCAGTGCGCGGCCCAGGGCCGCCAACCGTCGCGCAGCCCCTGGGCGTGCGCAAATCGCCCTAAGGTCTCCAGACCCGCCAGCGTGCCGCGCGGCACCGGGGCGGTCTCGGGCTCAGCGCCGAGGTACAGATCGGTAATGACGATGACGAGTTCGCTCACCGGCGGTATCGTACCGTCATGCGATTCACATTAGAGAGCGGAACGCACGTCAACACGGTGCGAGCCTATTCGAGCGAGGCGCTGCGCATCGGGGAGCAGGTGGTGCGCGAGAGCTGCATCGTCACCGCCGAGCAGCTGCTGAGCGTCTGGACGCCGCAGCGGATCGAGGACCTCGAGGTGGCGCACCTCGAGCCTCTGTTCGCGCTCGAGCCCGAAGTCGTGCTGATCGGCACCGGGCCGCGCCAACGCTTCGCCTCAGCGGCGGTGCGCGCGGCGTTCGCGGCGCGCGCCATCGGGCTCGAAGTGATGGATCTCGGGGCAGCCTGCCGCACCTTCAACGTCCTGGTCCACGAGAACCGCCGAGTGGCGGCAGCGCTGTTTCTCAAATGAGTCGCACCGGACAAAGAAGGCACAGGGGGAGGAACCTAGGACTCTACGACCGAGTGCCGCCTGCGGCAGCACTGCGTGGGTTGTTGTTGCTCTCGAGGTCGTGATCCGGGTGTTGCTTTTGTGTCAGCGCCCCCTCCTCCCTGTGCCCTCTCCCTCGTCTCATCGCGAACGCCAGACTGTCGCCGCCAGGAGACGGGGACTATGTTAACTGGGTGCGCTACGCGATGGCAAGCCGCTCAGCTCCTGCCTCCGAGCAGCGGCACGAACGCCACTCGTCCGAGCGACTCGCGCAGCACGCCCTGCTCGCGTCGCGTGTAGCGCATCAGTTCCTGTTTGCCCTCGGTGCCCACCGGCACGATCAGCCGTCCGCCCGGGGCGAGCTGCTTCAGCAGCGCCGGCGGCACCGCCAGCGGCGCGGCCGCCACCAGGATCCCCTCGAACGGTGCCTGGGATTTCCAGCCCTGCGTCCCATCGCCGTGATGGAACTTCACGTTGCGGATCTCGAGCTCCTTCAGCCGCTCCTTGGCCCGATCGATCAGCCCCCCGATCCGCTCGATCGTGAACAGCCGCTCCACGAGCGGCGCCAGCACCGCGCTCTGATATCCGCAGCCCGTGCCGACCTCGAGCACGCTGCCGAGCGGCCCGCCCTCGAGCAACGCCTCGGTCATGCGCGCCACGATGTAGGGCTGGGAGATGGTCTGGCCGAAGCCGATCGGCAGCGCCGTGTCCTCGTACGCCCGACTGCCGAGCGCCTCATCGACGAAGATGTGCCGCGGGGTGTTGCGGATCCGATCGAGCACCGCCAGGTTGCTGATGCCCTGCTCGCGCAGGCGCTGCACCAGCCGATCACGCGTGCGCGCAGAGGTCATGCCGATGCCGGCCATGCGCAGGTCAGCCATCGAGCCCCTCCAGCCACTCGCTGAGCGAATCGAGCGCGGCGTGGCGGGTCAGATCGACCTGCAGGGGCGTGACCGACACGTAGCCGCCATCCACGGCGTGAAAATCCGTGCCCGGCCCGGCATCCTGCTGCGGGCCCGCCGGTCCCACCCAGTACACCGGGCGGCCGCGCGGATCGCGCGCCGGCACGATCGGCTCGGAACGATGGCGATGCCCGAGCCGCGTGCCGCGAAAGCCGCGCAGTGCCTCGAGCGGCACGTCCGGCACATTCACATTGAGGATGAGGGAGGACTCGAGCGGACGGGTGAGCATCTCGCTCACCAACCGGTGCGCCACGGCCGCGGCCGTCTCGTAGTGCTCGCCGCTGCCGGGCCGGATGCACAGCGAGACCGCGAGTGTCGGCAGCCCGAGGAAGCGCCCTTCGATGGCCGCCGCCACGGTGCCCGAGTAGAGCACGTCATCGCCGAGATTGGCCCCTTCGTTGATTCCCGAGACGACCATGTCGTGCTCGGTCTCAAAGAGGCCGGTGATCGCCAGATGCACGCAGTCGGTCGGTGTGCCTTGCACGCAGTAGAGGCCCGGCTCGATCTGCATCACTCGCAGCGGCATGTCGAGCGTGAGCGAATTGCTCGCGCCGCTGCGGTTGCGGTCCGGGGCGACGACGGTGAGCTCGCCGAGATCGGCGAGCCGGCCGCGCAGCACGCGCAGGCCGGTGGCGAGATAGCCGTCGTCATTGCTGAGCAGAATTTTCACAGGCAGGGTGGCGCCTCGGCGAGGACGATCCTCGGGAAGGGCGCGACTATACTGGAAGCAAATTCGGCGGAGGTAGCGTGTGCGTATCGGACCGCGATGAAGATCGGCAGCTGTTCCGCGCCGCGGTGCGCGGGGTGAAACCGCTGCCGCGAGCGGCCGCCGGCCCGCAGCGGCCACAGCCCCCACCCGCGGCGCGCTTCTCGCGCGCCGACCGCCTGGCCGTGCTCGAGGAGAGCCTGAGCGACAGCCCGCTCGACCCGGCGCTCGCCGCGGGCGATGAGCTGGTGTTTCGCCGCGAAGGGGTGCCGCTCGAGGTACTGCGGCGGCTGCGCCGCGGTGAGTACCGGGTGCAGGGCGAACTTGACCTGCACGGACTGACCGTGCCGCAGGCGAAGCAGGCGCTGCGCGAGTTTCTCACCGAGGCGCTGGCACGCGACTGGCGCTGTGTGCGCATCGTGCATGGCAAGGGGCTGCGCTCCGGTCATCGCGGTCCGGTGCTCAAGGGCTTGGTGGCCGCTCTGCTGCGACGCATCGGGCCGGTGCTGGCGTTCGTCTCGGCTCGCGCGGTCGATGGCGGCACGGGCGCCATCTACGTGCTGCTCGGCTCGTAATCCTCGAGCACGAACACCTCGCGCAGCACCGCGGTGGCGTACGCGCCGCGCGTCAGACGGAACTGCAGCCGCACCCCATCGGGCTCGATTCGCGCCTCGAGGTCGCGCACCGCCAGACGCAGGCTACGGCGCTCCTGGCGCAGACCGGCGGCCTCGAGCAGCGCGCAGGCCGCCGGATAGCCGCGCGCGATGTCCGCCTCGAGCTCCCGCACCGCCCCTGCGCAGTCGAGCTCACCGGCTCCCCAGAGCGGCCCGCTCGGGTGGATTTCGAGCCGCGCGGCACGCTCGTGCAGCGTCGCATCCGGCGCCTCGACCGCGAAATGACTGCCGCGTCCATCGAGCTGGGCTCGATCGCCCGCCTCGAGCTCGCACCAGCGTCCGGTGCGCACCCGCTCGGCGAGCACGGCGTTGAACAGCAAGCTGCGCACCGCCGAGAGCACGAAGCCGCGCTCGGCCGGCCGCAACGCACCCGGATCGGCCGGCAGGTGCGCGAGGTTGCCTCCCTCGCGCCCGAAGCGCTGCGGCCCGAAGTAGTTCGGCACGCCGTGCGCTCCGATGTGCTCGAGCCGTGCCTTCAGTGCCTGAGCCTCCGGCGGCTCGCCGCGCGCGAGAATGTGGAAGCGATTGCCCTCGAGCGCCCCGCGCGGCAGCTTGCGCGTGTGGCCGTGTGCCTCGAGCACCTCGAAACCCTCCCCGCTCACGCCCCGCCACTGCTCGGGCGTGCGGGACCGGCGCGGCACCGTGAACCACTGCAGCGCAACCGCGCGCCGGTCCTTCAGCCCCGCGTAACCGACCTCGAACGGCCGGCAGCCGCCGAGGCGGGCGAGTTCCCGCGCCACCCACGCGGTGTTCGCCTCGCGCTTGCGCACCTGGAGCAGGATGTGCGCACCGGTGCCGGCGGGCGCAAACCCGAGGCACTCCTCGACACAGAAATCCTCCGGCTCGGTCCGCACCCGCACGCGAGCGAGCGGCACACCGTACGCGCGCGGCGGATCGAGTGCCGCGGCGTCGGGGCGTGGCGGCGCGGCGGCCGATGCGCTCGCTTCGCTCAATGCCATCGGGCCCCGCCGAGCAAATCGCAGTGCTGGCCGTCGAGGACGGCGCTGACGGCATTGGCGCTGTTGACGATGGTGCGCTGGTAGCACTCGGGCGCGCCGTCGCCGCGGCGCTCGAACTCGTAGCGCTGCGAGCCGGACATGCCCGAATGGCCGAGGAAGTTGAAGCCCGAGTCGAACTCGAGCGTGTCGATGGCGCGCACACGATCGCTGAGCGCACGTCCGGCGGCGCTGTCCGAGGCCGGGCCGGTGCGCGTGCTGAAGTGCTGCCGCACCGAGGTGGTGATGGCGTAGTCGCCGTTCGCCTGCTGCACCTGATCGTAGTTGACCGAGAGCGGGAAGCGCCAGGTGCTCACCCGGCGTCGGGCCTCCCGGCCCGCGCCGCTCACCTGCGTGACGGTGCGCACCGCGCTGCTCAGTGCAATCTGTTGGTCGTAGAGGCTGTTGTTGATCGTGTAGGTCTGCTGGTTGGCGAACTGGAAGTCCTGCTCCACGGCCGTGCTGCGCAGTCCGTCGGGCAGCTCGAGGTAGCCGGCAAGGCGCGTGTGCACCGCTGAGCTGACCGTCACCGAGCCGCTGACGCTGCCGCCGGTGCCGCTGAGGAGGTTGGCGGTGACGCTCGGGGCGAGTGCCGGGACGTCGATGTCCGTGACCGCACCGCCGATCGAGCGCACGCGCATATCCTGGTACACCAGCAGCGTCGCCGCCACGGAGAAGTAATTGCCGTCGTTATAAACGCTCACCGCGACGGTGTGCGGCTTGCCGTTATCAAGCTCGGCGGCGAGCGGCGTCAGATCGACCCGGTAGGGCGTGAAGTTCAGCGTCTGCACCCCCGGAGTCGGTTGCCAGAGGAACGGATCGATGCCCCCGGTGTAGATCCACGGGGAGACCGGCGCGTAGGCGACGGTGCGCCCGTCGACCTGCACCACCACCTGGCGGTAGCCGCTGTTGCCGCAGCTCTGCAGCTCCTGGGCGTACTGATCGGGCACGCAGGTGTACCAGAACTCATCCCCGATCTGGCTCTGCGCGGTGATCTGCAGATCGATGCGCGTCATGTTGGTCGGGAAGGTGATCTGCTGCGCCAGCTGCTGCGCCGGCGTGTCGAGGTAGGTCGGCTGATTGCCGCTGTTCAGCGGATAGATCGCCGAGGGCAGCGCGGTCCGATCACCGCCGTGAGCTCTCGCGCCGCCCTGCTCGGCGTCCTCGCGCCGGCCGGCCGGGTAGAAATACAAATAGCCGCTGCCGTGGATGACGCCGGTGTAGGTGCTATTGACGATATTGAAGATCGTCGCGGCCCCGGACTGCGGCTGCGCGAGCAGCGCGCTGAAGTCGGTCACGTCGCGCTCGACGGTCCAGACTGGACCGACGCTCGAGCTCGGCTCGGGCGTGGTACCGAAATACAGCGCAGCATTGCCGAGAAACACGTACGCGCTGCGGTCGTACTGCACCCCGGAGTTCTCGTTGAAGTGCGCCACGAACACGACCTTTGCCCAGGGACCGGGACAGTTGGCCGGCGGGCTGTAGGTAAACGGCAGCGGCGCATACACGTTGAACGTGTCGGATTGAAAGAGCGTCACGATGCACGGCTCGCTCGGCGGATGGGACACGAGCAGATCGGCGGTGGCGACGTTCTGCTGTCCGATCTGCGGCTTCGGCGGAATATTCAACCCACCGCCGGAGTCGCGGGCGAAGGCCGCCGAAAACGGCAGTGCAAGACCGGCGATCATGGCGAGCAGCACCGAAAGCAGTGCCGATTTCTTGTTCTGCGTTCGCATGGCGATCCCCTGATGGTGCGGGCCGCGATCCCCACGGGGGAAAGGCCGGCCCGCTATGCTGTTGTGGTTCGACGGCGACCTTAGGGGGTAACGCTAGCACGCGCCGCGCGCCACGGCCAGTCTGTCTGCGCTCAGCGCAATGGCAGCAGCACGACCACGGCCTGGGCGCCGATGCCCTCGGCGCGCCCGAGGAAGCCGAGTTTCTCGGTGGTGGTCGCCTTGACGTTGACCGCATCGCTCGGCACTTCGAGCAGCTCGGCGATGCGCGCGCGGATCGCCTCGCGGTGCGGGCCGACCTTCGGTCGCTCGGCGAGCAGAGTCAGATCCGCGTTGCCCACTCGCCAGCCGCGCGCGCGCAGCAGCCCGAGCGTATGGGTCACGAAGCCGGCGCTGTCGGCCCCCTTCCAGCGCGGATCGGTGTCCCTGAAATGCTCACCCAAGTCCCCGAGCCCGGCCGCCCCGAGCAGCGCATCGGTCAGCGCATGCAGCAGCACATCGCCGTCGGAATGCGCGAGCACCCCGTGGGTGTGCGCCACCCGTACCCCGCCGAGCATCACGTGCTCGCCGGGACCGAATGCGTGCACATCAAAACCGCTCCCCACTCTCATGCCGAGACCTCCAGCAAAGCCGCCGCAAGGGTCAGATCCGCCGCGGTGGTGATTTTCAGGTTACCCGCCGAACCGGCCACGAGCACCGGGTGCTCGTCGCGCCACTCGAGCGCCTGCGCCTCATCGGTGGGCAACCGGCCCGCCGCATGCGCCGCATCGAGCGCACCGCAGAGCGCTCCGTAGCGGAACATCTGCGGGGTCAGCGCCCGCCACAACCCGCGGCGATCCACGGTGGCCGCGACCGCCCCGTGCGCATCGGCACGCTTGAGCGTGTCGGCCGCCGGCACCGCCAACAGACCGCCGAGCGGGTGATCGGCGAGCACGGCGAGCAGATGCTCCAGATCCCGCCCCGCCAGGCAGGGCCGAGCCGCATCGTGCACCAGCACCCAGTCCTCGGACTGCGCGCGCGGGGCGAGCGCCGCGAGCGCATGGCGCACCGAGTGACTGCGTTCGGCCCCGCCCGGGACCGTCATGACCCCGGGGGGGGCCACCTCGGGCCAGTACGGATCGTGCTCAGCGAGGGCCACCATCGCCCCGGCGCAGCGCGCATCGGTGAGAAACGGCGCGAGCGCCCACTGAATCACCGTGCGCCCGCAGAGCGGTGCGTACTGCTTGGGCCGCTCGGTCCCGAACCGACGGCCGATTCCGGCCGCCGGCATCACCAGCCAATACCGCATGAGATTAGCGCGATCCGGCCGGCGGGAAGCGCGGCGGTTCGACGACCATATAAAACGTTTCGTGCGGACCGATCATGCCGAGCTCGCTGCGCGCGCGCTCCTCGATCGCGCCGGTGCCGGTCTTCAGATCAGCGACCTCCGCCGCCAGGCGCGCGTTGCGCCGGGTGAGGTGCGCATTGAGCTTCTCCTGCGCCGCCACCGCCCGCTCGAGACGCGCAACCGGACGAACCCCTTCGCCGGAGATCCAGATGCGGTACTGCAGCAGCACCAGAACGACGATCAATGCGGCGAGGAGGATTTTCATGCGGTGCGTGGCCCGGGGCGGCGCCCCGGGGTGAGCTTACGGCGAGGGAGCGCGCCGATCAAATCTTCACCGGGAAAGCGTCCCGGCCCGCATAGCGCACCTTGCCGAGCTGCGCCTCGATGCGCAGCAGCTGGTTGTACTTCGCCATGCGATCGGAACGCGACAGCGATCCGGTCTTGATCTGCGTGGCGGCCGTCGCCACCGCCAGATCGGCAATGGTCGCATCCTCAGTCTCCCCCGAGCGGTGCGAGACGACCGAGGCATAGTGCGCCTGGTCGGCCATCTCGATGGTCGCGAGCGTCTCGGTGAGCGTGCCGATCTGGTTCGGCTTGATCAGCACCGCATTGGCCACGTGCTTCTCGATGCCCTCGGCGAGGATGCGGGTGTTGGTGACGAACACGTCATCGCCGACCACCTGGCACTTCTCCCCGATCACGCGCGTCAGGTGCGCCCAGCCGTCCCAGTCGTCCTCGGCCATGCCGTCCTCGATCGTGATGATCGGGTAGCGCGTGGCGAGATCGGCGAGGTAGCGGGTGAATTCCTGACTGGTGAAGCGGCGCGACTCGCCCTTCAGCTCGTAGCTGCCGTTGCGGTGGAACTCCGAGCTCGCCGCATCGAGGCCGAGGTAGATGTCCCGGCCCGGTGTGTAGCCGGCCTTCTCGATCGCCTGCAGGATCAGCTCGAGCGCCTCGGCATTCGAGCCGATGTTCGGCGCGAATCCGCCCTCATCGCCCACCGAGGTGGCCAGATCGCGCTCATTGAGCAGTTTCTTCAGCGCGTGGAACACCTCCGCGCCGTAGCGCAGCGCCTCGCGAAAGCTCGGTGCCCCGACCGGCAGGATCATGAACTCCTGGATGTCGAGACTGTTGTTGGCATGCGCCCCGCCGTTGATGATGTTCATCATCGGCACCGGCATCACCGGCTCGCGCCCGGCGCAGAGCGTCTCGCCGAGATAGCGATACAGCGGCTGCCGGGCCTCGTTCGCCGCAGCGTGTGCGCTGGCGAGGGAGATGGCGAGAATGGCGTTGGCGCCGAGGCGCCCCTTGTTCTCCGTGCCATCGAGCGCGATCATTTTCTCATCGAGCGCGGCCTGCTCGCGCGGATCGGCGCCACGCACCGCCTGCTTCAGCACCGTGTTGACGTGTTCGACGGCCTTCAGCACGCCTTTGCCGAGGTAGCGCTTCTTGTCCCCATCGCGCAGCTCCACCGCCTCGCGCGTGCCGGTCGAGGCACCCGAAGGCACTGCGGCGCGGCCGAGCGCGCCGGACTCGAGGATCACGTCGCACTCTACGGTCGGGTTGCCGCGGGAATCGAGGATTTCACGGCCGCGGACGTCGGCAATTCGGCTCATCGTTCACTTCCTATTCTTGTGCCAGCAAAGTCTCTTCAAACGGTCGGGCCTTGGCGGCGGCATCCAGCGCCTTGAGCGTCTGGAGCAGCGGCTCGATGCGATCCAGCGGCCAGGCGTTCGGCCCATCGGAGAGCGCGAGCGCCGGGTTCGGATGCGTCTCCATGAACACCCCGGCGACACCCGCGGCCACTGCCGCGCGCGCCAGCACCGGCACGAACTCGCGCTGGCCCCCGGAGCTCTCCCCGCGCCCGCCCGGCAGCTGCACCGAGTGGGTGGCATCGAAGATCACCGGACAGTCGCACTCGCGCATCACCGCAAGGGAGCGCATGTCGGCCACCAGGTTGTTGTACCCGAAGGTGAAGCCGCGCTCACACACCATGATCTGTTCGTTGCCCGTCGAGCGCGCCTTGTCGACGACGTTGCGCATCTCCCAGGGGGAGAGGAACTGGCCTTTCTTGATGTTGACCGGCTTGCCGCAGGCCGCCACGTTCAGGATGAAATTCGTCTGTCGGCAGAGAAACGCCGGCGTCTGCAGCACATCGACCACGGAGGCGACCTCGGCGAGCGGGGTGTCCTCGTGCACATCGGTGAGCACCGGCACGCCGAACGTGCGCCGCACCCCCTCGAGGACCTTCAGCCCCTGCTCGAGGCCCGGGCCCCGGAAGCTCTTCTTCGAGGAGCGATTGGCCTTGTCGAAGGAGGCCTTGAACACGAACGGCAGGGCGAGCCGCTGCGTGATCTCGCGCAGCCTGCCGGCGACCTCCTGCACCAGCGTCTCGCTCTCGATGACGCACGGCCCTGCGATCACGAGCAGCGGCTGGTCGATCCCGATGTGCGCCCCGGCGAGCTGCATGCCCGTATTCCTTTAGGCGAGCGCGGCCTGGGGCAGCTCGGCGGTGCGCTTCTCGCGCGCCGCGCGGATGAACCCACTGAACAGCGGATGACCGTCGCGCGGCGTGGAGGTGAACTCGGGGTGGAACTGCGTGGCGACGAACCACGGGTGGTTCGGCAGCTCGATCACCTCGACCAGTCCGTCGCGCGAGAACCCCGAGAAG
>JBMFWZ010000054.1:0-20289 GCA_049964755.1 Steroidobacteraceae bacterium | reverse complement strand
GTTTGCGCGAGGAGTTCACCGCGTCCTGGCTCGATCGTCTCGCCGGTCTCGCCGCGCGCGCGGTGCTGCGGCGCGCCGCCGCCAGTCTCGATCCGCGCCGCTACAACGGCGCGTGCATGGTCGGGCTCGGCGGGATCGTGGTAAAAAGCCACGGTCGGGCCGACGCGATGGCTTTCGGGAGAGCCGTCATTACTGCCGCGCTCGCTGCGCGCCATGGATTGACCGCGCACATTGCCCAGGCGCTGGCTGCGCCGCAACCCATTGGGAGTTCGACGCCTTGATCTATTCGCGTATCGCCGGGACCGGTTCTTATCTGCCCGAGAAGATCCTGACCAATTCCGATTTGGAAAAGATGGTGGATACCACCGATGAGTGGATCCGCGAGCGGACTGGGATTGAGCGGCGTCACATCGCCGCCGAAGGCGAGACCACCGTCGATCTGGCCGAGCGGGCGGTGCGAGCGGCGCTCGATTCCGCCGGGTGCAAACCCGAGGACGTCGATTTCATTGCGTTCGGCACCACCACGCCGGACCTGTGGTTTCCGAACTGCGGCGTGCTGCTGCAGGCGCGGCTCGGCTGCCGCGGCGCGCCGGCATTCAGTGTCGAGACCGCGTGCAGCGGCTTCATGTACGCGCTGGCGATCGCCGATAAGTTCGTGCGCGCCGGGGAGGCGCGCCGCGCGCTCGCAATCGGGGCCGAAACGCTCTCGCGCATCACGGATTGGACGGACCGTTCCACCGCGGTGCTGTTCGCCGACGGCGCCGGCGCGGTGCTGCTCGAGCCGTCGACGGAACCGGGCATTCTCTCGACCCATCTGCATGCCGACGGGACGTACAAGGACATGCTCTACAGCGGCGGGGGCACCGATGCGAGGAAGACGCGTCGCGCGATCACGATGACCGGCAACGAGGTGTTCAAAGTCGCCGTCAGCACCCTCAGCAAGTCGATCGACGAGGCGCTCGCGGCCAATCATTTGGAGCGCTCGGCGCTCGACTGGCTGGTGCCGCACCAGGCGAACCTGCGCATCATCCAGGCCACCGCGCGCAAGCTCGACCTGCCGATGGAGCGGGTGATCACCACCGTGCAGGATCATGGCAATACCTCTGCGGCCTCCGTGCCCCTGGCGCTCGATTACGGGGTGCGCTCGGGTAAGATCCAGCGTGGTCAGTTGATGCTGCTCGAGGCCTTCGGCGGCGGATTCACGTGGGGCTCGGCGCTGATCCGCTACTGAGGCGGCGCCGGATCCTCGGGACGGGAAAGACCGCGGCTTACGGCGACTCCCGACCGAGGCGGTGTGAAAACTCGCCAGGTACAGTCTCGGTAGGTCAATTTTGGATACGTCGCTCCCATGGCAACTAGGCTTTATAGCCTTGAGGTGAGCTGCTATCGGACCTGCGAGGCGTCGAGGGGCCGCATGCGCACAGCCTCGACCCGTTGCGGCCATTGAGCGCTGCACATGCGGTGTGCTCGACCGAGGGAGAAGCGAGTATCCCGACGGCTGCCTTCCCCACCACGCGAAACGGGGTGCCCCCTCTGACATGAGGCCGGCGCCGGATTTGCGGTCAGTGGGATGACCTGTAGACTCCTGAAGTGATGGCTCGACAACCGATTGCCTCCGGTACCGTGCACAAGATGCCCGCAGATCTTCGCAATGCGATCGCATCTGACGCAATGATCACGGGCGTGTGGGCGAGCCTTACGCCACTCGCACGTAATGAATGGATATGCTGGGTCACATCCGCTAAGAAAGATCAGACCCGCAACCGCCGCATAAAAGTCGGTCTTGATAAAATGCGCCAAGGCATGCGCCGACCGTGTTGTTGGCCCGGATGTCCGCATCGCTGAATCAATTCAATCCCGCGAACGAGCGCTTTCGGCGCCGGTACTGCGACACACCTTAAGTTGCAAAATTGGCCAGAGGCGCCCCCTGCGGCCAAGATTCGGTCCTGGGGCAGTGGAGATGGGAAGCCTCCGAGGACTGAGCGCGGCCATCCTATCTGATGGTTCCTGACGGGTTTCGGGTCACCTTCGATGATGGACGGGGCCTGATGTCCATCACGGATGTTGACCGTGCTTCCGGTCTTTTCCGCTCTCGATCTCTATGTCGTCTTCGGTCCGCACAGCCGCGAAGCTAATGAGCAGGATGCCGTAATGGGAAGGAAGTGATCCGCTCCGCTACATTTCGGGGGAGACGGATCACTTCAACTTCTGATTACGAGCCGGTCACAGCGAGTCGAGCCATGCCATCAGTTCCCGATTCCGCTTCCACCGCGGTGGGGCGCCGGGTCTGGTCCCTGGACTCACCCGCTCGAGCACTTTGCGCTTCGTTTCCAGATTCGCACGCGCATAGTGATTCGTCATGTCCAGATTGGCATGCCCGAGCCAGTCGCGGATAACGGTGACGTCGATGCCTGCGGCGACCATTTGGACGCCGACGCTGTGTCGGAAGGTATGCGGAGTGACGTGCTTTTGTGCCAGCGAAGGTGTCGTCCGTGCGGCCGCGTGCACGTATTGCCGCAGCTTAAATCGAACACCCGCTGCGGTGAGCGGTTGACCGTATCGGTTAAGGAAGAGCGGTTCGTCACCGGCGCGAGGCTGTCGCTTCATCAATGCGCGCAGCAGCGTCACCGTTTCCGGCCACAGCGGGCACACTCGGGCTTTCCTGCCTTTGCCGACCAGCTCAACCTGGGTGGGCGACTCGAACCGGATTGCTCGAGGACACACGTTCAAGGCTTCTTGGATTCTCGCTCCGGTGTTGTACAGGAACGCGAGCAGGGCATGATCTCGTTGCCCTTCGAGGTTCGATCTATCTGGCTGCCGGAGGATCGCGGTGATCTCATCGGTCTCCAGGTAACACACCGCAGGTCGGTTCGTCTTCTTGACCGGGATGCGCGCGATCTCGGCGCAGTGCGCGAGCATTGATGGCTCTCGACCTGCGACGAAGGCGAAGAAGCTGTGGATCGCGGCCAAGCGACAGTTTCGGGTCCCTATGGTCACCTTCCTCTCGTCTTCGAGGTGCTGCAGGAACGCGAGCACTTCACGGACGCCCAGGTCGCCAAGTACGAGAGCATCGATCGTCTTTCGCTTCCGATCTGAGACAAAACGCAGGAACAGTCGCCAGGTGTCACGATAGGAGAGGACGGTATGATGGGATAGATTTCTCTGCTGTCCGGCCCATTCGTGAAAGAACGCTCGCAGCAGGTTCGAGAACGGGTTCGTGCTCATTGGCCCACTCCCGACGCGCGTAGTGTCTCCACCGAGTGGTCCCGGAAGCGCTTGCTGGCCTTTGGGCATCTGCGAGTAACACCCGGACGAAGGGTGTTACTACGCACATGACCAAAATCCATGTGCGTTAAATACTTACGAGCTCCTAAACGGGTACCAACTACGGAATCACTGTGGCGCCCTTCCCCGACCGTCGGCGGATCGGGTGAACGCTCCGAAGGGCTCCCCGCCCGCGCCGCCCGTCGTTCTGCAGCGGACTTCTCGAGCCTAGACGTGCGACAGCCTTACCGGCGCAGCGCGTGTTCCTCACATTGAGCGTGTGCCATCCGGCAGCGCGCTCCCGTCGGGCCTACGCGCGATGCATATTTGCGGATGCAGTCGCGCTCTCGGCGAGGAAGCGCGTGAACGGGACGATGTCCTGGTGCACGCTCGCCTCTTCGAGCGCCGCCATGTATGCGTCGTGCGTATCCACCGTTACGACGGTCCACGGCCAGCCGCCGGACGCGAGCATCACGTTCATCAGGAAGCGGCCCATGCGGCCGTTGCCATCCATGTACGGATGCACGTAGACGAAGAAGAAGTGGCCGAGTACGACGCGCACCGCCGGCTCGGGCTCCGCAGCCAGCAACGCGAAGAACTCGGGCATCAGATCGCGCACTGCCTCGACCGGTGGAGGCACGTGCATCGAGCGCCGGATGAATACCTGTCCTCCGCGGTATCCGGCGAGATCGGCGGCGTTCAGGAGGCCGGCCGCCACCGAGGGCCCGAACAACTCCCGATACCAGTCCCCGTGCACTGCTTCGGCGACCACGCCGGCGTTCTCGCCGGCGAGCACGCGCGCCACGGACTCTTTCACGCGCTGGAACGCCTGCCAGTAGCCGCGCGCCGCGAGGGCATTACGATTGAGCCGGTCCTGCTCGTTGTGCTCCGGGTTCCATAGGCCCGAACGCACGCGCTCGATGAGCGCGTCACTGACTGTGTAGCCCTCGATCGACAATGAGTGGTACGCGTCGGCGCGGTACACCTCGTCCACCTGCTGAAGGTAGGTCGCCGCGACCGGTGAGGCCGGCGCGGGCTGGAAATGCTCGAGCACCATCGGACGCATGTGCGCCCATTGCAGACGCAACCGACCCACATAGGGCGAGCGCTCGCGGCTCGAAAACACGACGGGGGCGGCATCTTCGAAGGGGTCGTTCTCCTGGACTACGTAGCCTGCCGTGCGCATTGCGGAGAGGACCTCATCCGCGACGCGTTCGCGTCCGACGTTGCGCAGCGCGCCGGCGAGCCTGCCCGCGACTTTGCTCTTGCCGCCTGCGAGGAGCGGACGTAGTAGGTCGGAGGCGTCGGGAACCGTGACAAGCGCGGCCCGCACGTCCACCGCGCGGTCGTGATAGAGCCCCGGCGAGGCATGCACGAGCGATGCGCCAAGCGTCATCGCGCGGACACCGTCGATCACCGCGCGTTCTTCCGGCGGCGGCAACTCGAGGCGCACGTCGAACACGGAGGTGCCGTGCAGCAGCGGCGTGGGCTTGTTGTTGCCGCGAGGCGAGCGCACGAGCAGCTGCTGGGGCACGGTCCGATCGCCGACGTGCAGCAGCAGCGACTGGTCCGCACTGACGCACCAGTCGGTTCCGAGGCGCGAGTCGAGATAGCTCGCGACGAACGGCCAGAAGGCCGCGTACCACCCCGTCGTGTCGCCCGCCTGGTCGCCCGGGCTCGCCGGCATGTACCAGCCGCGCATGACTTCCTGCAGGAAGCCGTTCCGCAGGAGCCGCTCGCGCGCGGCGCGCGGCAAATCGCCGGAGCGGATTGCCATGCGCCCCGCCATCTGGAGCGCGCGCAGCTGCTCGAGGGCACTTGCCAAAAGGTTAGCGGGCGTCAGCATGGGTGGATTGCGAATCTAGGTTAAGGCGTCTTTCCGTTTTTAGGTTTAGAAGTTTACTCCTTTGTAGGTTTTAATGCATCTCGTTTCTAGGTTTATCTGCGACATAGATTAAAAACGAGAATATGAACAAAGGCTTATGAGCTGCCTACGGCGCACACTCGGCCAGAAAATGACCTCAAGGAGACCGGTTCCCGGCTCCGTGGGTCATATGCGTAGTAACACCCCGGACGAAAAAAAACGCCGCGCAAAGCGCGGCGTTTTCGTAGGAGCGCGGTCGCTCTTACTTGGAGATCGAACGCTTGAACATGCGGTCGATCTTCTCGTTGGTGGCGTCGATCGCCGCCTTGTTCGACTGCGCGAGCGAGAGCGCCTCGTTAGCAGTGCTCTGAGCCGCAGCGGACTTCTGGTCCGCAGCGTTCTGCGCAGCCTCGGCGGCGCTGTTGGCCTTGTCGGCGGTGCTCTGAGCGGTGGAGACCTGGCTCTGCAGCTGGGCGACCTGCGACTTCAGGTTGGCGATGTCCGACTTGATGGGGGTCAGGTTCTGGCAGCCGGCGAGACCGGCCACGAGTGCCGCGGCCGCGGCCACCTTCACTACGCTCGCGTACTTCATATAGTCCCCTTGGGGTTGTTGATTGAGGAAGTCCTGAAAATGCAAACGAACCGAGGTGGAGCAGCCCCCACGACTCGACTTCGCAAGTCCAACAAATTTGTGCAGGGAATGCAACCCTGGACATGCTGATTTTATAGGATTTTGGGTTTGTACGGATGCGCAGCGCGGTGCATATGAACGGAGGCTGAATGAAGGGCGTGCGTGCCATATTGGGACGAGTTGAGAGGCGGCGCAACGGCCTGATGGAGCGCACCGGCCCGCCGGTGCTGGTGCGCCAGGAGGACGGTGTCGGGGCGGGCGGAGGCGCAGGATCCGGCGCGGGTTTCGTCCGTGCGCAGCAAGGGACTTGCCGGACACGTCGTTATGGATATAATCACAGCCTTGTACAAAAGAACAGGCGGCGCCATGTCTGATCTCACTCCCCGTCAAATCGAAGTTCTGCGGCTGATCCAGCGCTTCATCACGCACTCTGGGATGCCGCCCACCCGTGCCGAAATTGCCCGTGAACTCGGGTTCCGTTCGGCCAATGCCGCCGAAGATCACCTGCGTGCGCTGGCGCGCAAGGGGGTCATCGCGCTGGTGCCGGGCGCCTCGCGCGGCATCCAGCTGAAGGACACCATCCGCGAGCAGATCGGGCTGCCGCTGATCGGGCGGGTCGCGGCTGGCCGGCCGATCTTTTCCGAGGAGAACATCGAGGCACGCCTGGACATCGATCCGGGCGTGTTCCAGCCGCGGCCGCATTACCTGCTGAAGGTCACCGGCATGAGCATGAAGGATGCCGGCATCCTCGATGGCGATCTGGTCGCCGTGCATCGCACACCGGAGGTGCGCAGCCGACAGATCGTCGTGGCGCGCCTGGAGAACGAGGTCACGGTGAAGCGCTATCGCCAGGAAGGGACCGTCGTCTGGCTGCTGCCGGAGAACAACGACTTCGATCCCATTCGCGTCGATCTGAAGGAACAGTCGCTGTTGATCGAGGGCATCGTGGTCGGCGTATTGCGCCGCGGCAAGAGCCACGGCCTCATGTAATGACGGGAGCCGGCGTGCATGAGCGCCGATGGGCCGCGGCGCACTGTGCCGCCTTCGAGTGCTGCACGCACAGACCCGCGTCTTGAGCAGCTGCTGGCGCATCCGGCGCTGTGGCGCGCCGGGTCCGCTGTACGCGGTGCGGTCTGGCCGAGCGGATTCGCGCCGCTCGATGCGGGTCTGCCCGGGGGCGGCTGGCCGCGCAGCGGACTGATTGAGATTCTCCCCATGCGCTTTGGTCAGGGCGAGCTGCAACTGCTGCTGCCGACGCTGGCGTCCATCACACGCCGGCCCGAGGCGCGCTGGTGCATCTGGGTGGCCCCGCCGCTGCAGCCGTTTGCCCCGGCGCTGGCCGCAGCGGGTGTTGCGCTCCCTCGGCTGCTCATCGTGCGCGCCCGACGAGCGAGCTCCCTCTGGGCCTTCGAACAGGCGCTCGGTTCCGGCGCCTGCGATTGCGTGTTCGCCTGGACGAGACATGCGCCCGCGCGGCACATCCGCCGCCTGCACCTTGCGGCGCAGCGTGGCAACACACTCGGGGTGTTGTTCAGAACGCGTGAGGCGGCCCGCGAGGCCTCCCCGGCGATGCTGCGCGTCGCGCTCGAGCCGCGCGGCGACGGAGTGCGGGTCACGCTGCTGAAGAGCCGCGGCGGCGCGCGCGGCGCGCTCGATCTGACCTGGGCGGCCGATGCGCATGAATCGCAGAGGATGCCGTGAGGGCGCCGAAAACACTGGACCTGTTTGCCCCGGAGCGTCCGGCGCCTCGCGCGGTCCGACCGTCCGTGCAGCCCGTGCAGCCGCATGGGGCATCTGAGCGTGCCACGCGGCCGTCGCAGGCGCCGTTGTGGCTCGCGGTGCATCTGCCGCGGATGGCGCCGGAGTCGGATTCGGTTGCGCCGCGTGCGCTGCACTCACTCGCCGTACGCGCCCAGCGCTTCACACCCCGCATCAGTCTCGCACCGCCCGACGCGCTACTGCTCGAGGTGCGCTCCAGTCTGCACTTGTTCGGCGGCCTCGACGGTCTGCGCCAGGCGATGGCCGGGGAGTGCGCCGCACTCGGCCAGCCGGCCATCCTGGCCTTCGCGCCGAGCGCCTCGGCCGCACTCGCCGGCACGCGCGCCGACCGGGCGTTCACGGTGTTGGAGACCGGACAGCTGGCCGGTGCGCTGGCCGCGTTGCCGCTCTCGGCGCTGCGCTGGCCGCCGCAGCTGATCGAGCGGCTCGCCCGCATCGGCGTGCGCACCGTCGGGGCGGCGCTGCGTCTGCCGCGCGCCGGGTTCGCGCAGCGCTTCGGTGCGGCACAGCTCGCGGCGCTCGATCAGCTGACCGGACGGGCAGCCGATCCGCGCGAGCGCTTCGAGGCGCCGCTGCGGTTTCGCCGCCGCCGCGAGCTGCCCTGCGAATCCGACAGCCACGCGCTGCTCGCCGCGACGCTGCGCGCGCTGCTCGAGGAGCTGAGCCGCTTCCTGGCGGCCCGTCAGAGCGGGGTGCTCACGCTCGAGTGCCGGCTGTGGCATCGGCAGGCGCCGCCCACCGAGTGTGTGCTGCGGCTCGGGGCACCGCTCGCCGATGCCGGGCGGCTCGCCGCGCTGCTCGAGGAGCGGCTGCGCAATCTCACGCTGCCTGAACCGGTGCGCGCCTGCGAGCTGCGCGCCGGGTCGCCCGTGCCACAGCCGATGCACACCGGCGGTCTGTGGCCACCCGGCGAGCGGGGCGGACTCGCCGCCGCGCCGGGTGTGGAGCTCATCGAGCGGCTGCGTGCCCGCCTCGGTCCCGAGGCACTCGAGACGCTCTCACTCGTGGCCGACCGTCGCCCGGAGGCTGCCTGGCGCGCCGGTCCGCCCGCACCTGTACCGGATGCCGGGTCGCAGGCGATGAGGTGCGCCTTGCCCCGGCCGCTGTGGCTGCTGCCGGCGCCCCGGCCGCTGCACCAACGCCGCGGGCTGCCGCGCTGGCGCGGGGCGCTGCACCTCGAGGGCGAACCGGAGCGCATCGAGACCGGTTGGTGGGACGGCCGGGAGGTGGCCCGGGATTACTACACCGCCCGCGATGGACACGGCCGGCGGCTGTGGCTGTTTCGCGAACGCGCACCCCCGCACCGCTGGTTCCTGCACGGGGTGTACGGATGAGCGGCCCGATGGACTCACCTGCGCCTTGCGCTGCCCCCGCGTATGCGGAGTTGCATTGCCTGAGCAACTTCACGTTCCTGCGCGGCGCCTCTCATCCGCAGGAACTCATCGCCCGAGCCGCGGCGCTCGGCTACCGCGCGCTCGCCCTCACCGATGAGTGTTCGCTCTCGGGCGTGGTGCGTGCGCACGTGGCGGCCAAGGAGCACGGCGTGCATCTGATCCTCGGTGCGGAACTGCAGCTTCAGTGCGGCTTGCGCCTCGTGGTGCTCGCCACCGACCGGCACGGTTACGGACGGCTCTGCCGCCTCATCACGCTCGGCCGGCGGGCGGCCCACAAGGGTGACTATCACCTCACGCGCGAGGATCTGGTCGCGACGCTCGAGCACTGCCTGTTGCTGTGGCTGCCCGCCGAGCCGCCGCAGGCCGAGCAGGCGCACTGGCTCGCCGAGCAGTTCCCCGGTGCGGTCTGGATCGCCGTGGAGCTGCTGCGCGGTGGCGCGGATCGCGCGCGACTTGAGGCGCTGCGGCGCATCGGGCGCGCCGCAGCGCTGCCGCTGGTCGCCAGCGGCGATGTGCACATGCACGTGCGCGCGCGCCGTCGACTGCAGGATGCGCTGACGGCCGTACGCCTGAATGTGCCCGTCGCCGAGGCCGGCTGGAGTTTGTATCCCAACGGCGAGCGCTACCTGCGCGAGCCGGAGCGGCTCGCCAAGCTCTATCCGCCTGAGCTCATCGCCGAGACGGGGCGCATCGCGGCGCGCTGCAGGTTCTCCCTCGATGAGTTGCGCTATGAGTATCCGCGCGAGCTGGTGCCCGCCGGGGAGAGTCCGGCGAGCCACCTGCGCCGGCTCACCGAGGCCGGTGCGCAGCGCCGCTGGCCCGAGGGCATTCCGCCGGCCGAACGCGCCGCGCTCGAGCACGAACTGGCGCTGATTGGGGAACTCGGCTACGAGCCGTACTTCCTCACCGTGCACGACCTCGTCGATTTCGCGCGCCGCCGCGGCATTGTCTGTCAGGGCCGTGGCTCGGCGGCCAACTCGCGAGTGTGCTACTGCCTCGGGGTGACCGCGGTCGATCCGGGGCGCGGGGCGGGACTGCTGTTCGAGCGGTTCATCTCCCGGGAGCGCAACGAGCCGCCCGACATCGACATCGACTTCGAGCACGAGCGGCGCGAGGAGGTGATCCAGTACGTCTACGCCAAGTACGGTCGTGAGCGCGCCGCGCTCGCCGCCACGGTGATCCTGTACCGCTCGCGCAGCGCGCTGCGTGATCTGGGCAGGGCGTTCGGACTGGAACCGCAGGCCTGCGCCCGGCTCGCCCGGGTGATGCAGTGGTGGGACGGCAGCGAGGCGCTCACCGAGCGTCTCGGCGCCGCGGGGTTCGATCCGACGAGTGCGCAGCTGGCGCCCCTGGTGCCGCTCGCGCGCGAGTTGCTCGCCTTCCCGGGCTTTCCGCGCCACCTCTCGCAGCACGTCGGCGGGCTGGTGATCAGCGCCGGGCGGCTCGATGAGTTGGTGCCGATCGAAAACGCGGCCATGCCCGAGCGCACCGTGGTGCAGTGGGACAAGGATGATCTCGATGCACTCGGTCTGCTGAAGGTCGATGTGCTCGCCCTCGGGATGCTCACCGCACTGCGCAAGGCGATCGACCTGGTCAACGGTCTGCGCGGCACGCGCCATGCGCTCGGGTCACTGCCGGCGGAGGATCCGGCCGTGTACGAGATGATCTCGCGCGCCGACACCGTCGGGGTGTTTCAGATCGAATCGCGCGCGCAGATGGCGATGCTGCCGCGGCTGAAACCGCGCTGCTACTACGACTTGGTGATCGAGGTGGCGATCGTGCGTCCGGGGCCCATCCAGGGCGACATGGTGCATCCGTATCTCAGGCGCCGCCAGGGACGCGAGCCGATCGAGTATCCGAGCGGCGAAGTCGAGTCGGTGCTGCGGCGCACCCTCGGGGTGCCGATCTTCCAGGAACAGGTGATGCGGCTGGCGATGGTGGCCGCGGGGTTCACGCCGGGGCAGGCCGATCAGCTGCGCCGCGCCATGGGCGCCTGGAAGCGCACCGGCGGCATCGGGCATTTCCGCCAGATGCTCTTGGACGGCATGGCCGCGCGCGGGTACTCGAGCGAGTTCGCCGAGCGGGTCTACCGGCAGATGATGGGGTTTGGCGATTACGGCTTTCCGGAGTCGCACGCCGCGAGCTTCGCGCTGCTGGTGTACGACTCGGCCTGGCTGAAGTGTCACGAGCCGGCGGCCTTCACCGCCGCGCTGCTGAACAGCCAGCCGATGGGCTTCTACGCCCCGGCGCAGCTGGTGCGCGATGCGCGCGCTCATGGCGTCGAGGTGCGTGCGGTGGATGTCGGGGCGAGCGAGTGGGACTGCACGCTCGAGCACAGTGGGGCGAGGCAACCGGCGCTGCGGCTCGGTCTGCGCCTGGTGAAGGGCCTGACGCGCACCGGCGCGGCGCGGCTCACCGAAGCGCGTGCCGCCGGGCCGTTCACTGCGCTGACGGACCTCGCGCGGCGGGCCGGACTTGAGCGCAGCGACCTCGAGGCGCTCGCGGCCGCCGGTGCGTTCGCGGGCTTGAGTGGCAATCGCCATCTGGCCTTCTGGGACGTCGCGGGCGTGGAGCGACCCCTGCCACTCGAAGGGGCGAACACGCCGGCCGGTGCGGCCGATACCGCGGCCCCGGCGGCCGATGCGGCCCGACCCCTCATCGGTGCGCCGAGTGAAGCGGAGAGCATCGCAGCCGATTACGCCTCAGTGGGCCTGACGCTCGGCCGCCATCCACTCGCGCTGCTGCGCGAGGCGCTGCGCGCTCGCGGGGTGAGCAGCGCCGAGGAGACCTGTGTGCGGCCGGAGGGAAGCACCGTGCGCACCACCGGCATCGTGTTGATGCGCCAGCGTCCGGCCGCCGCCGGCGGCGTCACCTTCCTCACGCTGGAGGATGAGAGCGGACAGGTCAACGTCATCGTCTGGGAGCGCACCGCGCAGGCCTACCGCGAGGCGCTGCTCGGGGCACGGCTGCTCGAGGTGCACGGGCGGCTGCAGCACGCCGAGGGCGTCACCCACCTGATCGCGCGGCGGCTGTTCGACCGCACGGGGCTACTCGGGGCGCTGGTGACGCGCTCGCGGGACTTTCACTGACGGGCGCCGCGCAGTTATTTGTTGCGCCGCCGCGCCCGCCCGCCGGCGCCGTGCGCGTCGATCTCATAGTCATCGAAGTCGCTGGTCAGCTCGGCGGTGTGCTTCTCCTCGAACATCCGCTCGAGACGACGCCAAGCCGGCTCCCCGCTCTTAGGGCCGCGGTGCTTGGCGAGATCGAGATCCTTGATGACCTGATCGAGATCGACGTCACCTTCCTCGACCTCCGCTTCCTCTTCGTCCTCGAATTCTTCGGATTCGGATTTCTCGCTCATGGGACACGCCGAACTCCCGCCCGCGGGAGGGTGCGCAGATTTAATCACAAGCCGCGCCGGGCGCAATGGGTCACTCAGTGAATCAGATCATCCAGCCGGAAGATGGGCAGGAGCATTGCAAAAACGATGCCCATGACGAACAGCCCCATGACCACGATCAGCAGCGGGCCGAGCAGTCCCACCATGGCCGCCATGATCGCGTCGAGCTCGCGTTCCTGGCTGGCCGCCGCCTGGATGAGCATCGCATCGAGCTGCCCGCTCGACTCCCCGCTCGAGATCAGGTGGACGGTCATGGGTGGAAACAGCTTACTCACCCCGAGCGAGCGGCCGATCGGCGCCCCTTCGCGCACCCGCTCGGCCGCCTGCAGCACCGCATCGCGCATCGGCACGCTGGTGACCACCTCCCCGGCGATGCGCAGCGCATCGAGCACCGGCACGGCGCTCACCGTGAGGATGCTGAAGGTGCGCGTGAAGCGCGCGGTGTTGAAGCCGCGCACCAGCTTGCCGGCGAGCGGCAGGCGCAGCACCGTGTGGTGGAAGCGCCGGCGCGCCGCGGGGTTGCGCAACCAGCGCCGCGCGAGCACGACGGCGAGCACCGCCCCGAGCACGAGCCAGATGCCGTGCACGCGCAGGAAGTGGCTGGTGCCGATCAGGATGCGGGTGATCAGCGGCAGCTCAGCCTTGCTCGCCTGGAACACTGCGACGACCTTCGGGACCACGTACACCATGAGCGCGGTGACGATCAGGAAACACATCACCGACAGCACGATCGGGTAGAGCATCGCGGCGAGGATCTTCTGACGGATCTCCTCGCGACTCTCGGTGTAGTCAGCCAGGCGCTCGAGCACGGTGTCGAGGTGTCCGGCCTGCTCGCCGGCGGCCACCGTGGCGCGGTAGATCTCCGGAAAGACGCGCGGGAACTCCGCCAGCCCGTCGGCGAGGGTGTGGCCTTCCATCACTCGCGAGCGCACCCCGAGCAGGATGCTTTGCACACGGGGCTTGTCGGTCTGCTGCGAGACCGCGAGCAGCGACTCCTCGAGCGGCAGTCCGGCGCGCACCAGGGTGGCGAGCTGGCGGGTGAGGAGTGTCACGTCCGCGGCGGCGACCCGCCGCAGGGTCGCGAAGCTGCGCTGCCGACCGGCTTCGCGCTCGGCGACTTCGCTCACCGTCACCGGCAGCAGCTGGCGCTCGCGCAGCTGCTGGCGGATGTGGCGCGGGGTGTCGCCCTCGAGGATGCCCTTGCACTCCTTGCCGAGGGCATCGAGCGCGGTGTATTCGAAGGCGCCCACCTCAGTCCTCCCGCGTCACTCGCAGCACTTCCTCGAGGGTCGTCTGCCCGCGCAGCACGCGCGTGCGGCCGTGGTCGCGGATCGAGGGGGTGGCGTGGCGCGCGTGCCGCTCGATGTGCTGTTCGCTCGCCCCGTCGTGGATCATGGTGCGCAGCGTCTCGTCCACCACGATCAGCTCGTAGATCCCCGAGCGACCGCGGTAGCCGCCCATGGCGTCCTCACCGGGGCGGTAGAGCGTCGGGGCCGGGCCGCCGGGGGGGAGGTTCAGCAACCGCCGCTCGGTCTCCCCGGCGGTGAAGGCCTGCTTGGTCTGCGGGTTCAGGACCCGCACCAGGCGCTGGGCGAGCACGCCGACCAGGCTCGAGGAGAGCAGGAACGGCTCGATGCCCATGTCGCGCAGGCGGGTGATCGCCCCGGCGGCGGTGTTCGTGTGCAGCGTGGAGAGCACCAGGTGGCCGGTGAGACTCGCCTGCACCGCGATCTGCGCGGTCTCGAGGTCGCGGATCTCCCCGATCATCACCACATCGGGGTCCTGACGCAAAATCGCGCGCAGCCCGCGCGCGAAGGTCATGTCCACCTTGGTGTTGACCTGGGTCTGGCCGATGCCGTCGATGTAGTACTCGATCGGATCCTCGACCGTCATGATGTTGCGCGTGTCGTCGTTCAGACGCTCGAGCGCCGCGTACAGCGTCGTGGTCTTGCCCGAGCCGGTCGGCCCGGTGACCAGCAGAATGCCGTGCGGTTTGTGGATGAGCTCATCGATCAGCCGTTCCGTGTCCGGATCCATGCCGAGGGCGGTGAGCTCGAGCCGCCCGGCCTGCTTATCGAGCATGCGCAGCACCACCCGCTCGCCGTAACCGGCCGGGATGGTCGAGACGCGCACATCGACCGCTCGTCCCGCCACGCGCAGGCTGATGCGCCCGTCCTGCGGCAGGCGCTTCTCGGCGATGTCGAGCTTGGACATGACTTTGATGCGCGAGACGACCAGCGGGGCCACCGCGCGCTTGGACTGCAGCACCTCGCGCAGCACCCCGTCGATGCGAAAACGCACCACGAGTCGGTTCTCGAAGGGCTCGATGTGGATGTCCGAGGCGTTCTCCTTTACCGCCTGGGTGAGTACGGCGTTGATCAGGCGGATGATGGGCGCGTCGTCGTCGCTGTCGAGCAGATCGGCCTGCTCGGGCAGCTCCTGGGCGAGGTGGGCGAGATCCTCGGTCTCGTTGAGGCCCTCGACGGCCTGCAGAGTCTCGGAACCGGCCTCGTAGACCTGCTGCAGCAGCCGATCGAACTCCTCGACCGACACTTTCACCAGACGGATCGGCCGACCGAGCACCCGGCGCGCCTCGGCGAGGCCGAGCGGTGAGGCCTGCTCGCGGTAGACGCATTCGGCGCCATCTTCGCGCAGCGAGCGCACCAGCACGCCGTGGCGCTTGGCGAAGGCGAACGGCAGGCGCGGTTCGGATGCGCTCGAGCGGATCGGAAGCGGTTGCGGTTCGTTCACGGCTGCGGCGGACGCGGCTCGGGCGGGGTCGTGCCGCCCGCGGCACTGAGCGGGGCCGGCGAGGGATTTGCCGGGGTGCTCGGCGGGGGCTCCTTCGGTGCCGTGGCCGGCGCTGCGGCCGGCAGCGGCGGCAGGCGCGGGCTCGGCTCACCGTAGAGCAGCGGCGGGAACTGCTGCGGCGGCAGTGCCCCTTCCTGCTCGAGCATGTAGCGGTAGTTCGCGCCGCTCTCTCGCGCCGCCTCGCGCTGATTGCGCATGATGGTCGGCTTGATGAAGATCATGAGGTTGCTGCGCGCGGCCTGATCGTTGCGGGCCTTGAACAGCCAGCCGAGCACCGGAATGTCCCCGAGGTAGGGCATGCCGTTGTGGTTGCGGCTCTGGGAGTTTTGGATCAGACCGCCGAGCACCACGATGCCTTTGTTCTGGATCAGCACGTTCGTGGTGATGCTGCGCTTCTGTGTGGTCGGGTCGACGGTCGAGACCGAGTTCGGCAGCACGCTCGAGCTCTCCACCGAGATCTTCAACATCACCGCGTGGCCGGTCGCCGAGATGGTCGGGGTGACCTTCAGGATGGTGCCGACTTCCTCGCGCTGCACGGTCTGGAACGGCGTGACCGTGCCGCTGGTGACCGTCGAGGCATTGGTGTACTGGCCGGTGACGAAGGGGACCTCGTCGACGGACTTCAGCACCGCCTGGTGGTTGTCCATGGTGACGGCCGAGGGGGTCGCCACGATGTTCGTCGAGTCGTTGCCGCGCAGCGCGCGCAGCATCGCGGCGAACGAGACGCCGCCGGCGGAGACCGTGCCGATGCCGATGGTCGTGCCCTCGAGCAGCGAGGTGGTCAGGCTCGCCGGGTTCTTGGCCGCATCGACCAGATCGACGATGCTGGTGCCGCCGACCGGCTCGACGAAGCCGCCGAGGGGGAGCTTGTCGACCTGGGAGTAGGCGGCCCAGTTCACGCCCAGATCATCGGTCTTGTTGACGTCCACCTCGGCGATGATGGCCTGGACCAACACCTGCGGGCGGCGGATGTCCAGCTGCGCGACGATGCTGAGGATGGTGCGCATCACCTTCGGCGGTGCGGTGATCACCAGCGCGTTGCTCTGGGTGTCGGCCCAGACGAGCGCGTTCTTCTCCGCGGCCGCCTGCACGGTGCCCTTGACGTTCCCGGCGCTGGAGATCTCGGCCAGCTCCTGCATCTGTTCCTTCAGCTTCGGGGCGAGCACCTTCGCGCTCGCGTAGTGCAGATAGATCACGCGCGTATCCCCGCCGGCGGCCGACGGGGTGTCGAGCTCAGCGACCAGCGCCCGGATGCGCAGCCGCTCGGCCGGATCGCCGCTGATCAGCACGCTGTTGGTGCGCGGGTCGGCCACCACCTTGAAGGTGCGGCCCATCTGCGCGGCGGCCTGCCCCTGGTAGAGCTGATTGACCACCTGGACCACCTGCGTGGCCGAGGCGTTCTGCAGCGGCATCACATCGACGTCCTGGTTGCCGACTCGATCGATGCGCTTGACGATGCGCATGATACGATAGACGTTGCTCGCTCGGTCCGAGATGATCAGGATGTTCGAGGGCGGATACGCCGCGAGGTGCCCCCACTCGGGCACCAGCGGGCGCAGGATCGGCACCAACTCCGCAGCGCTCACGTTCTTCACCGGGATGACCTGGGTGACCAGCTCATCGGAGGTGGAACTGACGTGCTTCGGCAGATCGATCTGGGGGCTGACACGCTCGTTGGCGTTCGGGACGATCTTCACCACGTGCGGACCGGCCGGCACGGCGATGTACCCGTACACCTCGAGGATCGAGAGGAATGCCTGGTAGAACGCCCCCGCGGTCAGGGGCGTCGAGGAGTACATCGTGACCTGGGCATTGACCCGCGGATCGAGGATGAAGTCCTTGCCGGTCGCCGCGCTCACCGCCTGGATGATCTGGCGGATGTTGGCGTCCTTGAAGTTCGGGGTGATGCTGCCGGCGACCGGCGCGCCCGCCCGGGCGAGCACCGGCAGGATGGCGAGCAGACACCAGAGGAACTTGCGCAGATCTTTCACGAAGGACTTCCTCATCGGGGGGGCGTGCGCGCCGGGTGCGGCGAGCCGAACGGCACGGCGAGCGGGGCGGCCGGGGCGCTGGGGGCGCTCGGTTGCGCGGGGGTGAGCGTCTGGGCGGCCTGTTCGACCTGCGCCAAGTTGAGCGTGAGCACGTGTTGGGTGCCATTGCGCAGCACCGTGACCGTCGCTTCGCTCGAGGAGCCGAGCGTGGCGAAGATCTGCCGATCCTGGTTCGGGTCGGTGAGCGGCGTGCCGTTGATGGCGAGCACCAGGTCGCCGGGCTCGAGGCCGAGGCGCTCGAAGGCGGTCGGATCGCTGCCGGGGTAGACGCGGTAGCCGAGCGCGTGCCCGCCGGAGAGCACGAGCTCAGGTCGCAGCAGCTCGGCGATCACCCCGGGGCGCTCTTGCACCAGTGCGCGCATGCGAGCGGCGAACTGCGGGGCACGGGTCTCCCCGGGGGGCAGCGTCGCGGGGCCCGGCGGGGCGCTCCCGGGGAGGGACTGCTGCGGCAGCGCCAGGGAGCGTAGCGCACCGTGCCGGCGCAGCAGCACCTTGCGCGCGAGCACCGCCGCGAGGGTGGCGCCGCCCGGGATGCTGTCCCCGACGGCGTACACCCGGGCGCTCTGGGGGCTCGGGCCGAGAATCGCCAGGCCCTGATCGGGCGTGCGGCCGGCCATCACGCCGGTGAGCACCAGCGGCAGGCGGGTCTGCGGGGCATCACCGCTCAGCGGCCCGGCGCCCTCGGGGGCTCGGCCGAACAGGTGCGCCGCGACGATGCGGGCGACGTCCGGGGCGCCCACGTGCGCATGCCAGGGGCGCATCTGCAGCGGCGCAGCGCCGGCTCCGCCCGCCAGGTCGCTCACCAGCAGTGCGGCCTGCGCGGCCAGCGCGAGCGTCAGGACGCCGACCAGCACGCCTGGCGCGCGCTGGACGAGCAGTCCACGCCAGTGATCACGGGATCGCAGTCCTTCCCGCCAGGACGCGCTGTTCATGGGTGCTTCGGCATGCTCTTGGGCGTATAGACCGCCAGACGCCCACTGCAGTGCGGCGGCGGCAATGTACGGCATGATACGGGGCGCGCGGTTGCGCTCACAAGCGCTTGTTTCTCTTTGAGACCCCGTGTGTCGAGCGGTGCGAATCGCGGCGGTGGCCGGGGGTGCTCTTGTGTTGCGCGGTGGTGGCCCCTATAAAGACTCTATGTCCGATCCCCAACCGACCCGTCCCGACTCCGGGGTGCTCGTCGAGGAGGCGCAGCCCGAGGTCAAGCAGCCACCGCTGTTTCGGGTCGTGCTGCTGAACGACGACTTCACGCCCATGGAGTTCGTGGTCGATGTGCTGGAGAGGTTCTTCAGCCTCGACCGGCCGTCCGCGACGCGTATCATGCTCGAGGTGCATACCCAGGGTAAGGGGGTGTGCGGGGTGTTCACCTTCGAGATCGCCGAAACCAAGGTCGCGCAGGTCACCACCTACGCGCGTGACAACCAGCACCCGTTGATGTGCACGCTGGAAGAGGCGTGAACGGCAAGAGGCTCGATTACCGTGTTGTCGAACGAGCTTGAATACTGTCTGAACGATGCGTTTCACCAGGCGCGCGAGGCGCGCCACGAGTACCTGACGGTCGAGCATCTGCTGCTGGCGATACTCGACACCCCGAGGGTGCGCGAGGTGCTGCGCGCCTGCGGGGCGGACCTGACGCGACTGCGCCAGGAGCTGAAGGAGCACATCGAGCAGTCCACCCCGCGGGTCGCGCAAGCCGAGGAGCGCGAAGTGCAGCCGACGCTCGGCTTCCAGCGCGTGCTGCAGCGCGCGGTGTTCCACGTCCAATCGAGCGGCCGCAAGGAAGTGGGCGTGGCGAACGTGCTGGTGGCGATCTTCAGCGAGAAGCAGAGCCACGCGGTGTTTTTGCTCAACCGCCAGCAGGTGACGCGACTGGATGTCGTCAACTACATCTCGCACGGGCTCTCGAAGCTCGCCGAGGAGAAGGGCAGCGAGGAGGCCCCGAGCGAGGAGCGCGAGAGCGAGGGCGGTGGGGCGCTGGAGAAGTACACCACTGACCTCAATCGCATGGCGCGCGAGGGGCGCATCGATCCGCTCATCGGGCGCAAGCTCGAAGTCGAGCGCACCATCGAGATCCTCTGTCGTCGCCGTAAGAACAACCCGCTCTACGTCGGGGAGGCGGGCGTGGGCAAGACCGCCATCGCCGAGGGCCTGGCGCGCCTGATCGTCGAGGGCCAGGTGCCCGAGGTGCTCACCGACTGCACGATCTACGCCCTGGACATGGGCGCGCTCATCGCCGGCACGAAATACCGTGGGGATTTCGAGAAGCGCCTGAAGGGCGTGATCGGGGAGCTGAAGCGCCTGCCGGGGGCGATCCTGTTCATCGATGAGATCCACACGGTGATCGGCGCCGGGGCCGCCTCGGGCGGGGTGATGGATGCCTCGAACCTGATCAAGCCGGTGCTGACCAACGGCGAGCTGCGCTGCATCGGTTCGACGACCTATCAGGAGTACCGCGGGATCTTCGAGAAGGATCACGCGCTCTCGCGGCGCTTCCAGAAGATTGACGTGACCGAACCGTCGGTCGCCGAGACCGTGGAGATCCTCTTCGGCCTCAAGGGACGATTCGAGGAGCACCACGGCATCGCCTACACGAACGAGGCGCTGAAGGCCGCCGCCGAACTCGCCGCGCGGCACATCAATGAGCGGCATCTGCCCGACAAGGCCATCGACGTGGTCGATGAAGCCGGCGCGCGCCAGCGCCTGAAGCCCCCCGGGGAGCGCCCGACGGCCATCGAGGTGACCCACATCGAGGACGTGGTGGCGCGCATGGCGCGCATCCCGCCGAAGAGCGTCTCGAGTTCCGACCGAGAAGTGCTGCGCAGCCTCGAGCGCAACTTGAAGCTGGTGATCTTCGGCCAGGATCGGGCGATCGAGGCGCTCGCCGCGGCGATCAAGATGGCCCGCTCCGGGCTCGGCGATCAGCGCAAGCCGGTCGGCAGCTTCCTGTTCGCCGGCCCCACGGGGGTGGGTAAGACGGAAGTGACCCGCCAGCTGGCGATCACCCTCGGGGTGGAGTTCCTGCGCTTTGACATGTCCGAGTACATGGAGCGCCATACCGTCTCGCGCCTCATCGGCGCACCTCCGGGCTATGTCGG
>JBMFWZ010000053.1:0-21378 GCA_049964755.1 Steroidobacteraceae bacterium | reverse complement strand
CGCACGAGGCGCATGTGCGACATCCGCAGCCGCACCACCGACTCATCCGCCAACAACCCTTCACAGTCCTCCGGAAACAGCGCCAGCGACCGGGGAGCATCGCCCTCCTCGTCCAACACTTCGATGGACCTGCGCCAGGCGAGCTCCTGTGAGGAATTGATCTCACCCAAATACAGCACGTGTCGCTGCACCACACGGCCACCGCGCACGCGCTGGTTCTCCACCACGCTGAAGTAGCGGTGCACCTTGCCGTCTTTCTTGCGAGTCTTGGCGCGCAGGAACATGACGGGGGATCATTATGCGCACCCCGCCGCCTCTGGCCAGCCCCAAGGTCGGCACTACAGCGACTTTTGCCCCCGGAGCGCGCGCAAGTGCCTGAATCGCCGCTACCCAGCCCCCTCGCCGCGGTCAAAACCCGCGGCGAATCCGCGAGGACGGGCTAGCGCAGCGCGAACTCCGAGCTCCGGCCGCTGCTGGTGGGCCGCGTACAGGCCCACGGCGGCAACCGCTAGGGCGCCGAGCCCAAAAATCAACACCAGATCTGGCATGCCGCGTCGCGGCGCAAGCTCGGCGCTCAGCCGCTCGTCCATGCTACGCACATCGTAAAGCGGTACGCCCGGGAATGTTCGGCTCACCGTCCGGCGAACGGCGGGCACGATCACGGCGGGGGCGAGCGGCGTTTGAAGCGCTACATACCAGGTCGGTAACACCCAGGACCAGCCGGAGCGGCTGGGGTCCACGGTTTGGGCGAGGTCCATGTACACAGCACCCACGCCGTCGCTACCGGCCAGACGACCGTGCCGCGCGTGGGCGACGATGCCGACGACCCGGAATAGGAGCCCGGGCCTCGCATCGTTGGGATCGTTCACGCTGAACTCCCGGCCCACCACAATTGTGGTGCCGAACAGAGCGCGCGTCGCCTGCACGTCGATGACCGCCGAGGGCGCCGCGGCCGAGACCGTCAGTCCCGCGGGCGACATCGATTTCGGCAGCCGGTATCCGATCGTACCCGTCGATCCGATCGTCAGGATTGCCATTCCGGCACCTGACGCCACCGCTGCGGTCAGCGCCGTGGGCAAGCGGTACCGGAGGCGGCGGTGTGCGAGGCGCTCACCGGCTGCGCCGGCCGCGCAGGTAAGTCGCCCGCCCGGCGAGGATATGCGCGTGCATGACGCTGTGCGCCCATTCTCCGTCACGGGCTTCGATGGCCTGGACCAACTCCAGGTGCTGATCGGCACTGCGCCGAAGCTCACCCGGGGTGTACTGGGCGAAAGTGCGCAGAATCAGCGGCGCCTCGGTCAAGCCCGCCAGTGTCTTGGAGAAACGCACGCTGTCGGCGGCGCGCTGAATGAGTCGATGAAACTGGTCGTTCAATTCGCCGATGCGGACCAGGTAACCGACTGAGCGGCGCGAGGATTCCTCAATCTGCCGCTCCGAGAGGGTGCGCAGTTCCGCGATGAGACTCGTTGTCGCCCGCTCGGCCGCACGTCGTGCGCACACCGGCTCGAGCAGGGCACGCAGCTCGAAGATCTCCTCGGCGTCTTCGAGCTCGAACGCGGCCACCACCGCGCCGTGGTTCGGCTCGAAGTTCAGCAGACCTTCGGCATGCAGCCGGCGCAACGCCTCACGAACCGGCGTGCGGCTGACCCCTGCGGTCTGTGCGACTTCGATTTCGGTGAGGCGGGACCCGGCCGCATACGTGCCGCGGAGGATGCCATCGCGTACCGTCGCGTATGCGCGGTCGGCTGCGCGCATTACGCGGCGTCGCTCGAGATCGTCTTGCGTGTCCATCGGCCGAATGTCGGTTGCATTGGGGGCGCCAGTTCAGTCTCCGCGAGGCAGCGCGCCTTGAGCTCCTCGATCGAGCGGAAGCCGCGGTCGAACAGCGCGATCGGGCCACGCTGCTTGGCCATCTCGGCCCGCAGTTTGCGCGTGGCCACCGCATCTACCGCACCCTCGGCGCCGATCACCACGCCATACCGGCGCGCGCCCTCACGGGTCACCAAGCCGGCGTCGACGTCGAATTTTACCTTCTGCGGATCGCGTTCGAGTGGATCGCCGCAGCCGCCGCCGCCCCAGGTATCGGCGATCAGCAGATCTCCTGCCTCGACCTTGATATGGTCGACCTTCGAGGGCAGAGGGGTGCGGCTGCCATCGCGGCGTACCAGCGTCTTGCGGCTGCGCGCGCCCGGCAGGCCGCCAATGACCCCCCAGGGGTACGTGAGCCAGCGATCATCGTGGATGGAGATCTCGCCCGGCTCGAGAAAGCGGTAGCCGATACGCAGACCGTTGCCGCCGCGGTTCTTGCCCGGTCCGCCCGAGTCGGCGATCGTCTCGTAGGTCTCGATACGGAGCGGGAAGTTGCTCTCGAGGAATTCGTTCGGCACGTTGGTGAAGGACGGCCACAGCGAGTGCCCATCCGGCCCGTCCCCGAACGGCTTGCCCGGGATGCCGCCGAAAGTGATCTGATACAGCTGGTACCACTCGCCGTTCTTGTCGTAGCCGGAGTACATCAGGTGCGGCGAGTCGGAGAAGCCGGCGGCGCACATGAACTGCGGATTGCCCTGGCCGAGCAGGCCGCCCAGGACGTCGAAGATGCGCCCGAGCGCGTGCGTGCGGCAGGAGAGCGCGGCGGGCTTCAAGGGCTTCAGCAGCGTTGCTTCGGGAATGCGCACTTCCATCAGATCGTAGAAGCCATCGTTGAACAGGATTTGGGGGTCGAACACCATGATCATGTACACGCCCGCGAACATCTTGAACATCTCCTCGTTGAGGAGGAAGTTGATCGAAGAGATCGACTGCGGGTCGGTGCCGGTGAAATCGAAGATGCACTTCTCGCCTTCGCGCCACATCGCGCAGGCGATCCTGTACGGTCCCATGTTCATGCCGTCGTCGCAGATGTAGTCCTCGAAGCGCTGCCGGGTTTCGGGTACCGTGCGCTGGATCAGCTCGCGCATGGCGCGGCGGTTGCGAGCGAGCATCTCGGCCATTGCCGAGTGGAACACGTCGTCACCGAAGCGCTCGCTGATTTCCACGCAGCGCGCCGCCGCGGTGCGCAGAGCCGCCGTGATTGCGTTGAAATCGGAGAGGTTCCAGTGCGGCAGGCGGCAGTTGTGCAGCATGATCTTCAGCACATCCTCGTTGAGCACGCCGCGCTTGTAGATCTTCACCGGTGGCACCGTGACGCCTTCCTCGTAAATGGTGCGGGCATCGGTCGGCAGCGAGCCGGCCACCTTGCCGCCGACGTCCGTCATGTGGCCGAACATTGCGGCCCAGGCGATCAGGCGGCCGGCGCGGTAGATCGGCATCAGCATCAGCCAGTCGTTGGCATGGCTGATGGCCCCACGCACCGAGTACGGATCGTTGGTGAGGAATACGTCGCCTTCCTCGACCGTCCCCTCGTAGCCCTGCATGAATCCGTAGATGAATGAGCCGAACTGGCCGACGACCATCTTGCCTTCGACGTTGGCGATCATCGGGAATTCGTCGTGCTGTTCGCGGATGCCAGGGGACATTGCGGTGCGGAACAGCACGGTATCCATCTCGAAGCGCGCATTGCGCAGCGCGCTCTCGATGATGTCGATGGTGACGGTATCGACCTTGACCTTCTTCAGGCGCCTGCTCTGGCGCTGCACGATTTTAGCGGGCATCGCGGGTCTCCTCAGTGTCTCTTCGCTGCGCGGGTGTCCGCGGTGCGGGCTTTTGGCGGCTTGGGGGTATGGCGCGAATCCGGGTAGATCAGGATGTTGCCGAACCGGTCGACCTTGCCATGATGCCGGGGCAGGATCACCGTCGTCGAGTCCATCTCCATTACGATGGCCGGCCCTTTCAGCACATTGCCGGCCCTGAGCCGGAAGCGCTCGTACACGGGCGCGATGTGCTTGCGTCCGTCCATGTAGCAGGTCTGACGGCCGACGACGGCTCCTTTAGGGTCGGCGCGTCCGGGCTGGAGCGGGGCGCGCTGGAGCCGGATTCCGCGGCCTTGCACGGCGGCCCGCAGGGTCACGATTTCGTGCTCCAGTTCCAGGGCAAAGGTGAACAGCCGCTTGTGCTCGGCATCGAACTTCGCGGCGATGGCGGCGAGCCCCTGGCGCTCGATCTCCTCGAGGGAGATGTCCACGGTGAGCCGCAGTCCCTGGCCGTGGTAGCGAAGGTCGACTTGATAGCCGGTGCTGATCTCGCGTTTCGACACCCCATCGCGCTCGAGCGAATGCGCCGCGTGGCGGGCAAGATCGCGAAGGATCGAGCGGACCTGCGTCGCATTGGTCTGGGAGAAGCGGCGCACGTAGGTGCGCCCACGTTCGTCGCGCACGGCGGTGGTGGCGTCCCCGAGTGCGCACAGCACGCCAGGGCCCGGCGGGATGATCGCGGGCCACGAGCCGAGCAGTCGCGCCAGCGCGTTCGCGTGCAGCGGTCCGGCACCCCCAAAAGCGATGAGCGCATATTCGCGCGGATCGTAGCCCTGCTCGACCGATACCAGGCGCAGTGCACCGACCATGTTCTCGTTGACGATCTGGTAGATGCCGTGCGCCGCCTGGAGCAGCGACAACTGCAGCGCGTCGGCGACTTTCTGCACCGCGCCGGCGGCGAGCTGCCGGTCGAGCTCCATCTCGCCGCCGAGGCGCTGCATTTCCGGCAGGTAGCCCAGCACGACGTTCGCGTCGGTCACGGTCGGCTCGGTACCCCCGCGGCCGTAGGCGGCTGGGCCGGGGTCGGCTCCCGCCGATTGCGGGCCGACCCGCAATGCTCTGGTGAGTTCCGGCACGTGAGCGATCGAACCGCCCCCCGCCCCGACGGTGCGGATGTCGACCGAGGAGGCGCGGACCGTGACGTCGCCGACGGTGGTCTCGTGCCGCAGCCGCGGCGAGCCGTTCTGGATCAACGCCACATCTGTCGAGGTGCCGCCGACGTCAACGGTCAGCAGGTTCGGAAAGCCAGCCTGAACGGCCACCCACAATGCGCCCGTGACCCCGCCTGCCGGACCCGACATCAGCAAATTGACGGGGTACTCCTCGGCGGCCTTCGTTCCCGCAAGGCCGCCGTCCGAGCGCAGGATGTGCAGCTTGACGTCCTGCGCCAGCTCCTCGATTTTGTTCTTCAGGTTCGCCACGTATCTCGCGACACGCGGTCGGACGTAGGAGTTCGCAACGGTGGTCACCGTGCGCTCATACTCCTGCATTTCGGGTACGACTTCCGAGGACAGTGACACCGGCACGCCGGGCAGGATTTCGGCGGCGAGCTCGCGCACACGCAGTTCATGCGAGGCGTTCGCGAACGAATTGATCAGGCAGACCGTGAGCGCCTCGATGCCCATGCGTCCGAGTGCGGCGAGGTCCTCGCGCAGGCGTCCCTCGTGGAGCGCCTCGATGATTTCCCCGTTCGCCGCGACGCGCTCGTGCGCCTCTATCGTGCAGCGCAGCGGCGCCATCGGCAGCGACTTGTTGTAGATGACCCAGCCTCCGAGTCCGCCCGGTACAAAGGAGCGGGCGATCTGCAGCACCTGGCGGTAGCCGCGTGTCGTCACCAGCCCGCACAGCGCGCCGGTGCCGGTCAGCACCGTGTTCGTCGCAACGGTAGTGCCGTGCATCACGTGATCGATCTGCTCCGGGCGAACGGCGGCCTTCTCGCACACCCGCGCAATGCCGTGCAGCACGCCGATCGATTGGTCGGCAGGCGTGCTCGGCACCTTTGCGGTGAACACCTCGTCGGTCCGTTCGTTGATGAGAAACAGGTCGGTGAATGTGCCCCCGACGTCGACTCCCAAGCGATATGACATCAGCGTCCCCCTACACTCAAGCTGTCTCCGCACGCCGCCGGGCGGTGTTGCGGGAAATTTCCGGCCTTGACCAGCATGCCGGGCACCGTCTTGCCGAGTTGCTGCTCGACCCACTGCGCGGTCTCGAGCAGCCGATCCATCGAGACTCCAGTCTCCATTCCCATGCGATTCAACATGTACAGCACGTCTTCGGTCGGCACGTTGCCGGTGGCTGCCGGCGCGAACGGGCAGCCACCGATACCGCCGACGCTGGCATCGATCGTGCGCGCCCCGCTGCGGATGGCGGCATACACGTTGGCCAGGCCGGTATTGCGAGTATTGTGGAAGTGAGCGCGCAGTGGCATCGACGGCAGCCGCTCATGCAGGCTGGCAAACAGGTCCTCGACCTGCGTCGGTACGGCAACGCCGATCGTGTCGGCAAGGGCGATCTCGACCGGCTCGCTCTCGGCGCAGCGCAGCGCAATGTCAAGCACATGGCCGGGATCGATATCACCCTCGTAGGGACAGCCGAAGGCGGCAGAGATCGTCACGTTCGGTGCGATGCCGGCGGCGTGCGCGGCGCGCGCGATCTCGCGCCAGCCGGCGATCGATTCCTCGGTCCCGACGCCCTGGTTGCGGCGGTTGAATGTCTCGCTCGCGACGATCGCCATGCCAACCGCATCGCAGCCGGCGGCGAGGGCGCGCTCGAGGCCTTTGATGTTCAGCACAAGTCCCATAAAGGAAACGCCGTCGCGACGCGGCAGACCCGCCAGCACGGCCTCCGCGTCGGCCATCTGCGGCACGCGTTTGGGATTGACGAAGCTCGTGACCTCGATGCGGCGCAGGCCGGCATGGAGCAGCCGCTCGATCAGAGCAATCTTCGCAGCCGTCGGCAGAAGCACGCTTTCGCTTTGCAGGCCGTCGCGCGGACTGACCTCGACCAATTCGATGTTCATCGTTACAGCGGCCTCTCGCCGATCAACCTGCCTCGGACGGCGGTTCCCATTTAGCGCCAAATTGTATACAATTTGCAAGTCGGCGCTAAACCGGCCGTGGCGATGAGGGCGGACGGAAGCCCCGACAATATAAAGCATTATGTGTCCAGGGTGACCGTCTCTGTTTCAGAGCGATTGCTCCCGACGATCGTAGTTTACATACAAAGACAGTGAAGCGGACATGAGCCGAGGAACGAATTGATGCAGCAGTCGATCACCTTGCAGCACGGGGCGCTGGCGGATCTGAGGGTGCTCGAGCTCGGTACCTTGATCGCAGGGCCGTTCTGCGGACAGCTGCTCGGCGACATGGGCGCCGAGGTCATCAAAATCGAGCCGCCCAACCAGGGCGACCCGATGCGCGTTTGGGGACGGCAGAAACACGGAGAGCCCTCGCTGTGGTGGCCGGTGGTAGCGCGCAACAAGAAGTCAATCACGCTTGATCTGCGTCAGGCTGCCGGTCAGGACGTGCTGAAGGAACTGGTCGCCACGGCTGATTTCCTGCTCGAGAACTTCCGGCCAGGGACTATGGAGAAGTGGGGCTTGGATTACGCAACTCTCGCGAGCATCAACCCTCGCCTCATCATGATCCGTGTCTCCGGTTACGGTCAGACCGGACCGTACGCGCACCGGGCCGGTTTCGGCGCGGTGGGCGAAGCGATGGGGGGGCTGCGCTACGTGGTCGGCGATCCCTCGACCCCGCCCTCGCGGGTGGGAATCAGCATCGGGGACTCGCTGGCTGCCACCTTCGCCTGTCTCGGGGCGCTTTCGGCGCTGCACTATCGCGAGCGTACCGGCAAGGGCCAGGTGGTCGATTCGGCCATCTACGAGGCGGTGCTGGCGATGATGGAATCGCTGATCACGGAGTACGACAAGACCGGCTACATCCGCGAGCGCACCGGTGCGATCCTGCCGAATGTTGCGCCTTCGAACGTCTACCCGACCCAGGAAGGGTTGGTGCTGATAGCGGCGAACCAGGATACGGTGTTCAAGCGGCTGTGCGCGGCCATGGGCCAGCCGGAGCTGGCGCAGCGCGCGGAATATGCCAATCACCAGGCACGCGGGGTTCATCAGCGCGAGCTCGATGAGCGCATTGCGCGCTGGAGCTCGCAGCTGTCCACGGAGCAGGTGCTCGAATTGATGGACCGGCACGGAGTGCCCGCCGGCCTGATCTACCGTGCCCCCGACATGCTGCGGGATCCTCAGTTCGCGGCACGTCATGCGATCGTTTCGGTCGAGCACCCCTTCTTCGGGGAACTGAAGATGCAGAATGTCGTGCCGAAGCTCTCGGTCACACCGGGCGGCATTCGCTCGAGCGCCCCGGAGCTCGGCCAGCATAACGAGGAAGTCTACGCTGGCCTGATGCGCTTTCCGCCCGAGCGCATCGCCGCGCTCCGTGCCCAGAGCGTGATCTGAAGCCCGCATCGGCGCCCGGCCGTCGACGCCAACTGCGATCTGCAGTCCTGGTGCGGCGCGGCAACCGTGACCCGTCCACCCGGCGCGCGGCTTTTTGCGGCCGCGCCCCGAGTGGACGATGGCTGGCGAACCTCGACCTCAATCGCGATAGCTGACTTCTACGCCGTAGGCGCGTCCGTTCCCCTGGAAGATGAACGACCCGCCGAACTCAGGAGCCGGAATGACCTCGGCCAGATATTTCTTGTCGCCGAGATTGCGACCCCAGAGCGTCACGGTCCAATGGAACGACTGCATGCCAAGTCGTGCGTTGAACAGCTGGTACGGGTCGCGGTAGGTCTTTGAGAAATCTCCCGGCACGCCGAACAGCGTTTGGACCTGGTTGTTCTGCACCGGACCAAACCATGTTTTACCGATCGCGGACATATCCGCATATGCGAGGAACGCCCAGCTGTCACTGACGGGTATCTTGAAATCCGCACCGGCATCGGCGGTGTACTTGGGCGCATACGGGATTGAATTGCCGATGGTATAGGGCCGGCCGGAGTACCGGTCTATGCGGCTGTCCACGGTGCCGATGCCTCCGAACAGCGCCAAGTAGCGAGTGGCCTGCCAGCGCACGGCGCCCTCGACGCCCTTCAGGGTCGACCGGTCGATGTTGGTGACCACACGCAGCAGGCCGAAGGGGCCGGCAAAGAAATTGAAGATCTGCATGTTGTCCACCTTGGTCAGGTACGCGTCGCCGCTCACGTACAGGCGGTGGTGGAACAGTTCCGTCTTGAACCCGATTTCTCCGGCCTTGGAAACCTCCTTCTTGAACGTATCGCTGACCCCGTTCGGATACGTCGGGGTCCCGCCGCAGGTGGACGTTCCAACCCCTTGGGCATTATAGACCACGGCGTCATTCTGGCCATTGGCGCAGGTACCGATCGATGCGACCGGGAGCGAGGGCACGGAAGCGACCGGCTGACCGTTGTGCACATAGCGCAGCGCGCCGAAGCCGCTGAGCACCGTCGCTGCATCACCGGTGGAGTTAAAGCCGCCACTGCGGAATCCGATGCCGTAGGAGCCGTAGACGGACAGCTCCGGACGGATCTTCCACGTGAGCGTGAATTTCGGCTCCGGCTGGCTGAAAACCTGCGAGCGGCTCGGGATTCCCGTGGTGGCGAGCGCCGGATCGATCGTATACGCGGGATTGATGTAGGGCTGTTGAGCGGTCGCGACCGTGCACCCGGGGCCCTGTGCGTAGCATGGGGTCTGCGCGAAGGCCTGTGCGCCGGTGCCGACTCTGTTGGAGACCTCCTGCTGCTCGCGGTCGTAGCGCAGCGCGAGGCCTGCCGCGACCTTCGGGATCACCTCGTATGAAACGTTGCCGAAGATCGCCCATACCTTGTTCCTGAAGCGGTCGTTGTATTCGACGTCGGTTGGGTTGGGTCCGCCAGTCGGTACGAAAGCTTGTGCGAGAAAGCCATTGCCGTTGTCCGAGCCTTGCGAGACGTCTACGTGGCGGCGGATGTTGGCGTAGTACAGTCCGCCCTGCCACTGCAGGCGCTGGGCAGTGGACGAAGTGAGTCGCACCTCCACCGAGTTGTCGATCTCGTCGCGCTGCTGATACTGATAGCCGTCACAGGTGGTCGGACTGTACGGCGGCAGCAGCGTGAAGCCGGGGTTCCCGGGGCCGAATTGATTCGCGTAGAACGTGGGCGAAGGCAGCGGCGCACCTGGTTCGGCGGCGACCGAGACCGAGCATACATCCGGCCCAACGCTGGTCGGTACGTTGGCGTAGAGGTTGAACGCCGCGCTCGTACCGTCGGTGAGGAAGTACTCGCGTTGGTCGGCGTACGCGTAAAAGGCGGTCAGCGTGCCTAAGTCGAGCCGCCACTTGCCGCGGATGGAGAACTGCTTGTTGACCTGAACGTTGCGCGGAACGACGTTGTTGATGTACTGAAAGTTGTGGTCGTTGACGTTCTGAAAGAAATTGGGGCTGTTGAACGCAGCGGCGAACGCGGGCAGCGCGAACGCTCCGTTGTAGTTGATTGCGCCGGCGCGGATGCGTGAGTACTTCGCCATGATGTCGATCATCGCCCGGTGGCCGAGGCGGATGATGACCCGTGGAGCTACGCCTTTTTCATCGTAATAGTCTGCGCAATCGTTGCAGTGCAGGTAGCTGTTGTAGAAAAAGCCGTTCGTCTTGCGATAAAAGCCACTGATTCCCGCGGAAATGTTCGACGTGAGGGGGCCTGCGATCCAGAAATGCGCAAACTGGGTATTCTTGTTGCCGTAGCCGACCGTTGCGTCCGCGTCAAAGTGACGCCCGGGCTTCTTGGTCTTGATGATGATGGCGCCGGCGATGCCGTTAAGCCCGTAGATCGCCCCCTGCGGCCCTTTCAGAATCTCGATCTGAGTCAGGTTCGCTAGTTCCTGATTCAGGTCGAAAGGATTGACCTGCAGCACGCCGTTGATCACCAGCGCGTAGTTCGGCTCGGTATCGCGGCCGGTATTGATGCCGCGGATGCTCAGTTCCAGATCGCCGACTTCGGAGGTCTGTACGGCGGACACTCCCGGGGTGAGGGCGATGAAGTTCGTGGGGCGCTCGATGCCGGCGGCGCGGATATCGTGCGAGGTGAAGACGGTCAGCGAAGCCGGCACATCGATCAGCTTCTGCTTGCGCAGCTGTGCGGTAACGATGACCTCGGCAAGCTGTTCCCCAGTCGTCTCCGATGTGGCGGGCGTAGACGTAGCACCCTGCGCGCGCGCCGGCGGCGCACCGCATACAGCGGCGATGAACAGTGCGATCGCGGTTCCGGCGACCCACGCCGGCGGCGTTTTTCTCTGCATGCTGATGACCCCCACGCACTGAATGTTTCGTGACCGTCGATGTAATCGCATCTGGCCACCGGCGCCGATCCGACTTTGCCTCGCTCGGACCTCGGGACCCGAGAGAGCAGTGGTCCTAATTGTATACAAGAATTTTGCCTTGGCTAGAGCAGTCTGTTCTTAGGTAGCGACACGCAGGACCCGAGCGCCGAAAAGCCGCCTAAAATTGCTTGAATATGTTGCGGAATAGCAACGATTTGGGCGCTGGACTACCCCAATTGGAACGAGGAACCACAAATCGTATACAAATCTGCGTCCGGCGTCCCGTCGTCCTGGGATCGTGTGGCAGCGGCTGCGTCATTTGGGAAGCGCGGACCCAATGGGGGGAGCGGCAGGCCGCGGCCTGTGGCGCGGGTGTTGTGAAGTGTCTGATGGGGTCGCGTGCGAGCCGCGTCCCGCCAGGAGCAACGGATATCGAGTCATGATGCGCAGGGCAGAGGGCTGGCGGCGGCGGAAGGCAATGCTCGATGTTGCAAATATTGGCAGGGGTCGAGTGGAGCCGTATGCTTGCGACTCTCGGGACGCGGACGTTGCCTCGACTGATGCCGCATGAGCCGCTATGTGGTGACGGCACCGGGTGCTCATGCGGCGATCGCGGCGCCGGCGCGCGCCTCCAGGCAGTTTCATAGCCGTCGGAGAGTGGCATGAGCCGCGACAAGAACAGCGCGTTGATGCAGGAAAATTACGCTCGCAGTGGCTTTCTGCGCCACCTGGAGCTCGGCACCCATCCCGCGCTGATCATCATCGATTTTGTGAATGCGTATCTGCTCGAGGACGGCCCGCTTTATGGAGGTGAGGGCATCCGCGCTGCGCAGCGGGGCGCGCGCGAGCTACTGCTCGCGGCTCGCGGCGCAGGCATCCCGGTGTTTCACACGAATCTCAGCTACGAGAAGGGCGGCCGCAATGGCGGAATCCTGTATCGCAAGGTTGGGGCGCTCGCATGCTTTGCCGAGGATGCGCCCGAGCCGCGCTTCGGGCGCTTTGTCGAGGGCCTCGAACCCGAGCCCGGCGAGACCGTCATTACCAAGCAGTATGCCAGCGCCTTTTTTTCCACGACATTGGCCTCGACACTGACTTATCTGCGCGTCGATACCCTTCTGATCGCAGGCGTGTCCACGAGCGGCTGCGTGCGCGCCACCGCGGTCGATTGCTGCCAGTACGGATTTGTGCCGGTCGTCGTTCGGGAGGCCGTGGGCGATCGTCTGCCCGGACCGCATGAGGCGAACCTGTTCGACCTTCAGGCGAAGTATGCCGAAGTCGTGACCATCGCAGAGGCGTGCAGCTATCTGGCTCGCGCCGGCAGAGAAGTACCCCCCTGAATTCACTTCTCGCGCGTGTGTGAGCTTGCGCATGGCCTGCCTGATCTATCCGCTCCCGGAGCGCTCACGGCTTTTTCACTCACTCGACGTCCGGGAGCACGCCACCGACGACGATTCGCACGCACCGTGGCTTACGCGTCGGTCAGTCCAAGTCGGGTCAGGAGCCGCCCCGCGGACAGGGTCGGTGCAGGTATCGGCCGCGCGGCGGTCCGACAACGCTGCCGTCCTGATAGATGCAGTCGCCCCGCAGGTAGGTCGAGGCGACTTTTCCCGAGAGCTCGAGCCCTTCGAAGGGCGTATAGCCTTGTCCCGACTCGGATTCGGCGGCGCGCACGACGAATGAGCGGTCGGGATCGACCAGGACGAGGTCCGCATCGAGCCCGGGTGCGATATCTCCCTTTTGCAGAAGCCCGAAGCGCTGGGCGGAATTCCAGGAAGTGAGCTCCGCAATGCGGTTATAGGAGAGTCCGCGCTTGCGGCCTTCCGTGAAGAGCGCCGACAGCAGGTACTCGGTGCCGCCGAATCCGGATTTGGCGAGGAAAATATCATTGGCGCGGCTGCGGTCCAACTTCATCTCGTGACGGCAGCAGGCATGATCGCTGCACACCCAGTCGATCTCGCCGTCCAGCAGGCTCTTCCATAGAAACTCGACATCTTCGCGCGAGCGGATCGGCGGATTCACTTTGGCCAGCACACCGGTCTTCACGTCATAGTCGATGCAGAGGTGCGCGATGGTGACCTCGCGGCGGAAGTCGATCTGCGGGAATGCACTCTTCATGGCGAGCGCCGCCTCTACAGCCTTGCGCGGCGGCGGACATGCCCCTCCGCCCCGGCCGGACGTCACCAGATCGAACGCAGGCGGTAGAGCTCCAGCCGCTCGACCCGCGCTCCCCGCGTGCGCAGGCGCACGGTGTACGCCCCGTGATCCGGAAACATGAGCTCGGCGACCGTGAGTGCTCCGCCGTCGACGAAGGCCTCCACGGAGGAGCGGTCGATGATGACATCGAGGTCGATGCGACCCGCCGGGCTCTGAAAAGGCGCCCCGTGGCGTGAATCGAACTTCCCGGAGAAGCGGTACAGTCCGGCGCGACTCACCGCGAAGCGACGCCGTGCCGCGTCATAGGCGAGCGTGACGGTGCGACCATCGCCCGAGCCGATGACCCAGGCGAACCGCCCGCGGCGACCCACCTGCACGCGCGCCCGTATCTCGTGCGCCGAACCCGAGGCGGCCACGCGGAACAGCGGCTGCTCGCTCCCGAGGGCCGCCCGTGCGAGCGAGCGGGGACTACCCCGCAGTGACCGGATTGCCCCGACGGGCCGCTGCATGAGCCGGTAAGTGCCGTCGGTCAGTCGCAGGAACACCCGCCGGGGAAAGGCCATGGCGCCGCGCCAGGGCGCCGTCGGCGCATCCTGGGCATAGAGCCAGTTGTCCATCCAGCCGAGCATGATGGCCCCAGGGCCGGGATCGGGGAGATTCGACCACGAGGTGCTCGCATAATAATCCTCCCCGAGGTCGAGCGACTGGGCGGTCCGCTGCGAAGCGACGAAGGTGCGCCCGTTGAAACGCCCCACGAACACCTGCCCGGCCCCGCCATCCCCGGGCGCGAGGTGCTGCGAGTCGACCTTGAGCACCCAGCGGGTGGCACCGGGCCGGTTTTCCACCGGCAGCTGCATGAGATCCGGACATTCCCAGACTCCCCGGGTATTGCCCGCCGGGCCGAAGTCCCCGGTGTGGGTCCACCGCTTCAGGTCCGGGGAGGAATAGAACGAGACGCGCCGGGCTTTCGCGAGCGACACCACCATCACCCAGTGGTGCAGCGGGGCGTACCAGAACACCTTCGGATCGCGGAAATTGCGCCGACCGATGTCGAGCACCGGGTTGCCCGCGTACTTGCGCCAGTGCATCCCGCCATCGAGGCTGTAGGCGAGATCCTGGGTCTGCGGGCCGTGTCCGTCGCGCGGACTGGCGGTGTAGATGGCAACGAGCGGAACCTGTCCGGGCGCGCCGAAGCCGCTGGTGTCGCGCCGGTCGAGCACCACACTGCCCGAGAAAATCATGTTGCGGCGGCCTTCCGGGATGGCGACAGGCCACTGCCGCCAGTGCACCAGATCGCGGCTGACCGCGTGCCCCCAGCTCATGTGCCCCCAGCGCGAGCCATACGGGTTGTACTGGAAAAAGAGGTGGTACCGGCCCTTGAAATAAACGAGGCCGTTCGGATCGTTCATCCAGTGGCGGGCCGGGGAAAAATGCACCTGCGGGCGGTAGGGCTGGTCGTACCACGCGCCGGCCCCGACGGGGCGTGGCGACGGGTTCCCGAGCGCCATCCCGGCACCTGCCGCAAGCCCGGCGCAGGCCAGGGTGAGCGTGAACGCGAGCCGCCTTGGGGCGGCCGATCGGTCAATGCGGGTGCGCAAGCGCCTTCTCCATCTCTTCCAGGGCGATCCGCTTGGTCTCCGGGAAGAATGCCGAGACCACGATGAGCTGCACGACCATCGCGAGGGCGAAAAACACGAACGGCAATCCCCGCGACCAGGCGGCGGCCACCGGAAACAGCGTCGCGATGAGCGCATCCATCAGCCAGTGGGTGGAGGCACCGAGCCCCTGGCCCCGGGAGCGGACCTCGGTCGGGAAGATCTCCGAGATATACACCCAGATGACCGCGCCCTGCGAAAACGCGAAGGAGGCGATGAACAGCATCAGCATCGGCAGCAGCCAGTTCCGATGCGAGCCCGATAGCTCGATGTAGGCCGTAGCCGCGAGCGCGATGATCAGACCGACGGAGCCGACCTGCAGCAGGCGCCGCCGCCCGAAACGGTCGATGACTGCGAGCGCCATCAGCGTGAACACGAAATTGGTGGCACCGATGATGACTGCCTGTCCCGCCGCCGACACCCGCCCAAATCCAGCGGCGGCGAAGATATCGTTAGTCAAAATACCGGTTATTCTGGTCGCCGAATCGAGCACTCACGCTGTTGTGAGGACCGTTTGTTCGTGTCACCCGCCAATTCATAGGCGTCACCGAGAACACGCCGCAATTCAATGAGTTGGCGCTCCGGTGACACTGGTCCCGGCGCGGGTCGCGGTCAGTCTGGCGCCAGACTGCTCATTGATGTCACCCGCGCGTTTCTGGGTGACATCAATGACTCGCGATTTTGACCCTGGTGACACAAATAATCTGTGGCGACCGCGCTGCACTGATCAATGTCGGCTTCGGGCCCCATGGGCCTCGCTCTTGGCCCCCACGAGACGTTTTCGAAGTGCCGCCACCTCGGCGAGCTTGGTGTCTTTGCTCGCGCGCTCCGCCCGTGCAGCGGCAGCCTCGGCCTGATCGGTTCGCGCGAGAGCCTCCTCCAGCGCCAGGTGCCACAGAGCGAGAATGCGCACATCGCGATCCCGCTTGGTGTAGGGGTGAGCCGCGGCCCTTTCGTAGAGTTCCCGTCCCGTCGCGAAATCGCCAGCACGAAACGCCAGAAGTCCGGTCGTCGCATAAAGGGCTGGTTGAATGAACTGTGGGCTCGCGTCGATTGCGACTTTGGCGAGAATCGATATCGCTTCCGAGACTCGCCCGAGATAGGCGAGTCCAACCGCTTTGTTATTGAGCAAACCCGGATGATGGGGTTCTGCACTCAGACCGCGTTCGCTGAACTCGAGTACAGTGGCACCATCCCCGTACACCACGCTTGCGACATAGGACCCCATCATTAAGGGTCGACTCGAGGTCGGCTCAAAGTCGGCCCACTCCCAGCTGCTCGAGATGGCAACCTCCCAGTGACCGTCGAGGCGAGCGCGCAGCGCCTGAGCCTCGTACGTGGTGGGCTGCTCGAACAATGGTGCGGGTACGACGAGACCCGAGGTGCGTTGACTGGCCCACTGAGCTTGGGCAATCGCGTTCTCGGTCGGATCCTCGAGGCTGCGCCGAAAGAATTGCCGCGCCTTGTGCGTCGCACCATCCTCCAGAAGCAAAGTCCCCAGAGCCCCCGCCAGTTCGGAACTGCTCCGGGGAGTCCACTGAGAATGGTCAAGGCCGCGCTGCCCGATGGACGCCGTCAGGCTCCGCCGATTGGCGACTTGCGATACCGCGATTTCCGCCGCGATGAGCCAGGGATCGACCCGCGTTGCGCGCGCGCCATTCAGGAGCCGTTGTGCAGCCGGCGGATCCTCGACGTGCACGAAATACCGAACGGCCGATCGCAATACGAACCGATCCTCTGGCGCGAGGCGGATGGCGATGCGGATCGCCCGCTCGGCGCTCGCTGTCTGACCCAAGATGGTGTAGAGCCGCGCGAGGTCGACCCATGCGTAGGCATCGCGCGGGTGCAGATGCACGTGTCGACGCAATGCGCTGATTCGGCTGTAAATGAGTGTCGGATCGAGGCGTTCGGGCCGAAGTCTTGGGGACTCCGTTGGCCTGGTTGGGCGCTCACCAAGCGCACGCCGAGCGACCGCCCGGATGCTCGGGGTGGCATCGGACGCATTGTCCGCCAGCATCCGGACGGCAGGCTCGACTTCGTTGAGGCGACCGAGCGCGATGCCTGAGGCCACCAGTTCAGCGGCCACCTCGACGGAATGCCCGTGTTCCCATTCGAGCTTGCGCTCCTCGAAGTGCGCATCGGGCTCGGCTTCCTTCTGTACGGTCGAGGTACTCGCGAGTTCGGCGGTCGAGATGGTCGCTTCCGAAGCCCGCCATCGTGGCAGAAGGCGCCTGTCGGCGTCGGGCTGACTGATGCTCATCGGTTACCCTCGCGACGCTCAAAAATTTTCGCTTCGAGGGCCAATCCATCGAAGATTGATACATAGCGCTCAAGATCGTAGACGTTCCCGACGCCCGCGAGCGTTGCCCGCGTGAGCGGGTGGCCGCGCAGGGCAGGATCCGGATCACAGAGCTGGCGGATACACGTCATCAGCTTCTCGCGATACGGCGCATCAGCCGGAATCTCGCCCGCCACGCGATCAAGCGCTCGAGCATAGGCCGCCCGGACCTGACCGAGAACGCCAGCATAGGGGCCGGTCCATACCGCCGGCCGAGCCGCTGGATCGAGCTCCTCCGCAATCATCGCCGTCATGGGCAAGCCAGTAATTAGGAATGCGGCAAGGCTCCCCAACAGATACGCATCACACCCGAGCCGGCGTACCACAAAATCCGGATCCACCTGGCCATACAGGAGCTCGGGAGGGGCGTAAGTGCGTTCGCCCGCGAAAGGCAAGCCATCGTGCGGCGCCGCACGCCCCTTCATCGACGCCCGTCCGACATCGCAGACTTTGAATAACCCGTCGGGAAAGCGCAGCGCGTTCGAAGGTTTCATGTCCTGATGGGCGATCTGCGCGCCATGCAACTGGCGGAGGCCATTCGCCACGTTATGGAGGGCTTTCAGCGCCTGCGACATCGGGAGCCGCTTGGACACCGTGACCATGTGCCGCAGGCTTTCGTGCGCAAGCTCAAAAATGAGGTACTGAACGGTCTGCGGTCGGTCGGCCGGCGGTGGGCCGGGGACGGATACCGTCTCAGTGCCGTCTTCGATCACCGTGACGACATGACTCATGCGCTTGCTTTTGCTCAGGTTCAGAATGTCGCGCTCGAGGTTGAAGGCCTCGGTCAAAGCCTGAAGGGCCCGGGCCGGGTCTTTGGCCTGCATGGCCGCTTCAAAATCGATCGCCTTCAGAAAATGTTGTGTCCCCGAAGGAGACTCCACGAGATAGCCGGTGGAGAAGTGACCTCCGGTTTCACCCGCCGGGTGTGCGACCCTCTGCGTCACTTTCCAGCCATTGGTGAGTGTGCGCCCGGCAAGAAGCTCTTTTGCAGTCGGCATACGTTCTCCCCTGTCCCGCCTCGCTGGACCTCGGGAATCTGAATACTACGGGGTCTTGTTCGCGCGCTTGCGTGGGGAGGCCGTCCGTTGGGGCCGCCGCGACGTGCGACGACGACCGGTGGACGCCGTCGAATGATCCCCGAAAGCCTTGATGCGCTCACGCAGCTCCGCGTTGACCACGCGGACGGTTTTCAGCTCGTGCACGGCGTCGAGTGCTTCGCGTTTCGCGCGCTGAAGCTCATCGTTGAGTCGCGCACGGTCCGAGGTGTCGGCTCGCGCTTGCTTTTCAGCAACCTTGAGCCGCTCGCGCGCCTGGTCCACCTCGGTCAACCACCGCCGCTCGGCGGCCTCATAGCGTTCATCGAATTTGGCACGCTCCGCGATGCGAGCCTGTTGTTCGGTTTGCAGTCGATCGGCGAGGCTCGCGGCCTGCGCTTCGAGCGGCTCGAGCCGCCGCTGGAGGCTCCCCAGGGACTCTTCGCGGTCGCGTAGCGCCTGCTCGAGGGCTGCCGCGCGCTGATTGGATTCGCCGAGCTGGGCGCGGGCGAGCGCGAGACTGTCCTCGAGTGCCGAGCCGCGGGCCGCCAGGGCCTGTCGCTCCTCTTCCAGCTGGTGCTCGCGCGCGGCTAGCGCAGATTCCCGTTTCTGAAGCGCTTGTTCACGCGTCGTTACGGCCTCATGCAGCGCCTCGTGCGCACCTGTCAGCGCTTCATTCCAGAGCAGCTGCAACGTGTGCGCGACGCGTTCGGGCAGCTGCGGGAATTCCTGTCCGGGGAGGTCGCGGATCCGGGCGCCGAGCTGGCGCCACCAGGCATCGAGATGCTCATTGATGGTATTGGGCGAGCCGCGCCCGAGGCGCACCCGGACCCGATCGATGGTGGGCCGGTCGCCCTCGACGAGCAATGCGTCGGCGGCCGCGAAGACCTCGGCGGCGGAGATGCGCCGGGCCCGCAGTGGCCCAGCGGCGCGGCGCTCCGGCGCGGTCTCTTCGTTCTCCGGCGGCGGCTGTGCGCCCGATGAGCGGCGTGCCGGAGGCAGCAGGGGCTCATACGGCGCGTCGGAGCGGTGCCGGGGCCGGTCGGCCGGCGTTTCTTCGGGGTGAGATTCGGTGGTCACGTTGCGCCCTACTCTTCCGAATAAGTACTCACGATAAGAGAGCGTTATCGTGAATAACGCTTGAAATAAGATATATATTTATCATATACTGTCATAAGTATGCCACAACGTCGTCGCCGCGCAACCGCCCCTGCCGGGCGCACACCCCCTGCGGGGGGCATCCCCGCGGGAGGCAACCCGGAGCCCCTGCGCCTCGTGTTGCACGCGACCGTGGAGGCGCTCGAGCCGACCGTGCTGCACGCGCAAACGCAGGCCTCGCTCGCCGCACTGCTGAAGGAAGGCGAATCGGCCAACACGCTGCGCAGCTACGCGAGTGCCTTGAGGTACTGGGCGGCGTGGTTTCAGCTGCGCTACCGGACCGCCCTCACGCTCCCCGTTCCGGTGCCCGTCGTGCTGCAGTTTCTCGTCGATCACGTGCAGCGCAGCCCTGCGGGGGGCAATTCGCCGACCGCTGCCCCCGCGGGGGGCATGTTGGTGCACGATTTGCCCGCCGCGATCGATGCGGCGCTCGTCGCGGGGGGCTTCAAAGTCCGCCGCGGCGCCCCGGCGCTCGCCACCGTCATGCACCGCCTCGCCGTGCTCTCGAAGGCCCACCAGCTGCGCGAGCTCGCGAATCCCGTGCGCGATCCGGCCGTGCAGGAGCTCGTGCGGCGGATTCGTCGCGGTCACGCCACCCGTGGAGTGCGGCCGATGGGCAAGACCGCGTTGACCCGCGATCCGCTCACGGCGCTGCTCGCGACGTGCACCGACGGGCTCGCGGGCATTCGCGATCGCGCCCTCCTCCTCTTCGCCTTCGCCACCGGCGGTCGCCGCCGCTCCGAGGTTGCGGCCGCCACAATGGAGAATCTCCGGAGGATCAGCGAGACGACCTATCTCTACCGCCTCACGCATTCCAAAACCGACCAGGCGGGCACGGGGGATAACGCGGACGCTCTCAAGCCGGTGATCGGGGTGGCCGCCGAGGCACTTACCGCGTGGCTCACCGCCTCGGCGGTGACCTCGGGGCCGATCTTTCGGCGGATTTACAAGAGCCGCCCCGGCGGGCCGCTCTCGGGGCAAGCCGTCTGGCTCATCGTCAAGCGCCGGGCGGCGCTTGCGAAACTCGAGGGAGACTTTGGCGCGCATTCGCTGCGCTCCGGGTTCGTCACCGAGGCCGGACGGCAGGCCGTGCCTTTGAAAGAGGCGATGGCCCTCACCGGGCACCGAAGCCTGACGACCTTCCTCCGCTACTACCAATCGGGCGCCGTGGCCTCGAGCCCGGCTGCCGATTTATTGTCCTCTGCGTCCAAGGTATAGCGCGCAAGGATTGCGGCGCATTCAGCCTTGACGGCGGGGTCTCGATTGAGACACCGCCAACTGTTCGGTAGCCAGACGTGGACCGCGGTCCAGTCGGCCCTTGCACTGTCCCGGACGCACTGGCGGCAACGCTCCCAGGGCGGCATGAGCAGGCATGGATCCGTTCTTCGAAACAGCTGCCGGCCCGAGTCTTCGAGTGCAACCGGCCAGGTTCGAAGGCGCTGCTCGACCCACCACAGCTCATCGCTCCAGTGACGCGGACGGCTGACGGCTCGTTCGAGAATCTCGTATCGGCCACAGTGCCATCGGCCCTGGGTTAATGCCGCCCAAAGATGTCGCGCAACCACTGCCGCAAACACGCGAACCCAATAGGGCGACTGGGGTGTGCGCACATCGCAGAGGCCACCGCCCGAGGTGTCCGCCATCAGCTCGCCATTTGAAATTTTGGCTCTTCGCGTGATCGTGTGGGTGAATTTTGCTCATTTTTTGATCAAATGGGAGGGAGCATGCAGGTCAGGATCTTCAGGCGCAGGTATTCCTCGTCACGCAACCCGTACGCACGACGTTGTATGACGCGGATCTTGTTGTTCAAGCCCTCGACGAACCCAAGGGCAACCTTGTTCTCCGGCCTGCAGTAGGCTGCGATCCCATCCCAATGGCGCTCGATCATATTGGCAAACTTCTCGTAGGGCTTCAGCCGTTGCCATTTGAGGCCTGTGCGCCAATTCTCGAAGAACTTCCGCGCCCATGCCTCGCTGTTGTAATCCCACAGCTGCCCGAAGCTCTCCTTGAGCAGGTAGGC
>JBMFWZ010000052.1:0-21446 GCA_049964755.1 Steroidobacteraceae bacterium | reverse complement strand
GGATTCGCTCCACGCGCTTGACGTTGCGCGGGCTCGACGGTGCAGCGGTTCATGGGACTGATCGGTCATACCGCTGCGCAAACGGAGGCCCGCGCGCGGTCTGGGTGTCTCTGGTCGGCGGACCTCCCACGACGCGGTGATCGAAAGCGCTGGGGTCGCCCACCTCCCAGTTCGCTTCGATTGAGTGTCGCGGCGGCCCCGCATCGACGCACAGACCCCCGTGCCAGCGCGACCGGCGAGTTCAGCCGAGGGGTGGCGCTCGCCCTGCCGGTGATGACGCGGATCTCAGGATCAGTCCGCGGCGCGCGGATCGGCTGAACTCACCCCCAGACCGCGGTGCACCGCCGCCCGGCGTCTGGCGCCTCGAGATCCCGATCTCCCAAGACGCCGAAGAGGGACGGCGCAGCGTCATCCGAGAGTCTGATGGTGCCGCGCCGCGGCGATGGACCGGGCCAGGGCGGCGGCGTACCATGCGGCGCAAACAACAACGGGCGCGCTGAACAGGGCAGGTCGATACACGTGCTGCGATCAAGGGGTCTGTCCGAAGCTGATACCGGTCCGCAAATAGGACGAATGCCACCGCGCGGCCGTCCATGACCCACGCTGCGCTGCCCCTGTCGTCCGGAACCGTGCTGGACGAGGATGCCTGGGAAGATCTGCTGAGCTTCATCGAGGACCGGAGGGTCATCCCGATCGTCGGTCCCGAGCTGCTCATGGTGCAGATCGACGGACGGCCGCGACTGCTCTACGACTGGATCGCCGAGCGGCTCGCCCAGAGGCTCAACGTCGATGGGCGAGAGTTGCCGCCCCACTACACTCTCAACGACGTGGTGTGTCTGTTCCTCGCCAACCGCGGGCGGCGCGAGGAGGCCTACGTGCGGCTGCGCGGGATTCTCAAGGACGCCGAGTTCGAGCCGCCGCGCGCGCTGCGTCAGCTGGCGGCCATCACTGATTTCGATCTGTTCGTCTCGACCACGTTCGATGGGCTGCTCGAGACGGCGATCAACCGCGAGCGCTTCGACGGCACACCCGCGACGGACGTGATCGCCTATACGCCGAACCGCGTGAGCGATCTGCCCGCGGAGCGCGAGCGGCTCACCCGTCCGGTGGTCTATCAGCTGTTCGGTAAGCTCTCGGCGTCCCCGAGCTATGTGATCTCCGATGAGGACCTGCTCGAGTACCTGTGCGCGCTGCAGAGCGAGCACTTGGCCCCCGAGCGGCTCTTCCACGAGCTCGAGCACAGTCACCTGCTGGTGATCGGCAGCGGCCTCACCAACTGGGTGGCGCGGCTGTTTCTGCGCATGGCCAAGCGCCAGCGCCTCTCCGCGCCACGGGATGTGGGAGAGGTGCTCGCCGATGACCAGACGCTCGAGGACGAGCGTCTGGTGCGCTTCCTGCATCAGGTGAGCATCCACACCCGCATCTATCGGGGCGCGGAGCGCTTCGTGGCGGAGCTGTCCGAGCGCTGGCAGGCACGCCGAGCGCCGACGACGGCCGCCGCCGGCGCGGAACCGACGCGCTTTCTGCTGCCGGCCCGCGAGATGCCCGACCACGCGGTGTTCATCAGTTATGCCCGCGAGGACTTGCCGGCGGTCCAGCAGATCAAGGCGGGGCTCGAGGCCGCGGGGGTCACCCCCTGGTTCGATCTCGACCGGTTGGAAGTCGGCGATGATTTCGATCGCAAGATCCAGCGCAACATTGCGCGCTGCTCCTACTTCATTGCGGTGATCTCGGCGAACACGCAGCGGCGCCTGGAGGCGTACTTCAGGCGCGAGTGGAACTACGCGCTCGATCGGGCCCGCAACATGGCCGATGGCGCGCTGTTCATCCTGCCGGTGAGTCTCGATGCCACCTCTGCCGCCGATGCCATCGTGCCGGAGCGCTTCCGGGCACTGCACTTCACCTCGCTGCCGGACGGGGCGGTGACTCCGGAGTTCGCCGCGCGCCTGGCGGAGCTGACCCGGGCACGTCCGGCATGAGCATCGAGCCGAAGGAGTCCGCCGGCGGCCCGACGACCGTCGATGCGCTCAACCCCTGGCTCGGACTGGTCGCCTTCACCGAGGAGACCCGCGCCTACTTCTTCGGCCGCGACGAGGAAGTCGCCGAATTGGCGCGGCGCGTGCAACGCCGGCGCCTCACGGTGCTCTTTGGCAAGTCCGGTCTGGGCAAGACCTCGATTCTGCGCGCCGCGCTCGCCCCGAAGCTGCGCGAGCAAGGCTACTGCCCCGTCTACGTGCGCATCGACTACGGCCGCGACAGCCCCGAGCCGGCCGAGCAGATCAAGGACGCGATCCGCCGCGCCGCGAGTGTCTCGGGGCACTGGAGCCAGGTCGGGGTGTCCGCCGCCGGGGAGTCGCTGTGGGAGTTCCTGCACCACCGTGACGATGTGCTGCGCGACGCCTCGGGCGCCTCGCTGATTCCGCTGCTGATCTTCGATCAGTTCGAGGAGCTCTTCACGTTGGCGCAGAGCGATGAGTTCGGCCGCGCCCGTGCGGGGCGCTTCATCGAGGAACTGGCCGATCTGGTCGAGAACCGTCCGCCGAAGGCCTTCGAGGCGCGGCTCGATGAGGATGACAGTGCGGCGGAGCGATTCGACTTCGAACGCACCGACTATCGGGTGCTGCTCTCGCTGCGCGAGGATTACCTCGCGCCCCTGGAGAGCCTGAAGCACGCGATGCCGAGCCTGGTGCAGAACCGGCTGCGGCTCGGGCCGATGCGCGGTGCGCAGGCGCTCGAGGCGGTGCTGCGGCCCGGGCAGAGTCTGGTCTGCCCTGAGGTGGGGGCCGAGATCGTGCGCTTCGTTGCCGGCGGCGCGCAACTCGAGCATGCCGAGGTCGAGCCCTCGCTGCTCAGCCTGATCTGCCGTGAACTGAACGATGCCCGTGTGGCCCAGGGGCGAGAGGCGATCTCGCTCGATCTGCTCGCCGGCTCGCGCGAGGGGATCCTCACGAACTTCTACGAGCGCTCCCTCGCCGATCAGCCGCCCGCCGTGCGGCGCATCGTCGAGGACGAACTGCTCACCGAGTCGGGCTTTCGGGAAAACGTCGCCGAAGAGACGCTGCTGAAGCATCTGGTGGCCGCCGGGACGGCGCCCGCCGCACTGGCCCAGCTGGTCAACCGCCGCTTGCTGCGCATCGAGGAACGGCTGGATGTGCGCCGCGTCGAGCTGACGCACGACGTGTTGTGCGGGGTGGTCAAGGCGAGCCGCGACCAGCGTCATGAGCGCGAGGCGCGCGAGGCGGCCGAGCGGGGGCTCGAGGAGCAACGCAGCCGGGAGCGCGCGGCGCGCCGTGCGCTCACGCGGGCGCGCGCCATCGCCGCCGGCTGCATCCTGCTCGCCGTCGTCGCACTTGCGGCCGCGGCGTTCGCCTGGCGCGCCGAGCGGCAGGCCGAGCAGAGCCGCCGGCTCGCCGAGCAGGCCCGCTCGCATGCCGAGCGGCTGCTCGGATACCTGGCCGGGGATTTCGATCGGGAGCTGCAGAGCTTCGGGCAGCTGAAGATCATCGCGGAGTTTACCGAGCGGCAGATCCAGTACTTCCATGACCTGCCGGCAGCGCTGCGCAGCCCCCAGACGGTGCGCTACGGCGCGCTGGCCCTGATCGAGCACGCCAAGACACTCTACTACCTCGGTCGTTACGGCACCGCCACTGGCAATGTCCAAGAGGCGATCGGATTGCTGAGGGCCCTGAATGTCGGCGCCGATCGCTCGCCGGCGACCGAAGTGGCGCTCGGTAGAGCCTACACGGTGCGGTGCGCGATCCTCTTTGCGCAGCAACAGAACGGGTTCGTCGATTGCCAGCGCGCCGTCGCGCTTCTGAAGCCGCTCGCCGAGCGGCCGGACGCCTCGCTCGGCGCCCGGCAGGCGTACGTCGAGACGCTGACCCGCATCGGCTGGGCGGAGCAAACCTACGGGGTCGATTACGCCGGTGCCGCGCGCGCGACACGTGAGGCGATGCAGATCGCCGCGGCGCTCGGTGCCACGACGCTGCAGGACCTGAAGATCAGCGCCGATTACGCCTTCGCCGGTGCCTGGCGGACCAATGCGCTGGTGAACTTGGATCGCAACGCCGAGGCGCTGCGGGTCGGTCGCAAGGTGCTGGCGGTGGCCGATGGAGTGCTGGCGCAACGCCCCTGGTACCGACTCACCTTGAATGCCAAGGAGATCACCGACGGCTGGCTGGTCGCCGCCGCGGAGGGCGAGCTCGATCCGCGGGCCGCGCAACGGTTTGCGCTGCAGGAGCAGCAGACCGCTCGCGCGTTCCTGCAGCTCGATCCCGGGAACGTGGACATGTGGAACAACCTCGGGCTGGCGCTCACCGACGTCTGCGTGCCACTCTGGGCGCAGGGTCGGCTGGATCAGGCGCTCGGATGGTGCGCTCAGGCGTTCGATGCGTGGGGCCGGGTCGCCAAGAGCCTCAACGGCGGGTTCGTGGTCCAGATCCGTTATCTGGCGACTCGCATGGGCGACTGGCAGGCGCGCGCTGGCCATCTCGATGCGGCGCTGCGCTCGGCGGCGAGCGCCCAGAGCTTGTTTCGCCTGATCGCACAGCGCGCCCCGCCGAATCGCGGTGGCTGGTACGACGTACGGCTCGATGCACAGGCGGTACAGGCCGAACAGCGGTACGAGCGCGCGGACTACGCGGGCGCGAGCCGGATCGCCGCCGGCGCGATCCGCGAGCTGCAGGCGGCACGCGGGTTGAAGGGCGCAGCGCAGTTGGCGCAAGCGTATCTGCTGTACGAGTTCTCGAGAGTCGATGGGCGGGCGGAGTATCTGCAGGGCCACTATGCACAGGCCGAACACGCCGAGCGCGATGCACTCGCCGAGGGCAAGCTCGTCGCGCCGTTTGCGCCCTCGGTGCTGGCGCATGAACGCGACCGTGCGGCCGTGTCGACCTGGCTCGCGCTCGCGCTGGCGCGCCAGGGCCAACGGGCGCAGGCCGAGCAGGTCATCGCGCCCGTCGTGCGCTTCGAAGCCGCTCTGCTGGCCCGCAATCACGGTGACGTGTGGGTCCCTGAAGAGCTGGCCGCAGCGCTGTACGCCCAATCACTCGCCGATCCGCCTCGACGGGCTGCAGTGCTCGCGAGGGCCGCACGACTGCTCGAGCGTCTTCCGGTGCGGCTGCGCCACCTGCGCGACGTGCAAAGGTTGCGGCACTGGGTCATGGCGCCGGTGCGCTGAACGCTCCGTTGCGCTCAAGGCGCCCCCCGGCGCCGGCCCGCGTCGTGAACGGGATGGCCTGGCCGAGTCCCGTGAGGGGTCGGCGCGGCGGGCGGTGAAGGGGCGCATCCGTTCGATGTGCTGCGCCGTGCCGGCGGGTGCGCCTCGGCAACTGCCCGCGGCGGCGTCCCGATGGTAACGCTCACCGTTTCGCTTGACGATGTCAGCGGCCGCCCAGTCGTGAGTCAGTTCGATTACGAGCCGCCTTCCTCCCTCGGATTGGGTTCGGCTTCAGTGCCGAAATACAGCTCGTAGATGCGTTTCTTGGTGACACCCGCCTGGTGCGCCATCGACGAAATCAGGTCTTGTGAGAAGGGCGCTTTGGGACAGTCCACAGTGTCCTTGCGGAATCTGCCTCCCACGTTCCCCACCCAATCCTCATGGGACGTACCGCTTCTTTTCGGACGTGGCGAGAAGCCCAACTGTTTCAGAATGGCCTTGAAATCCGCGCATGAAATAGGCGGATGCTGGCCGCTCATCGGGATTTACTGCTGGTGGCGGAGAAGCTGGGGAGCTACATTCCAGGGCTCAAAGAAAGACCTGACGTTGCGAGAGCGCTGCCGCAGCGCTTCACGCATACGCGCCTCATACCAGCGAGCAAAAACCCACCACGGAGCGCGTCGTGAGAGTAGCTCCCCAGCATGCTCACGATCTTCGCCAGCCAGCGCGTCATACAGGTATGAATCGAGCATCGCCTCCATTTTGCGGCGAGCAACCGCGAACGAATCCGCTTGGACCGCAAGTCCAAATTCGAGGCTAAATACCTGCCACTGATCGCCGGACTTATTCGCGATGCAGCGCACTAGCAGACAGGTAGGGGATTTGAGTTTTGCGCGCATGGCCGATAATTGCCTGGGGGCTGACTCGTTCGATGCGAAGCTCGTCACTACGCGAGTGCGTTCCCCATATATGGGACCGCACTTTAGCACGAAAAGTGTCAAACCGATCACACGCAAATGCGGGGCACCCAGCGGTTGCGCTCAAGCTCGGATTTTACCGATTCCTGGAAATTAGACCCTGAATGGGCGAGCGTTGCGATCTCGTCCAGCTCCCAGACGGGATCCGAGGCACCGCCAGCCATAGCCGGAGTGACCGATGGATGCGGCCGCAATTGTAGTCCATGAAATGAAGCGGGACGGCATGCCCAAGGTTCTCAATTTTTGAAGATTCTCAATGTTCTTCGAGAAGCCATTGGTCAGGCGCGCAAACCGGCGCCTGCTCATCCGCAGGGTGAGGTTCTGGCGCTCGACGTAAGACGTGGAGACCTGCGCTACATGGGGCTCGCCGGTGACCGTCGTCGGGCGCTCCCCGAGGCAGGCGTACGGGCTGTACTTGCGCTCAAGGCCGGCATTTGGGGAATCGCCGCAGAGCTTCACGAGTTGCGCGAAGTCGATGTCTGCCCCGAACGCGCCTTCTACCGCTTCGAGATATGCCTTCAGGCCGTCCGTGGTGAGCTGCACCCGAGACGCGAGCCGGCTGGCCCGGTCGGTCATGATCGGTCAAGTTCAAACTGACCCACCACCCACTGCCCGGTCGCGGCCGTGCCGAGACATTGCTCAAGGCCTGAACTGTGTGCGCTCTCGCACAGACCACCCCCCAGTTGCCTTGCTTATCTAATGTGTGCATATTTCACTTCGCTGAGTGCGCCAACATGGAAACTTCGAGTCAACAATGGGCATGCGGCGCGCGCGATGTTGGCAGGGCGGACTGTGCGCCAGGCGAGGGGGTGGTGCGCATGGTGGCCGATCAGAGGAGAGCCGAAGTGACGCGCTCCAGCGCGTGGGTGGCGGCTGATCGAGACTCTGCGCGGTTGCGCGGGTCGCGCAGTCTTGCGCGATTCGAGCCGGACCCGTCCGTCGCGCTTCGAGCCTTCCTGAGACGCGCAGTTCACCGTACGCGCTTCGCACCGGCGCCATCTCGCGTTGACCCCGCGAGCGCGCGAGCGCAGCGATGCGGCGGCGGTCGCATTCCGTGTTCGACGCTGACGCTCCCGACTGTGAACCCGCAGCGCTCATGCCGGCACCCACGAGTGCGCGGTGGGCGCCGTGTTCAAAGCCTCTCGTCCCGAGGCCGTGACGGTGGCCCAGGGTTGGGTCATGCGGGCGTGCGGCCGGCAAAAATTTTCAGGGTCGTCAAGGATTCCGGTCGCAATTGCGCGAGGGCGCGCCTGATCGTGATGCCGCGATGGCGGTGCGGATCAGGCACTTTATAATTTCCCGAAGTCTCAACGGGCATATCGGTGGGAGAAATCACGTGCAGACATTCATCCAATTCCGCCGAAGGTTCGCGCCCTGGGTGCTGGGTGCCGTGGCGCTGGTGTCACTGGCCGCCTGTGGCGGCGGAGGCAGTGGCGGCAGCGGCAGCGGCAGCGGTGGCGGTGGCGGTGGCGGGTCTGGTGGGGGAACGACGAGTTACACCATCGGGGGCTCGGTCAGTGGCCTCAGTGCCGCAGGGCTCGTGCTCACCGACAATGGCGGGGATTCGCTCAGCGTGCCGAGTGGGGCCAGCACGTTTACCTTCAGCACCGCGCTCAGCGCCGGTGCAATGTATGCCGTCGCGGTGGCCACCCAACCGAGCGGTGAGTTGTGCTCGGTGAGCGCAGGCTCAGGAACGGCTTCGGCCAATGTGACCAGCGTGGCCGTCTCCTGTGTGCCGCAGTACACCATTGGCGGGGCGGTGAGCGGATTGACGGCCTCGGGACTGGCCTTGCAGCTCAATGGCACGTCTTCTCTGTCGGTGCCGGCGCAGTCGAGTTCGTACGTCTTCGCTCAGACACTTGCCGCTGGCACGGCCTATCAGGTCAGCATCGCGACCCAGCCGACCGGCGAGACCTGCACCGTCAGTGCGCCCTCGGGGACGGCATCGAGCAATGTGACCGACGCGAACGTGTCCTGTTCGGTGCAGTCCTTCACAGTCTCCGGAACGGTTTCAGGACTCGCCACGAGCGGACTGAAGCTGCAGGATTACACCGCCGGAGAGACGCTCTCGGTCGCGGCGGATGCGACCACCTTCGCGTTCGCCAACTCTGTTCCCTATGGTACCAATATCGCCGTCACCGTCGCGCAGCAGCCCTACTGGGACTGGTGCACCGCCGCGGCGGGGAATTTCACCGGCCCGATCACGGCGAATGTCACGACCGAGAGCTTCTCGTGTGCCAGTGCCAGCGCATCCGGCAGTGCCACGGCGAGTGGCACGACGTTCAACAGCCCGGCGCAGCTGGCGATCGATGGCAACGGAAATCTTTACGTCGCGGACAGCTTGAACAGTCGGATTCTCGAGATCACCCCGAGCGGGACGGTGAGCACCCTGATCTCGGGGTTGAACGGACCGGAAGGCGTGGCGGTGAATGCGACCGGCACGCAGCTCTATGTCGCCGACACCGGTAACAATCGGATTCTTGAAGATGCACTGCCGGGGGGCACCCCGACGGTGCTGCTCGGTTCGGGCTTGAACCTACCGGCCGGTGTCGCATTCGACTCGGCGAACGGCGATGTGATCGTGGCGGATACCGGCAATAGTGCGATCAAGGCGATCGCGCCCAATGGCACGGTGAGCACGCTCGCCACGAGCGCCAACGGGCTCAATGGGCCCTACGGTGTGGCCGTGAGCCCCGCGGGGACCATTTACGTCGCGAACACGGGGGCGAACACGGTGGTGCAGATCTCCGGCGGCACGGTGTCGCTGTTGCCGGGCACCACGGCGCCGACCTCGAGCACGGCGGGGACGTTCACCAATCCCTATGGCGTGACGCTCGATGCCTCGGGCGATGTCTATGTGGCCAATACCAATGCCCACACGGTGATGCTCGTGACCCCGACCGGCACGGTGCGCACCCTGGCCGGCTCGAGCACGGCGGGCAGCTGTACGGCGAGCCCGCCACTCTTTGAGAATCCCTGGGGCCTCGCCGTGAGCAGCTCGGGTGTCCTGTACGTGGCCGATTACTCGGGCAACATCGTCTGCACGTTGACGCCTGGGCCCTGATTTGCGAGGGTGCTCACCGCCGGCCGCGCGGCACGCGCGGCCGGTCCAGATCCCTTTGGGGCCCCCTCAGAGCTGTATTTCGATCGCGTCGTGATCGCCTATCTCGTCTGCGCCGCCGCGTACTTGCTGCTGCTCATCGCCTGCCTCACGCGGTGGCGGCGGCGGCTGACCGGTTCGGGCATCACCACGGCGGTGGCCGCGGAGTTCGGCTGGGCGGTCGTGATCGGCGTGCAGGGACACTTCAGCCCCGCCCTTCAGGTGCTGCTCATCCCGGCGGAGTACCTGCGCGATCTGGCCTGGGCGCTGGTGCTGATTCGCTGCCTCAGCCGCGCCGGGACCACCGGCGTCGGGCGCATCGCCCAGCGCACCCTCTCGGGGCTGGTGGGGGTCGTGGCGCTCTGGGCCATCGGTGCGTTCCTGCCGGGGGAGCCGGGGTTACTGGTGCGCGAGGCGGGGCGCTACTGGCTCTGGGGCGGATTTCTCCTCGCCATCACCGGGCTCGTGCTCGTCGAGCAGGTGGCGCGCAACACCCGCGCCACCCAGCGCTGGAGCCTGAAGTATCTGTGGTTGGCGATCGGGGCGATCTACGCCTGGGATCTGTGCCTGTATTCGGTGGCCATGCTGCACGGCAGCCTGGCCGGCGTGCTCTGGACCGATCGGGGCGTGCTCAATGCGGCCCTCGCGGTGCTGTTGGCGATCAGTTTCAGTCGCATCCCCGAGTGGGAGTCGGCGGCCTTCCTCTCCCCGCGCATCGTCTTCTTCAGCGCGACGCTCCTCGGCGCGGCGCTCTATGTGATGGTGATGGCGGTCGGGAGCTTCCTCATCCGACGCTTAGGCGGCTCCTGGGGCGCCGCTGGGCAGTTGCTGTTCCTCGCCGCGGGCGCCCTCGTGCTCGCGGTCGCAGCGCTCTCGGAGCAGTTCCGTGCCTGGTCGCGAGTCACGATTGCCAAATATCTCTTCCCGTACCGCTACGATTACCGCAGCGAGTGGCAGAAGCTCACCCGCGCGCTCTCCGAAGGCGGCGAGACGCCGCTGCACGATCGCATCGCGAGCGTCATGGCGGGATTCTTAAGCGCCTCGAGCGGCGGGTTGTGGTTGAAGGACCAGGAGGGCGCCTACCTCCCGGCGGGCGGGGAGCTCGCCCCACCCGGTGCGCCCCGCGAAGGCGGTCATGCCGCCTTCTTCGAGTACCTGCGCGAGCGCGAGTGGATCTGCGATCTGGAGGAGCTCCGGGCGATGCGCGCCGGGCAGTCCGGCCGCCAGCCGCCGCTCGATCCGCCCGAGTGGATGCTGGACAACGCCCGCTACTGGCTGGTCGTACCGTTGATCTGCACCGAGGCGCTGGTTGGCTTCGTGCTCATCGGCCAGCCGCTCGCGGCGGTGCGCCTCTCCTGGGAGGAACTGGATCTGCTGCGCGCCGCCGGCCGGCAGGTGGCGAGTTTTCTCGCCTTTGAGCAGGCCGCCGAGCGGCTCGCCGAGGCGCACCAGTTCGAGGCGCTGAACCGGCTCTCCGCGGTGCTGATGCACGACCTGCGTCACCTCATCGCTCAGCAGGCGCTCGTGGTGCAGAACGCGGCTCGCCATCGCGGCAATCCAGAGTTCTTCGACGACGCGATCCTCACCATCGACAATTCGGTCAAGCGCATGACGCGCCTGATGGATGAGCTGAGGAGCGGCGTGCTCACCGAGCAGCGCCAGCGGGTGCAGTTCGCGGAGCTCTGCGCCGAGGCGATCCGCCGCTGCGCCGGGCGGGTGCCCGAGCCGCGCCTGGCACTCGGTGAGCGCGCCGAGGCGGTGCTCAACCGCGAGCGGCTGCTGCAGGTGATCGAACATCTCATCCGCAATGCCCAGGAGGCGACACCTGAGAGCGGATCGGTTACCGTATCGGTGCACCGGGCGGGCCGCCACGGTGTGATCGAGGTGGCAGACACCGGCTGCGGGATGGATGCGACGTTCATCCGGGAGCGGCTGTTCCGACCCTTCGAGACCACCAAGGGCGAGCGGGGATTCGGCATCGGGGCCTACCAGGCGCGCGAGTTCGTGCGCAAGAGCGGTGGGTCGATCGAGGTCGAGAGCACCCCGGGACGCGGCACCCGCTTCCTCCTGCGGTTGCCGCTCGCCCCGATGCTCGCCGCGCCAGAAGGAACCGCTGTGAATGAGCCTCAATCCCAAAACTAAACTGCTCATCATCGAGGATGATCCGGGTCTGCAGCGCCAGCTGAAGTGGGCGCTGGATGAGTTCGATGTCGAGTGCGCCGGCTCGCGCGAGGAAGCGCTCGGCGCGGCACGCCGCCTAGAGCCGGCCATTGTGCTGCAGGATCTGGGCCTGCCGCCGGATCCGGATGGCGTCGAGGAGGGCTTCGCGTGTATCACCGAGCTGCTGCGCCTGGCGCCGGCGACCAAGATCATCGTGGTCACCGGACGGGAGGGCCGTGAGCACGCGCTGCGCGCGATCCGCCTCGGTGCCTATGATTTCTGTCAGAAACCCGTTGATCTCGAGGTGCTCACGCTCGTCATCGATCGGGCGCGGCGCATCCATGAGCTCGAGGCGGAGAACCGGCGGCTCGCCGAGAGCCGCCCGGCGAACGCCCTCGATGGGGTGATTGCCGCGAGCGAGCCGATGGCCAAGATCTGCCGCCTCGTGCAGAAGCTCGCCCCGACCCAGGCCACCGTGCTGTTGCTCGGGGAGAGCGGCACCGGCAAGGAGCGTCTCGCCCAGGCACTGCACGGTTTGAGCACCCGCGCCGCAGCGCCCATGGTGGCGATCAACTGTGCGGCGATTCCGGAGAACTTACTCGAGAGCGAGCTGTTCGGGTACGAGCGCGGCGCGTTCACCGGCGCGGTCAAGCAGACGCGCGGGAAGATCGAGACCGCCGATGGCGGCACGCTGTTTCTCGATGAGATCGGCGACATGCCGCTGTCGTTGCAGGCGAAACTGCTGCGCTTCCTGCAGGAGCGGGTCATCGAGCGAGTGGGTGGGCGCGAGCTGATTCAGGTGGACGTGCGCATCATCGCGGCGACCCATCGGGATCTGAAGGCGGCCATTGCCGAGAAGAGTTTCCGCGACGACCTGTTCTACCGCATCAGCGAAGTGACGGTGAACATCCCGCCGCTGCGCGAGCGCGGTTCGGACCCGGTGCTGCTCGCCAACTACCTCTTGCAGGAAGCCTGCAAACGCCACGGCAAGGCGCAGATGAAACTCGCCCCCGACGCCATCGCCGCGATCGAGCACTACGGCTGGCCCGGCAATGTGCGTGAGCTGGAGAACCGGGTCAACGCGGCGGCCATCATGGCCGAGGGGAAGCTCGTCACCGCCGAGGATCTCACGCTCGAGCAGCCCGAGGACGGCGGGATCATTCTGCCGCTGCGTGAGGTGCGCCAGAAGGCCGAGAGCGCCGCGGTGCACCGGGCGCTCGCCATCGCCGGCGGGAATGTGTCCAAGGCGGCGGAGTTGCTCGGTGTCACGCGCCCGACGCTCTACGATCTGCTGGAGCGCACCGCCATCCCGGTGCCGAAGTAAGCCTAAGCCGGACGGCTCAGACGGCGCGTGCGCGCCGTCGCATCCACCCCAGTACGATCAGCCCCGCGACGAGCAGCGCCAGCGAGCCGGGCTCGGCCAGCTCCTTCGCTTCGGGAGCGCCGCCGGAGATCGGCGGGGGAGCGCTCGCCCCGAGGCTCGGCTGGGCACCGACGACGGGCGGATCGGCGGGCGCAGCAGACCCCCCGACCGGGCCGGAGATGAGATTGGTGGCGCCTGAGAACGTCAGGTCCGAGGCCGGATCGCTCGGCCAGGCGGTCTCGGGACTCCCCGGCGTCGTGGCCGCCAACATCGCAGCGGAGTCGGCCCGCAGCCCCTCGCGCGCAGCGGCGGCACCCTCGTCGGGACGCTGAGTGCGCGCCGCGGGTGGGACGGTAGCACCGGTACTGGGCTGAAGAGCCCACACTGCAGGCGCCGCCGCCGCACGCTCGCGCACCGCCGGCTCGGGAGTGCCGCGGGCGGCAGACGGAGGAGCGACTCCGGGGGCGCCCGTGCCCGGGCCGTATTCGGTGATCATCCAGCCATGGGAGGCGAGGAATCCGAACAGCATCACGAGCAGGTAGGGTCGGGCGGTTTTGGCCTTCATGACGCGGCGGGGGCGTGCGGTGGGCCCGTGCCGGCACCTGATGAGAATTTGCGCGAGTGTAGCGGTGTGAGAACTGCGTCACAAGTCCCGTGGCGCGTGGGAGGATCGTAGGTAGCGGGCGCGCGGCGCGCGAGGAAAAAAAAGAATGTGAAGCGCTTCCGCATCGCGGAAAGTCCCTGCCGTCGTTATGTCGTGAAGCGCGATGTTATGTTTGATGTTGGATGCGCGGGCTGCACGGACCGCCAAAAACTGACAATTCGTGACACTCGCTGACCGCAATCGGCACGGGAGGCGAAACGGGGGCATCGGCCGTCAAATCAGCGAGTTGCGAGATATTGCCGCGCTCAGCTCTCAGCATTCCGTCTGCGGCGCCCGACGCCGCACTGCTGTGATCACCCGGGAGTTGATCTATACAGTTTGTATCTCTATGTTATTTCACGAAAAAATGATCTGGCACGATCGTTGCTTCTGCTTCGATTGCGGCCGCCCCAGTGCGGCCGTTGAAGTGAAGTCCGCGGGATTGTCCCGGGACGCGGAGCAGATATGCGGATTCGGGTGTCGGCTAGGGTCATCGTGTGCGGGCTCGTCGTGCTCGGTGCACTCTCCGGGTGTGGCGGCAGCGGAGGGAGCACGGGGAGCGCAAGTGCCTCCATCGGCACCTCCTCGAGTCCCCCGACCGTCAAGTCCATGCAGATCAGCACCGGCGCGGCCGCGCAGGGCTCGGTGTCGGTCGGCCAGACGTTCAAGCTGACCCCCAATGTCACCGGCGGCAACGGTCAAACCCTCACCTTCAGTGTGGCGAACGCGGCCCCGTGGATGACCTTCAATGCCAGCACGGGTGAGCTCACCGGGACGCCGGCGGCCGCTGACGTCGGCACCTACGCCAATATCGTGATCTCGGTGAGCGACGGACAGGAAAGCGCCTCGGCACCGCCTTTCACGATTCAGGTGGTGGGCGCGGCGGCGGCGAGTGGCACGGCCGACGTGTCCTGGACGGCGCCGACCACCAATACCGATGGCTCGACGCTCACCGATCTGGCCGGCTACAACATTCACTACGGCACCAGCCCCAATGCGCTGAATCAGGAAGTGCAGGTGAACACGATCGGCGTCACCAATTATGTCATCGGCGGGCTGACCAGCGGGACGTGGTATTTCGCGGTGACGGCCTACACCACCACCGGCACTGAGAGCAGCCTCTCGAACGTCGCGAGCAAGACGATCAGCTGAACGATGAGCAGATGGGGGGCGCAGGCCCTCGGCACAGGTCGCAGAACAGGGGGGCGAGGGGGTAGCGCGGTCCGGTGAGGCGCCGGCGCATCCCTCCGATCGTTTCATCCGCCTCCGGGTGAGAACTGGGACTCAGTTCCTGAACCTGTTCCGCACACTGCGCTCTAATCTGCCCGTGCCAGAGGTCCGATCGGGGGGCAAAGCACCGCCCGGACTGGTAGGATAACCCCAAGAAATTCCGGACGTTGGAGGACGAAGCGCGTGCGACTGCAGAGCATGCGCCCGACGCAGCATGGCTGATCTGAGTTCAGATTCCGGGTGGCGCGCAGACGCCCCCTCGGGCGCGGCACCCGCCGAGGCCGCCGCACAGACCGCGGGCTGGGACCGCCTGGTGGTCATCTTTGGTTTCTGGTTCGCTGTGGCGCTGGTCTACTGGCCGAGTGCAGTGGCACTGAACGGCTTCTGGACCGATACGGTCGACAAGGCCTATACCCACGGGTACCTCGTTCTGGCGATTTCGCTGTGGCTGGTGGTGCGCGACCGCCGACGGGTGTTCGCCGCACCGCTGCGCCCTGAGCCGCGCGCGCTGCTCGCCATTGGCGTGCTGTCGCTCGCCTGGATCTATTTCTACGGCGCCGCGGTCCAGGATCCGCAGTTGCTGATCCTGCCGCTGCTGCTCTTTGCCGCGATCCTCGCAACGCTCGGCTGGCCAGTGGCCCGCACGCTGCGCTTTCCGATCGGCTTTCTCTACTTCGCGATGCCGGCCTGGACCGACACCAATGCGCTGCTGCAGTCCTTGAGCGTGCACGCCAACGGCTTGCTGGTCTGGCTGATCGGTATTCCGGCCTACCTCACCGGGGACTTCGTCCACCTGCCGGGCGGCACGCTCGAGATCGCCTGGGGTTGCAGCGGGCTGCACTTCTTCGTCGTCGGCCTGGCGCTCGCGGCGCTCTACGGCGAGCTCGCCGGCGACAGCGTGCGCCGGCGGGTGCTGTGGCTCGCGCTGATGGGGCTGTTTGCACTCATCGGCAATTGGATCCGCATCTTCGTCATCATCGTCGCGGCGTACGAGACGAACATGCAGACCTACCTCGTGACCGTCAGTCACTACTGGTTCGGGTGGGCGGTGTTCGTCGTTTTCTTCCTGATCTTCCTCTGGCTCGCCGGGGTGCTCGCGATCCGATGGGACCGGCGAGCGGCCGCGGCCGGTTCATCGCGTCCGGCACCGGCCGCACCGCTCGTAACGGATCCGGGCGAGGCGTCTGCCGGTCGCGCGCTCTCGACCCTGGCGGTGCTCGTGGTCCTGCCGATGCTGATCTATGGCAGAGAATGGCTCTCGCCGGTGGCCGATCAGCCGGTGGCGATCACCTGGCCGGCGGCGCCGGCGGGATGGACCGGTCCGGAGCGCATCACGTACAGCACCTGGTCCCCTCAATACCTGGATGCGAGCGCCGAGTCCGAGCAGCGCTACGACACGCCGCGCGGGCACTCGGTGGAGACCTTCGAGGTGGCGTACCGCACGCAGACCCAGGAGGGTAAGTTGCTCGGGTATTGGAACTCGCTGCTCGGCGACAAGGCGGCACTCACCTTGATCGGTACCCGTATCGTCAACAGTCCGTCCGGCGCGTGGCTGGAAATGACCGTGGCAGACCGCAGCGGACAGCGCTCGCTCATCTGGTCGCGCGAGACGATCGGCACGCGCCATTTCGTCGATGCGCGACTGTCGCAACTGTGGTACGGGATTGCAGCCTTCACGACTCGGCCGGTATCCTCACTGACGGCGTTGCGGGCGATTTGTCATCCGGATTGTGCTGCCGCGCGGAAGCGGTTGAGTATGGCCTCGGCCGAGCTCGCGCCGATAGTCCATGCGGAGGTTGGAACATGACGAACAGGACGAACTCCCCGAGTGGCCCGTGGGCCGCATCGGGTGTGGTACTCACGGCGCTCGCGCTCACCGGATGCGGGGCGCTGCTGACGCCGACCTACCGGATGCACCGCGCCGAACGCGAGATGAGCGATGGACAGTGGCAGCGCGCCGCGGTCGATCTGCGCGCGGTGGTGCAGAAGCAGCCGCGCAATGCGCAGGCCTGGCTGCTGCTGGCGCGGCTCGGGCTCGCCGCAGGCGATCCGACCGGTGCCAGCGCTTCGCTCGAACACGCGATCGCCTCCGGGGCCCGCGGTGCCGACGTGAACCTGCTGCAGGCTCGCGTGTGGCTGGTGACCGGCAAGGCCAAGACGCTGCTGGCGGCGCTGGCGGAGCACAAATTGCAGCTCGCCGAACCCCAGCGCACGCTCCTGAAGGCGAAGGCGCTGATCGCGACTGGTCAGACCGATGCCGCGATCGCCCTGCTGAAGCCGGTGTTGAGCGCGCATGCGAACGCGCCCGAAGCGCGCGATCTCTACGCCGAGGCGCTCGTCCAGCAGGGCAAGCTGGACGAGGCTCAACAGCAACTGGCGACCGCCGTGCGCCTCGATCCGAAGGCGCCCGAGCCGCGGGTGCTCGAGGGGCGCATCGATGAGTGGCAGGGGCAGTTCGCACCGGCCGAGCACCATTTGAGCGCGGCGCTGAAGCGCATGGCGCGCGCCGAGCCGGTGCTGCACCGCGTCACCGCACTGATTGCGCTCACCGAGTCGCGCCTCGCGCTCGGGGAGATCGATGCGGCGGCCCACAGTCAGGCGAGTCTGGCGGCGATCGAGCCGAGCGCACCGGAGACCCTCCTGCTGTCGGCCCGCATCAAGCTCGCGCGCCGCGATCTGAACGGCGGCATCAATCTGCTCGAGCGCGTCGTGGCCGATACGCCGACGTTCGTGCAGGCGCGCATGCTGCTCGGCGCCGCACTGCTGCAGCGCGGGGACCTCGAGCAGGCGCAGGAGCAGCTGCAGGACGTCGTGCAGCGCACGCCGGACAATCTCGAGGCGCGCAAGCTCCTCGCGCAAGTGCAGCTGAAACTCGGAGAGCCGCAGGGTGCGCTCGCGGTGCTGACGCCGGCCTTGAGCGCCCCGACGCTCGATCCGCAGCTGCTGTCGCTCTACGGCGCGGCGGCCCAGCGCACCGGCAATGCGCAGGCGCTCGCCCAGGCGCTCGAGGGCGTTGTGCGCGCTCACCCCAAGGACGAGGCGGCCAAGCTCAATCTCGCCGAGGTGTATCTCGGCAGCGGCCAGGCCGCTCAGGCGCTGGCGCTGCTGCAGCAGACGCACGACAGCACCGATATCCGTCGTGACCGCATGTTGATCGACGCGGTGGGTGCCGTGCACGGGGTCGGTGCGGCCGGTGCCGAGGTGGCCCGGCTGGTTGGCGAACACCCTAAGAATGCGGCGGTGCTCAATCTTGCCGCGGCATTCGACGTGCAGCAGGGCAAGCCGCAAGCGGCCCGCGCGCTGCTCGCTCGGGCGCTTGCCGCGAATCCCAATGACGTGGGCTCGCTGATCGATCTGGCCGGCATCGAGCAGGCCATGGGCCAACCCCAGGCGGCCATCCAGCGCCTTCAGGCCGTGCTCAGCGCCCACCCGCAGGCGCTGCCGGTGCGTCTCGCGCTGGCTGATGTGTATTTCCGCGAGCGCAACTTCCAGCAGGCCCGCGCGGTGCTCGAGGCCGCCGGTGCGCATCCGCCGGCCGCCATCTCATTTGGCTTAGCGCATGTGGCGCTCGCGCAGAACGATCTGAAGGCCGCCGATGCGGCGCTCGATGCCGCGGTGGCCACGCAACCGAAGAATGCCGCGCTCGAGGAGAATGCCGGCGGGATGCTGATGCAGGCGAACCAATTCAGCGCCGCACTCGCGCGCTTCGCCAAAGCCGCGCAGCTCGAGCCCGACAATGCCAGGTTCTGGTTCAACACCGCGCGGGCACAACTGGCGCTGAACCAGCCGCTCGCGGCGCGCGCATCGCTCGAGAAGGCAGCCCATGCCCAACCACATTGGCTCCCGGCCGAGAGTGCGCTGGCACTCCTCGATGTGCACGACGGCAAGGGGCAGGCGGCGCTCGCGCGCGCAGATGCGCTCCTGAAGGCGCAGCCGCAGAATCCGGGCGTTCTGGCGCTGAAGGGCACGGTCGAGGCGAAACTCGGCCAGACGGCCGCGGCGGTGCAGGATCTCACCGCGGCGCAGCGGCTGCGCCCGAGCGCGCTGCTCGCCGTGCAGCTCTACCAGGTCGAGCTCGCCGCGCATGCGGCGCATCCAGAGCAGCCGCTGACGCAGTGGCTCGCGCGCGAGCCGAAGGACTGGGACGTGCGCACCGTGCTGGGTGATTACGATCTGACCGTGCGCAAGGCGCTGCCGCAGGCGATTGGCGAGTACCAGCAGGTCATCGCGGGGGCTCCGAACAATGTGGTGGCGCTGAACAATCTCGCCTGGGCGCTCGGTCACCTGGGGCGCCCGCAGGCTCTGGGGTATGCCCAGCGCGCCTACAAGCTCGCCCCTGAGGCCCCGAGCGTGGCCGATACGCTCGGCTGGATCCTCGTGAAGCGGGGGCAGAGCCTCAAGGCGCTGCCCTACCTCGAGCACGCCACGCAGCTTGCACCCCATGACCCGGACATGGCGTATCACTACGCCTACGCGCTCGCCAAGGCGGGGCAGGCCGCCAAGGCCCGCACCGTGCTGACCCAGGCGCTCGCCGGCACGACGGTCTTCGCATCCCGCCAGGCGGCCGAGCAGCTGCTCGCCTCGCTCGAGCATCGCGGCGCGTGAGCACGATGGCGAAAGATCCTGATGGCGCACAGACCCCAGGACCCCGTTTGCGATAGGCTCGAATCATGATGCGATCCATGTCACGTTTTTCCGGGTGGGCGCTCGCCGCCGTGCTCGCCCTCAGCGTCGCGCTGCCCGCCCTCGCCGCCCCGCCGGTGGCGAAGGCGCCGCTCACCCCCCGGGAGGTCCCCCAGGACGCCCCCCAGGATGCCAAGAACTACGTGATCGGCCCCGGGGACGTGCTCGACATCTTCGTCTGGCAGAATGCGGACCTGTCGCAGAAAGCCGTCCCGGTGCGCCCCGACGGGAGGATCTCGACGCCGCTGATCGCCAATATGATGGCAGCGGGCAAGACGCCCATGCAGCTGTCCGAGGACATGGACAAGGCGCTGAGCGAATACATCCGTCATCCGAAGGTGACGGTCATCGTCAACCAGGCCCTCAGCGTGCTGAGCCAGGTGCAGGTGATCGGTCAGGTGGTGCACCCGGAGTCCCTTCCGTATCACGAGGGCATGCATGTGCTCGATGTGGTGCTCGCCGCCGGCGGACTGACCCCTTATGCGGCGGGCAATGACGCGAAGCTCGAGCGCACGGTGGACGGCCATACGACGGTGATCCACGTGCATCTGTCGGACCTCTTGAACAAGGGCGAGTTGTCGCAGAACTACCCGGTGCACCCGGGTGATGTGCTGGTCGTCCCCGAATCCCTTTTCTGATCAGGTCATTCTCATGCCGACTGAGCCGGACAAAAAGCCCCCGATGCACGCCACGGTCGAGGAGTTGCTCGACCAGCTGCGCGGCGCCTGGCGCTTCAAGTGGGTGGCGCTGTTCGTGGCTTGGGGCGTGGCGGTCGCGCTCTGGACGGTCATCTTCCTCATCCCCAATACCTACGAGGCCAAGGCGCGGGTCTTCGTCGACACCGGGACGACGCTGAGTCAGGCGACCCGCGGCATCGGGCTCGCCGACAACGTCGAGAACCAGATCGAGCGGGTGCGTGAAGCCATCCTCGGCACCCCGGAGCTCGAGAAGGTGGCCAACGGCACCAATCTCATGGCCGGTGCGCTCACCAGCGTCCAGCAGCAGCTCGTGATCGACAAGCTGCGCAAGAATTTGGACATCACGGGTAAGTTCGCGCCGGGCCGCGGCTCCGCGGCGCTGTTCACCATCACCTACAAGGATCCGAATCGCACTCGCGCCGTGCAGGTGGTCGACAAGCTGCTCAATACCTTCGTGGAAGGCACGCTGCTCGATAAGAACCAGGGTTCGCAGGAGGCGGTCCAGTTCCTCAATCAGCAGATTGCGCAATATGGCCAGAAGCTCTCCGCGACCGAACAGAAGCTCGCGAACTTCAAGAAGCGCAACATCGGGCTGCTGCCGAGTGATCAGGGCGATTACTTCTCGCGCCTGCAGTCGGATCAGCGGAGCCTGACGACGCTGCAGCAGAATCTGTTCGTCGCCGAGCGGGAAGGGGACGCCCTCTCGCGCGAGCTGCACACCGGGCAGCAGTACACGACGGCCGGCCCGACGAGCGCGCCATTGAGCGGTGCGGCGCTCGACACCGAGCAACAGATCCAGCAGGACGAGCAGCGCCTGGCGCAACTGTTGCTGCAGTACACCAACAAGTATCCGGATGTCATTGCGCTGCGCGAGACCATCAAGGAGCTGAAGACGCGGGAGAAGACGCAGATGGCGGCGGCCCAGCACGGCGATGTGAGTGCGGCCTCCGCGCTCGGACTCACCGCCAATCCGGTCTACCAGCGCCTGGAGGAGAAATACAACGCCCAGCAGGTGACGATCGCCTCACTGCAGCAGCAGATCGCCGATCAGCGCCAACGGATCGCGCAACTGAAATCGCAGATGCAGGTCGCACCCCAGGTGCAGGCCCAATATGCCGACCTGATGCGCAACTACACCGTGACCCAGAAGCAGTACAACGCGCTGCTCGGGCGCCTCGACAGCACCCGGCTCGGGCAACAGGCCGCCTCGACCGGCACCGTGAAGTTCCAGGTCATCGATCCGCCGATGGCCCAGTACACGCCGGTCGCGCCGAAGCGACCGCGCCTGATCCTCGTGTCACTGATCGCGGCCTTGGGCGCAGGCCTGGGTGTGGCGTATCTGCTGCACCTGCTGCAGCCGACCTTCGTCAGTACGCGTCAGCTCGGGACCGTGACGGGATTGACGGTGCTGGGGGCCGTCAGCATGGCCTGGGC
>JBMFWZ010000051.1:0-21845 GCA_049964755.1 Steroidobacteraceae bacterium | reverse complement strand
CCCGCGTGCTGTCCGATTGGATCGTCGTGCGCATCTCGGTGAACCCCGGGGAGACCTTCATCGACCGCATGATCGCCATGGTCGAGAGCGCCAAGCGGCAAAAGACACCCAACGAGATCGCGCTCACCATCCTGCTCGTGGCGCTGACTCTGGTGTTTTTGCTCGCCACCGCGACGTTGCTGCCGTTCTCGCAATATAGCGTCGAGGTGACGCGGCTCGGCAGCCCCGTGACGATCACTGCGCTGATTGCGCTGTTGGTGTGTCTGATTCCGACGACGATCGGTGGACTGCTGTCGGCGATTGGCGTGGCGGGGATGAGTCGCATGATGCAGGCGAACGTGATCGCAACGTCCGGCCGCGCGGTGGAGGCGGCCGGGGACGTCGACGTTTTGCTGCTCGACAAGACCGGCACGATCACTCTCGGCAATCGCCAGGCGGCGGGATTCATTCCAGCTGCCGGCGTGAGCGAGGAGGAACTGGCCGGTGCCGCTCAGCTCGCCTCACTCGCCGATGAGACGCCCGAGGGTCGCAGTATCGTGGTGCTCGCCAAACAGCGCTTCCAGCTGCGCGAGCGCGATCTGACCGCGCTGCACGGGACATTCATACCGTTCTCGGCGCACACCCGCATGAGCGGGGTCGACATCGGGGGGCGCCAAGTGCGCAAGGGCGCGGTCGATGCCATCCGCAAGCACGTCGAGTCGGCTGGTCAGAGCTTCCCGAAGGCGCTGCTCACCGCCGTGCAGGAGGTGGCGCGCCGGGGCAGCACGCCGCTGTTGGTGAGCGACGGGCCGCGCGTGCTCGGGGTGATTGAGTTGAAGGACATCGTCAAGGGTGGCATCAAGGAGCGCTTCGGGGAGCTGCGCCGGATGGGCATCAAAACCATCATGATCACCGGTGACAATCCCCTCACCGCCGCGGCGATCGCCGCGGAGGCGGGTGTCGATGATTTTCTCGCCGAGGCGACCCCCGAGGCGAAGCTCAATCTCATCCGCGCCCACCAAACCGAGGGCCGACTGGTGGCCATGACCGGCGATGGCACCAACGATGCGCCGGCGCTCGCCCAGGCGGATGTGGCGGTGGCCATGAACTCCGGCACCCAGGCGGCCAAGGAAGCCGGCAACATGGTCGATCTGGATTCGAACCCGACCAAGCTCATCGAGGTGGTGGAGACCGGCAAGCAGATGCTGATGACGCGCGGCTCGCTGACGACCTTCAGCATTGCCAACGACATCGCGAAGTACTTCGCCATCATTCCGGCGGCCTTTGCCACCACCTATCCGCAGCTCAACGCGCTCAACATCATGCATTTGACGAGCCCGATCTCAGCGATCCTCTCGGCCGTGATCTTCAATGCGCTCATCATCGTGGTGCTCATTCCGCTCGCCCTGAAGGGTGTTCGCTACCGGCCGCTCGGCGCCGGCACGTTGCTGCGGCGCAATCTGCTCATCTACGGCCTCGGCGGGATCATCGTGCCGTTCATTGGCATCAAGCTGATCGACATGGGCTTGACGCTGCTGCATCTGACCTGAGAGAGATACCATGAAGACGATTCTTCGACCCGCAGTCACGCTGCTGCTGGTGATGACGCTGATCACGGGGGTGATCTACCCGCTGGTGGTGACGGGCGTGGCACAGGTGGCGTTTCCGGCACAGGCCAACGGCAGCCTGATCCGGTGGCGCGGCCAGTGGATCGGCTCGCGCCTGATCGGCCAGCCGTTCGACGCGCCGGGATATTTCTGGAGCCGACCGTCGGCGAGCAGTCCACAGCCGTACAACGGCCTCGCGTCCGGAGGCTCTAACCTCGGTCCGACGAATCCGGCGCTCATCGCTGCCGTCCAGGCGCGAATCGCCGCGCTGCACGCGGCCGATCCGGGCAATCGGGCCCCCATTCCGGTCGATCTGGTCACCGCCTCGGGCAGCGGACTGGACCCTGACATCAGCTTGGCGGCGGCGTATTACCAGGCCGGGCGGGTCGCGCGGGCTCGCGGCCTGAGCGTGCGCCGGGTGCGAGCGCTGATCGCAGCGCATGCACGGGGTGGAGAACTCGGCGTACTCGGTACTCCGCGCATCAACGTACTGGAACTGAACCTGGCGCTCGACGCCATGAAATAATGCCGTCATGAACCGTCCGGCGACGCCTGGGCCGCGGCCCGATCCCGAGGAACTGCTCGCTCGCGTGCAGGCCGAAGAGGCGCGCGCCGGGCGCGGCAAACTGCGTATCTTCTTTGGCGCCTCCGCGGGCGTCGGCAAGACGTACTCGATGCTGCAGGCGGCGCGCTCCGAGCAGGCCGCCGGCACCGACGTGGTCGTGGGCTACCTCGAGCCGCACGGGCGCATCGAGACTGAGCGGCTCGCCGACGGGCTCGAGCGGCTCCCGACGCTCCCGGTCAGCTACCGCGGCATCGTGCGCCAGGAGTTCGACCTCGATGCGGCGCTCGGGCGCCATCCGCAGATCCTGCTGGTCGACGAGCTGGCGCATTCGAATCTCCTCGGTGGCGTTCCGCCTCCGCGTCATCCGAAGCGCTGGCAGGACATCGAGGAGCTGCTTGCGGCCGGCATCACCGTCTGGACAACGGTCAACGTCCAGCACCTGGAGAGTCTCAATGACCTGATTTACCAGACCACCGGCGTGCGCCAGGGTGAGACGCTGCCGGATCACGTGTTCGACGATGCGGATGCGATCGAGCTGATTGATCTGCCGGCCGACGATCTGCTCGTGCGGCTGCACGCCGGCAAGGTCTATGTCTCCGATGCGGTCGCGACCGCGGCCGAGCGGTTCTTCCGTCGCACCAATCTGATGGCCCTGCGCGAGATCGCCTTGCGCCGCGTGGCGGAGCGGGTCGAGGCGGCTGCGCGCGAGCTGCAACCGCAGAGCGGCCGAGGACGGATCGCCGGTGAGCGCATCCTCGTCGCCGTCGGCCCCGACGAGCAGGCCGAGCAGCTCGTGCGCACCGGCAAGCGCATGTCCGATGCGCTCGCCGCCCGCTGGAGCGTGGTGTACGTCGAGACTCCGGCGCTGCTGCGCCTCTCCGATGCGGAGCGCAATCGGCGCATCGCAGTCCTGCGCCTGGCGGAGTCGCTGGGCGCAGAGACGGTGACGCTCGACGGACCGTCGGCGGCCGCGGCGCTGCTCGAATATGCGCAGACTCGGCGTGCGACCCGGGTGCTGGTCGGGGCGCCGAAGCGACGCGGCTGGCGGGCCTGGGCACGTCCGTCGACCTCGAGCCTGCTGGTCACCCAGGCGCGCGGCTTCGACGTCATCGTTGTCGCGCCGGCCGGTACCGGTGCGGTGCGGCCCGCGCCCTCGGCGCAGATGGCCGTTGAGGGTTCACCGAGCGCGATCCCCTGGGAGCGGTATGGGTGGGCCGGCGGGATCAGCGTGCTGTGCACCGCGCTGGCCTTTGCCATGTACCCGAAATTCGAGCTGTCCAATCTCGCCATGGTGTACCTGCTCGGGGTCACCGTGGCGGGGTTGCGCCTCGGGCGCGGCCCCTCGGCGCTGACGACCGTGCTCAACGTGGTGGCGTTCGACTATTTCTTTGTGCCGCCGCGCTTCACCATTGCGGTGTCCGATGCGCAGTACTTCGTGACGTTCGGAGCGATGCTGACGATCGGGTTGGTGATCGCAACTCTGACCGCCAACGTTCGCCAGCAGAACCGAGTGGCAGGGGCTCGAGAGCGGCGTACGGCGGCGCTGTATGCGATGAGCCGGGAGCTGGCGGTCACGCGCGGTATTCACAACATGGCCACCGTGGCGGTCCGCCACGTCGCGGAGGTGTTCGATTGCCGAGCCGTGGTGCTGCTGCCCGATGCCGAGGGCAAGCTGCATCGTCCACGCGAGGCGCCGAATCCGGAATCGCTGCGCGGCGCCGATCTTGCCGTTGCCCAGTGGGTGAACGATCACGGCCTGCGCGCCGGACTCGGCTCGGACACACTGCCGGCGAGTCCCGCACTGTACGTGCCGCTCGGCGATGAGCGGCGTCCGACGGGCGTGCTCGGCGTGCTGCCGGCCAATGCACGGCGTGTGCTGTTGCCGGAGCAGAGTCAGCTGCTCGATACCTTCGCCGGCCAGATCGGCCTCGCTCTGGAGCGGGCGCGCTTCGCGGACGCGGCCCAGGCCTCGACGCTCGCAGCGGAGCGCGAGAGTCTGCGCAACACGCTGCTCGCGTCGATCTCACACGACCTGCGCACCCCGCTGGCGGTGATGGTGGGCGCCGCCAGCACGCTCACTGAGCGCGGCGAGGCGCTCGATGCGCTCAAGCGCCGCCAGCTCGCCGCGTCGATCGAGCTGAAGGCGCGCGAGATGTCCGAGCTGGTCTCGAACGTGCTTGACCTGATGCGCTTTCAGTCCGGCCAGGTGCCGTTGCGGCGCGACTGGCAGAGCGTGGAGGATCTGGCCGGCGCGGCGTTGCAGCGCCTCGCAGAGCGCATGCGCGATCATCCAGTGGAGCTGAATCTGCCGCCGGAGCTCGTCCCGGTCTACGTCGATGCGAGCCTCGTGGTGCAGGTGTTCGTCAATCTCTTCGATAACATCGCCAAATATACTCTGCCCGGGACGCCCGCTGCGGTGAGCGCGCTCAACGAGGGCGCGAGCGTGCGCGTGATCGTCGAGGACGAGGGTTCGGGACTCCCGGCGGGCGATCCGCAGCAGCTGTTCGAGAAGTTCCAGCGCGGCAGCGGTGAAGGTGTCATCGCGGGGGCCGGTCTGGGACTGGCGATCTGCCGGGCGATCGTGAGCGCGCACGGTGGAGAGATTCTCGCCCGCCGCCGGGAAGGCGGAGGCGCGCGCTTCGAGTTCACGCTGCCGGCACGTGACGGGGAAACATGACCGAGGCGATGCACCAGGTGCTCATCGTCGAGGACGAGCCGGCCATCCGCACCGTCCTGAAGGTGCTGCTCGAGGCCGAGCGCTACCGCGTCATCGAGGCCGAGAACGCCATGCGCGCGGAGATCGAGAGCCGCAGCCACAAGCCGGATCTGCTGCTGCTTGACCTCGGACTGCCCGATGCGGACGGACTGGCCATCATTCGTCGGGTGCGCGCCTGGTCCCCGGTGCCGATCGTCGTGCTCTCGGCGCGCACCCAGGAGGAGCAGAAGATCGCCGCGCTCGATGCCGGTGCAGACGATTATGTGACCAAGCCGTTCAGCGCCGCGGAATTGCTCGCCCGGGTCCGGGCGGCTCTGCGGCGCAACGTGCGCGGCTCGGATCGCACCGGTCCGCTCAATCTCGGCGAGGTCAGCATCGACCTGCAGATGCGGACTGCGAATGGCGCGCACGGGCCGATTCACCTCACCCCGCTCGAATACCGGCTGCTCGAGGCCCTCGCGCGCAATCTGGGGGCCATCGTGACGCAGCAGCAGTTGATTCGCGAGGTGTGGGGGCCGGAGCGGCTCGGGGATACGCGCGGCCTGCGCGTGTGCATCATGAATCTGCGCGCCAAGGTGGAGAGCGATCCGCGCAAGCCGCGGTACCTGCTCACCGAGGCCGGCCTCGGCTACCGGCTGCTCGCCGAGGAGAGTGCGCCGGCGTGAGCCCTCGGCTCAAGTGAGGGAAACCACCAACTTCGCCGAATGGCTGCGCCAGTGGATGGGAATGACGAAGGCGCGCGCGCCCGCTGGCTGGCTCACCTGTGGCGCCTCCCCGGCGAACACGCTCGGCACGGAGATCACGAAATCGTGCCCGAAATCGCGGCGGGCATTGCCGGAGATGGTGTTGGCGACCTCGCCGACCAGATCGCGCATGCTTTCGTGGCTGAAGTCGCTCTCCTGCATCTTCATCAGCAGCACCGTCAGCATGGCGCGTGGAGCGGTGAAATACACCACACCCTCGCGCTTGCCGGAGACGTTGATCATCCCGGTGTAATCGTGCATCGCCGGCTCGCCCTCGAGCAGGTACGGCGAGCCGATGCTCGCCGGCTGCTGCGCGGCCACCTCGAAGTATCGGGTGGTGCCGTCGACGAAGGTTTTCAGTTCCTCTTCCCGCAGCATGGGCGCGCTCTGTGTGCCGGTGGATCCGCGTCAATACATCAATTCGGCGATCGCTTCGTTGAGCTGCCGGTCGGTGAAGGGCTTGTTGAGAAAGCCGTTCGCCCCGCGCTCCATGGCCTCGACTGCGGTGGCCTTATCCGCCAACGCGGAGATGACCAGGATCCGCACTTCGGGCTTCATTCGCACCAGTTGCGTGATGCATTCGATACCATCCATCTGCGGCATCGTCAGGTCCATGGTGACCAAGTCCGGATCGGTCCGGCGGGCCAGCTCGAGTGCCTCGAGACCATTGGCCGCGGTGCCCACGACTTGCAGATCATCGAACTGCTGCGAGCGCTCAATACGCCGGCGGACGATGTTCGAGTCATCGACGATCATCAGCTTGACCGTCCGCCGCGAGCCCGTGTCCTGTGCGGTGTCCATGGGGGATGTCGATCTCTATGCCACTGCCGTCTCGCCGAGCGCGGGCAGCGCAATCTTGAAGCGAGTATAGCGGCCGGGATTGGTGCTCACCCCGATTCGCCCACCGAGCCCGTACACCGCTTTGGCGACGACATCCATACCAGCGCCGCGCCCGGCGTCCATCGAGACTTCGTTGCGGGTGGAAAAGCCGGGCTTGAAGATCAGTGCCAGTGCGCCGCGGTTGTCCAACTGAGCGGCCTGCTCTTCGCTCAACAGTTTCTTGCGCACGGCCGCTTCCTTCAGTGTCTCCGGTGAGAGGCCGGCCCCATCATCCTCGAACGTCAGCTCGTAGCCGGACTCGACCTGCCGGAAATCCACGCGGACCTGGCCGCCGCCGCTCTTCGCCCCGGCACGGCGGACTTCGTCCGCTTCGATTCCGTGCACCGCGGCATTGCGCAGCATCTGGATCAGACAGTCCTTGAGCGTGCCGAGATAGGCGGGCGGGCATTGCGCCAAGCCGTTCAGCACCAGCTTGAAGTCCTTGCCGTGATCTTGCGCGAGCTTGTGCGCCAGGGACTGCAAGGTCGCCGCGAGTTCATCCGGGCCGGCCGTCGGGGTGCGCAGCGCCGGGGTGCTGAAAGTGCTGTCCGCGGCGCTCGGCTGCTCGCGCAACGAGGAGAGCTTCAGCGTCATCTCGCGCACGCCACGCAGGTGCGCGAGCAGCTCATCGAGCTTCAGCACCAGTGGCAGGAAGTCATTGCCAGTCAGTTCGCTGCGCGCCTTGAGCTCCGCGAGCATGTCCTCGAGCTGATGGACGCGCTGCGCGATGCTCATCAGATTCAGCGCCGCCGCCTCGCCCTTCATCGAGTGCAGCTCGCGCGAGAGACCAGCGAGTTTCTGGCTGAACTGCGCGTGCGTGCGCGCCGGCTCCTTCAGGATCGCGTTGATGTGCTTCAGGCCCGCCGAGGCGCTGTCGAGGAACGAGCCGAGCTGCAGCGGATCCGAGTGCAGCATCCCGACCATCATGTCGAGCTGCGAGTGGGCATTTTCCTGCGCTTCGTGCAGCTCGCGCGTCAGCAGCACGCTCGAGGTGATGTCCCCGACTGCGCACAGCACGTGCTTGACACCTTTCGGCCCCATGACGCGGTGGAAATCGAACTGCAAGTAACGGGTCTCCTTGCCGCCGCGTCCGTTGTCCATGTTGACCTCGAGCTGCCCCAGCGGGTTGATGCTCTTCATGAGGTTCTCGTGTGCCCTCTCGCCCCAGAGCAGCTTGATGAACTTCATCGCGGTGTTGAGCGTCTCGGGCGGCACCTTGTCGCGCAGCAGCTCCTCGAATGTCAAACCGGCGAAGGTGCTGCGACCGAACATGTTCGTCAGCGCCTGTGACCAGACCGCGCCGATGCGATAGTCGGCGTCGAGCAGGAAAAATCCCTCGCGTACGGTGGCAAGGATGTCGCGAGTCTGGTCCTGAGCGTCGCGCGCGGCGCGCTCACCGCGGCCGCGCGCGACCTGCAAGTAAGCGGCCGCCAGACCGAGCAGCAGCACGGCGAGCACGCCTCCGGAGAGCAGCCAGCGCAGCCGCGAGGCCGCTGCGGCGGTGCGTGCCTGCAGCGAGCCGCTGACCACGGCGAGCTCGCGATGCAGAGCTGCGGCGTTGGCCTGAGCAAACAGCTCGGCGCGGCGCACATGGGCATAAAACACCCTGCCGCTGCGCGAGAGCGAACTGTTCGTGGCGGTGTCGGAGTAGGGCTCGCCATGATAGGAGAGCACCTTGGCCAGCACCGGTGTGTAATTGGTCCACAGCGCCGTTGCCGCGCGCATCGCGGTCGGGTCGAGGCCTTTTTGACGCTCCAGGGCGCTGAAGTCGCGATTGAAGCCGCGCACGCTCGAGTCGAGTTCACTATGGACGTGGCCGGTGTACTCGAGCGTGTCGAGTCGCTGGCGCAGGGCGGTCAGCTGCTCGGAAATCGCCGACGGATAGGCTTCCAGCTCGCTCGCCTGTTGCAGCGTGCCGACGTTGGCGCGAATCTGCGTGGCGAGCCTGAATCCCGCGATCAGCACCAGGCCCATCACCGCGGCGAGCACGATGCCGGCTGCGGCGGTGAGCAGCCGGCGGTTTCGATCAGCGCCTGACAATAGCATGGGGGATTCCTGATTAATTCGGTAGAACGAAACGGATCAGAGTGCGCACCGGTACCGAGACCGGTTGCCCATGGAATGTCGGCGGCGCGTAACGCCAGCGGCGGATGGCCTCGAGCGCCGCGCGGTCGAAGACCATCGCCGGCTCCGCTGCGACCACCTTGATGTGGCGCGGGCGTCCAGTCGGATCGACGACATATTGCACCGTGACTTGACCAGAGATGTGTCGAGCGAGGGCATTTTCCGGATAAGACGGGGAGACGTAATGCGTACGACGTAGGCTTCGAGCGACATCGGCCAGCTGAGCCGCCGTAGGCGGTTGCGGCGTGTCGACCACGAGGGTGGCGGCGTGCAGGGCGGCGCCGCTGGCGCCCCACTGGCGCGCGTCGGCCAAATCGGTGACCGCCGCGGAGTGCTGTCCAGCGCGGGCTGCAGCGTCAGCGCGCTGCAGGAGCGCATTGGCGAGCGCTCGGTGCACCTGGTTTGCAGCCGCCGCGGTGGCCGGATCCGGATGGTCCGCCGCCAATGCGTTCAGATAATATGCGGCGCTGTCGTGGGCCGGCTGGAGCAGTTCGCCGGCGTCGAGCCGTGCATGGGCCTCGGCGAGCAGCCGCTGTAGCCGGTTCTGCACCGCGTTGGTGCGTGCCGATTGGATCTGTGCCTGGACGGCAGCGATGGTGGCGGCGGAAGCACCGTTCACCCGCGCCGCCGCGAGTGCCTGACGCTCGACCGCACCTTGCCCGCTGAGACCGGCCTGGCGCGCCTGGTTCAGCAAAGCGCCGATCAGGGCTTGCGTCGCGTTGGCCGTGGTCGTGGATTTTGGATCCAGGGTGCGCAACTTGGCCAGGGTACTCGTGGCGCTGGCCGGCCCCGTGAGACGCTGCGCGGCGATGCGCCGGGTGAGCTCTCGGACCAGCTTCTGGGTATGCTTGTGGTTCGTGAGCGTGGTCAGTTGGCTCTGCCAGGCCGCAATCTGCGCGGCCGGCACGCCGCGGCGCGCTGCCTGGGCGATGAGGGCCGGTGCGGTGCTGATCTGACCGCCGGAGAGCGCCTGATTCACCACGGCGCTCGATAATTCGATGCCGAACGGATGAACGTGACGGTTCGTCGGATCTGCCAGTTGCAGCGTCGCGAGCGCAAGCGCGGCGGCGTTGTAATGACCCTGGCGGATCGCGTCTTTGAATCGTGAAATCACGACGTTGCCGACGCGACGCAGACCGTCGCGTGCCTCGCCATTGGTGGGATCCACCGCCAGCACTGAGCGGTAGAACACCAGAGCGTTGTCGCCTTTCGGCGCGGTGAAGTGCCGAGCAAACATCGCGCGACTCGCCTTGACGAGCAGGTCCTCGACACGGCCCTGCACGATGGAGGTGTCGACATCCGGCCGCGGCAGCGCGGCGAAGTGAGCGCCCTGCGCGGCTGCCGAGGCAATCGGCCGCTGCAGCACCGGATGCGCTGCAACGACGTGGTGTTTCGGCCACAGAAGCAGGCTGGCCACGACAGCGACCGCGACCACCCCGGCGCCGAGCGGCAGCCACAGGCGTTTGCGGCGGTCGCCGGACGGGGGCTCGGCAAACCCGGCGTCGGGTTCGGCCGGCAAGGGGGTATGTGGCGCTTCTGCTGCCTGGCGCACGGAACGCAGCGGAGCGCTCCGCGGAGCGGCCTTTTCAGCCGCATCCGCCAGTGCGGCGTCGAGTACGGCAGAAGTTTTACCGGGTTCGATCGGCAACGGTAGGACGGTGAATACCCGGGTACCTTTGACCGCTGCGGCAACGGACTTCTCCGCCCCGGCCGCCGTGAACACGATAATGACAGCATGCGGGTTGTGGGCGCACGCGCGTTCGACATCCGCGCGCACATTCTCGGCCTCGCGTGCGTCGATCGCTAGAATCTGACCGCCGCGAGCCCCATCGAGGTGTTCCAGTGCGATCTCGAGCGAGTCCGCCGGATGCACGCTGGCTCGCCCGCCGAGGACCTCACCGAGTTCGAGCAGGAAATCATCGTGATGCGTGAGTGCGGCGAGGTCCACGGGTGCGCGTGCCGCGGCGGACGCAGTGGCGCCGGCGGTGTCGCCGGCCGAATCGCGAGACTCACTCGGAGCTGAATGGGCCACAACCCGTCTCCCTCGTTATTATGAGCGCAAGCCCGGCGTACCGCCGTCCTCGCCGGTCTGGACCCGGTGCTGAGTGGCGGGACGACGCCCAACGCCCGGATGCAGGACGTTCTGCCCCCATGAAACTCGCAGCTGAGTTTGCGTGCAGTGTCGCCGTTCACACTATTGGCGCGTTGGACGCTGATGGGCGCCGATCGGCACCGGAAGCGGATTTGAGCGCCGCCGCAGGGCGGCGTCTCGCCAACGGTTCCGTCCGAGTGGGACGTTCGGCTCGACAGTCCCTCTGCAGGAGCCGATGATGGATCGGCACCGCGGTATCGGAACAAAACTCGGATGCCGCCGTCTTAATAGTCATCGGGCAGCGGGATCGCGAGTTCGGCAGCTTTCGCAGAGCGAGGCGCTCCAACCGGTCTGCGCAGCGGGGTCGCACAGCCGCCTCTCCCGACCGCCACTGCCGTTCTGGAGCGGGAGGTGATGGCGATGCGAGCAAGAGCCAACCAACCGGATCAGGCGCTGCGGGGCGCCTGTATCGACCACGAAGGGTTCATCGAGTCGCTCAGTTCGTTCAGTCGAACCCACCGCGCGCAGCGCTGGGAGGGTACGTTCGGACAATTTCTCGCGGATATCCTGCCGGGAAGCCCCTCTGCGCTCTCGCGCACCAGTCACGAGTACATCTGGGACATGCTCTGTTGGCATGGTCGGCGCGCGCAGCATTCAGCGGGCGAACCGGGCGTATCTGACGGACACGCCGCCGACTCCGCCGGTGAGCTGTTTCGCCGTGAGTTGTTCGGTATCGACGGGCCGCTCTCGCGCGTGGCGGAGTATTTCAAGGCCGCCGCCGGTGGCTCCGACGTCGGGCGGCGGCTGTTGCTGCTGCTCGGACCGCCCTCGGGGGGGAAGTCCACGCTCGCGATCCTGCTGAAGCGCGGGCTGGAGGAATACAGCCGCACCGAGGAAGGCGCTCTGTATGCGGTGCGCGGCTCTCCGGTGCATGAAAATCCCTTGAATCTGATCCCGGCGAGCCTGCGCGCGGAATTTCGCGAGCGCTACGGCGTCAGTGTCCCGGGGGAACTCTCGCCCTGGGCGCGTGATTACCTCGAGCGCGAATTCGACGGAGAGTTCCTGCGCGTTCCGGTCGAGCGCATCTTTCTCTCCGAGGCGGCGCGGATCGGTATTGGGACCTATGCCCCGCACGATCCGAGTACCGCTGACATCGCCGATCTGGTCGGATCGGTCGATCTCGCCAAAGTCGCACAGATCGGCGACGAGGGTGATTCGCGCGCCTGGTCGTGGTCCGGAGCGGTGTACTCGGCAAGCCGCGGGCTGCTCGAGATGATCGAGGTCCTCAAGGTCAAGCGCGAGTTTCTCTACCTGCTGCTGACGCTGACTCAGGAGAAGAATGTGAAGGTGGCGCGCTTCCCGCTGATCCACCTCGACGAGACGGTGCTCGCGCATACCAATCTCGCGGAATTCCACCGCTTCCTGCAGGAGAAGGAGAACGAGGCGCTGCTCGACCGCATGGTGATCATCAAGGTGCCGTATGCGCTGTCGTATCAGGACGAGGCGCGCATCTACCGCAAGTTGGTGTGCTCCGCGCCGGCGTTTCGGCACGTACACCTCGACCCGCACGTGCTGAATCTCGCCGCGGTGTTTGCGATCCTCACCCGCCTGGTGGCACCGGAGCGCGAGGGACTCGATCTGGGCAAGAAGTTGCGTCTCTACGCCGGCGAAGCGATCGAGGGTGTGCCGCAGAGGGAAGCGGCGCGACTGCGCGCTGAGGCGCCCGACGAGGGGCTTGCCGGCGTCAGTCCCCGCTTCATCATCAACGCGATTTCCACGGCGATCACCCGCGGCACCACGCGCAGTCTGACCAGCATGGATCTGCTGCTCGCATTGAAGGATGCCATCGAGACCGATGCGCGCATGGAGCTGAAACACAAGAAGGTCTGGATCGACCACCTGGTCACGGCGCGCAAGGAGTTCTACAACCGTTGGGTCAAGGAGGACGTGCACCGGGCGATGTTTGCCTCATTCGAGGAGGAGGCGCAGCAGTTGCTCGAGAAGTATCTCGATGAGGTCGAGGCTTCGCTCGATCACCGCCAAGTCACCGATCCGATCACCGGGGAGAGCCGTCCGGCGGATGAGCGCTTCCTGCGTTCAGTGGAGGAGAAGATCAAGGTGTCAGACTCCGGCAAGCTCTCCTTCCGCCAGGAAGTGGTGCGCAAGGCCATGGTCGCGTTCAAGGCCGGAGAGAAATTCAAGCTCGCCAGTCACGCGCGCATGCGCGAGGCCATCGAGCAGTACCTGTTCGAGGACCGGCGCGATGTGCTCAGGCTGGTGACCTCGAGCGCCCGCCCGGACGAGGACGCGCGCCAGAAGATCTCAGTGGTGCAGCAGCGCCTGATCAGCGAGTACGGCTACGACGAGTACAGCGCCAAGGAGGCGCTCAGCTACGTCACGACGTTGCTCGCACAGGAGTGAGGTGGCCATGACCGAATCGGCCGGCGGTGCGTCGCCCTTCAGCGCTGCGAAGTGGTACGAGCTGTTCTCGCGCGGGGCGCGCGACTGGCTGCGCCACGATGCCAAAGTGCGCGATGCGGTACGCCGCCACCTGCCGCAGCTGATCAGCGCCGGTGAGATCATCAGCGGTGGGGCTCGTACGGTGCGGGTGCCGGTGAAGCTGCTCGAGCATTACCGCTTCCGGTTGCGTCACGGCGTCGAGCAACAGGGCGTGGGCCAGGGCGCGGCCAAGCCGGGCGACGTCTTCGTCGATCCGACGCACCGCGTCGCCCCGCCCGGTCACGGTCCGGGCGGGGAGGAGGACGGTGAGGTGCAGCTGCTCCTCGAGCTGAAGGTCGAGGATATTGTCGAGTGGCTATGGGAGGAGATGCACCTGCCGAATCTCAAGCCGCGCGCCGGACCCTCGCAGGACACGGAGTGGACCCGCGAGGGGTGGGATCGGCGCGGTGCGCGTTCCCGACTCGACCGACGCCGGTCATTCAAGGAGTTGGTCAAGCGTCGTGGTGCGCCGGGCGCGGTGCAGACGTTTACGGACGATGATTTGCGCTTCCGTCAGTTGTCGCGGCGGCGACGACCCGCGCTGCGGGCCGTGGTGTTCCTTCTACTCGATGTCTCAGGCAGTATGTCGGAGCGCGACCGTCAGCTTGCCAAATCTTTCTTCTTCTGGACCGTGCAGGGGCTGCGCCGCCAGTACCGGATGCTCGAGACGATATTCGTCGCACATACCACCGACGCATGGGAGTTCACGGAGTCAGATTTCTTCCAGGTGAGCGGTACGGGCGGAACGGTGGCTTCGAAGGGCTTCGGTAAGGTGAGCGAAATCATCGCCGAACGCTTCGCGACCCCGCAGTACAACGTGTACGTCTATTACGCCTCGGATGGCGACAACGCCGCAAGCGACACCGCAGCGGCGCGCGAGGCGCTCGGGACGCTCGTGTCCGAGACCTGCTTTTGCGGCTACGTCGAAGTCGCGGCGAGTCTCTCCCGCCGTCTGGAGACCGGGACCGGTCGGCTGTTCGACGAACGTTCGGCCGCCGGAAGTGCCGTCGAGCGCTGCGTGCTCAGCGACTTCGAGGACATTTGGGCGGCGCTGCGGACGTTCTTTGCAGCGCAGCAGCGCACTGCGGAGGACGCGTGAGTCACGAGTGGCGCACCCTCGTGCCGCCTCTGGAGCAGCTGGCCCGCAGTCTCGGGCTGGACTTTCATCCGGTGGAGTTCGAGGCGGTGCCCGATTCGTTCATGATGGAGATCGCCGTGTACGGCCTGCCGGTGCGCATGCCGCACTGGTCGTTCGGGGTGCGCTACATCTACCAGCTCATCCAGCGGCACATGGGCCATTCGCGCCTGTTCGAAGTGGTGTTCCCCGGCAATCCCGGGCATGCCTATCTCTCTGCCGGTAATGGACTCGCCGAGAACGTGCTGGTGAGCGCGCATGTGCTCGGGCATGCAGACTTCTCCCGCAACAACTTACTGTTTCGGCGCTGTCAGGGACAGGTGAGCGAGCGGATCGTCGAGCACGCCGCGCAGCACGCGCGCCAGATCCAGCAAGCCATCGAGACCCATGGCATAGAGCCGGTGGAGGCCGCACTGGATGCGGCGCTCGCCCTCGAGCAGCACATCGACGTCGACCAGTCGCTGCGCCGGGCGCCCTATCCTCAGTACCTCGAACCTGCCAAGGCGTTGGCGGACGATGCGTTTCGTCGGCGCTTCGCGGCGCTCGATCCGGCGAGCCCCGCGGCGGGCGTGACCACCCCTCAGCGTGCGCCCGTGCCGCCGCATCCGGAGCGGGACCTGCTGTGGTTCGTGGCGCAGTATGCCCCGCAGATGGAGAGCTGGGAGCGGGATGTTTTTCTCGCGGTGCGCGAGGAGTCGTTCTATTTTTATCCCGTATTTGCCACGCAGATCATGAACGAAGGGTGGGCGTCGTATTGGCATGCGCGGCTGCTGCGCGAGGCGGACTTCATTCCAGAGCAGGCCTATCTTGATGCCATCCGGTGCCACTCCGAGGTGGTCCGGCCGGTGGCCGCCGACGAGCAGGTGGCCCTCAGCGTCAATCCCTATCACCTGGGCTTCTCGCTCTGGGAGCATATCGTGGCGCGGCGCGGCCTCGAGGCGGCCTTCGCGATCCGTGCCGAGGACGATGACTTCGCGTTCATCCGCAACCACCTCACGCGTGATCTGGCCGAGGAGTTGGGCCTGTTCCGCTACCGCGTACGCGACGGCAGAGCGACGGTGCTCGAGGCCGATCTCGATGCACTGCACGAGGCGATCCTCGCGCCGAAATACAACTTCGGCGCACCGGCGATATTCGTGCGACGCACCTGCCCGGACGGGACGCTCGAACTGGGGCATGATCATCGGCTCGACGGGCGCGGTCTTGATCGCGACCGCAGCCGTAAAGTGCTGCAGTACGTCCAGCGCCTGTGGCGCCGGCCGGTGCGGCTCGTGACGATCGATGAGGACGGCGTGGAGCTGGAGCTGTCGGTCACCTGAGCGTCGCCGGGTCTTTGCGCCTCGCGCCCCGCCGGAGTACCCTCTCAGCTCTCACTCCGTGCTCGGCGGGGGCGTGCTGCGTGGACCCAACGTGCATTCGCAACATCGCGCTCACCGGCGCTGCGAGCGCTGGTAAGACGCTGCTCGCCGAGGCGCTCCTGCTCGCGGCCGGAGCGATCCACACCCAAGGCAGCATCGAGCGCCGTTCCACAGTGTCGGATTTTGACCCGCAGGAGCGCGTGCTCGGCCATTCTCTCGAACCGGCCGTGCTCACGTTCGAGCATGCGGGCACGCGGCTGCATCTGATCGATACGCCGGGTTATGCAGATTTTCTTCCCCGTACGTTCGCGGCACTCGAGGCCGTCGACGCCGTCGCGGTGGTCGTGAGCGCGGTCACGGGTCCCGATGCGGTGACACAACGGCTCATGAGCTTCGCGCGTGAGCGGGGGCTGGCGCGGCTGCTGATCGTCAACAAGATCGACAGCCCAGACGCGAACTGTGCGGGCGTGTGCGCGCGGCTGCGCGAGGCGTTCGGGCCGGAGTGTTTACCGATCAATCTGCCGGCCGAGCAGGGCGCGGCGGTGCGTGATTGCTTCTTCGATCCGCAGGAGCATCCCGTGCAGTTCTCCACGGTCGGTGCGGCGCATACGGCCATCGTCGATCAGGTCGTGGAGCTCGACGAACGGCTGATGGGGTTGTACCTGGAGCAGGGCGAGACGCTCTCGCCCGAGCAGCTGCACGCGCCGTTCGAGCAGGCGCTGCGCGAGGGCCATCTGGTGCCGGTGTGTTTCGCGTCCGCCGAGAGCGGTGCCGGCGTCGGGGCACTGCTCGAGGTCTTCGAGCGACTGATGCCCAATCCCGCCGAGGGCAACCCGCCGTTATTTCTCACCGGCGTGGGCGATGCGGTCCGCCGCGTCGAAGTTCTGCCGGACCCCGAGCGACACGTCATCGCCCATGTCTTTCGCGTGACGATCGATCCGTATGTTGGAAAACTGGCGAGTCTGCGGGTCCATCAGGGCACGATCCGCCCGGGCGAGCAACTCTATGTGGGCGAGGCGCGCAAGCCGTTCAAAGTGACGCACCTGTATCGGCTGCTCGGCAAGGACACCACGGAGATCCCGCAGGCGATCCCGGGGGATCTGTGCGCGATGGCCAAAGTCGAGGAGCTGCACCGCGATGCGGTCCTGCACGACTCGCATGAGGAGGATCACTATCATCTGGCGCCGGTGACGCTGCCGCCCTCGATGCTCGGGCTGGCGATCGAGCCGCAACGGCGCGGGGATGAGCAGCGGCTGGCCGATGCGCTGCACAAGCTCACCGCGGAGGACCCCGGGGTGCGCATCGAGCACCATGCCGCCGTGAATGAAACGGTGCTCTACGGCACCGGCGAGATGCACCTGCGGGTGCTGCTCGAGCGCATGCGTGAGCGCTATGGGGTCGAGGTGCGTACCCATCCGCCGAGCATTCCCTATCGTGAAACCATCACCCGCGCGGCCGATGGCCACAGCCGCCACAAGAAGCAGACCGGCGGGGCTGGGCAGTTCGGCGAGGTGTACCTGCGCATCGAGGCGCTCGAGCGCGGCGCGGGCTTCGAGTTCGTCGATGCAGTCACGGGCGGGTCAATTCCAGGGCAATTCATTCCCGCGGTGGAGAAGGGGGTGCGCCAGGTGCTCGTGGAGGGCGCGCTCGCGGGCTTTCCGCTGCAGGATGTGCGCGTCACGCTGCTCGACGGCAAACATCATCCGGTCGATTCGAAGGAGGTGGCCTTCGTGTCGGCAGGTCGCAAGGCGTTTCTCGATGCGCTCGGCAAGGCCAGTCCGATCGTGCTCGAACCGATCGTGCACCTGGAGGTCACCGCCCCGGCGAGCGCGATCGGCGATATCACCGCTGATCTGGCGACACGCCGGGCGCGCGTCAACGGCAATCAGGAGCTGCCCGGGCGCCGAGCGAGCGTCTCGGCGCTGGTGCCGCTGGCGGAGATCGGCGAGTACCCCTCGCGCCTGAAGTCCCTCACCGGCGGGCAGGGCAGCTACGTCATGGCGCTCAGCCACTACGATCCGGTCCCGCCGCGCCGTCAACAGGAACTCATCGAGGCCTACCGGCCGCGTGCCGAGTCCGACTGACGATTCGGGCTCAGCCGTGGTGGAAGCGACCCTCGGCCTGCTGGGGCTGCGCGGGCGGGTTTGCGTCCAGTGCCGCGACCACGCTGCGCAGGTCGGTCACCAGCAGGTCAGCCATGTCGCGCGAGAAGCCTTCGCGGACCACGATGCGCAGCACCGCGATCGCCTCGGCGCCTCGGGGCATCGTGTAGGCGGGCACCTGCCAGCCGTGGCCGCGCAGGCGCTCGGACACGTCGTACACCGAGTACCGCGTGCTCTCCTTGAGGCGAAAGGCGAATACCGGGATGGCCGAGCCGTCGCTGAGCAGTGCGAAGGGACCCAGCGCTGCGATCTCGGCGGCGAGCTCGGTGGCTATCGCGCACAGCGTACGCATGATGCGCGTGTAGCCCTCGCGGCCGAGGCGCAGGAAGTTGTAGTACTGGCCGACGATCTGATTGCCGGGCCGGGAGAAGTTCAGCGTAAAGGTCGGCAGGTCGCCGCCGAGATAGTTGACGTGAAAGACCAGCTCCTCGGGCAGGTGCGCCCTGCCGCGCCACAGCGCCCAGCCGACGCCCGGGTACACCAGGCCGTACTTGTGGCCCGAGGTATTGATCGACACGACATTGGGCAGGCGGAAGTCCCAGCGCAGGTGCGGATGAATGAACGGCGCGACGAAGCCGCCGCTCGCGGCATCTACGTGCAGCGGGACCTCGAGGCCGTGCGCCGCATTGTGCGCCACCAGCGCATCGTGGATCGCCTCGATCGGCTCGAATTCCCCGGTGAACGTGGTGCCGAGAATCGCGACCGCACCGATGGTGTTCTCATCGCAGCGCGCGACCACCTCCTCGGGCGTGATCACGTAGCGCCCGGGGCGCATGGGGATGTACCGCGGCTCGACCTCCCAGTAGCGGCAGAACTTCTCCCACACCACCTGCACGTTCGAGCCCAGCACCAAGTTCGGCGCCGCGATGCTGCGGCCGGCGGCGCTGCGCCGCGCCTTCCAGCGCCACTTCAACGCCATGCCGGCGAGCATCACCGCCTCGCTCGAGCCGATCGCCGACACCCCGACCGGCTCTTCGCGCTCCGGGGCGTGGAACAGCCGCGCGATCATGTTCACGCAGCGGGTCTCGAGCTCCGCGGTGCGTGGATACTCGTCCTTGTCGATCATGTTCTTATCGAAGGTCTCGGCCATCAGTCGCGCCGCCTCCGGCTCCATCCACGTCGTGACAAATGTGGCGAGATTCAGCCGGGCGTTGCCGTCGAGCATCAACTCATCGTGGATGAGCTGGTAGGCCGTGCGCGGGCTCATCTCGTGCGGTGGCAGAGAGTACTTCGGTGCGGGCTCTGACATGGTTCGCGAGCCGTAGGTCGGGGCCAGATCTGCGTCGGGAACGAGAGGTTTGATCATGGGCGGCATGCCTCCTGAGCGGATGCGCGTGAGTGCCCGCGCCGCTGGCCCGGGCGCATTGCGGCGGCGCGGTCTGCGCCGGCGGCGGATTACTTCAGGACGAACTGCCCGCGTTCGTCGAAGGGCAGTTCGCGCAACAGACCGCGTGCGAGTTCAACCTTGCCCCGCAACCGATAGGCTACCGGACGTGCGCGCCCCCCACCGAACAGCGTGAACAGCGCCCCGGCCATGTTCGCGGTGACCTCGGTGTTGAACTCTGCCGTGCCGTACGGCGGGACCGTGAATCGGCGCGCGCTGCGCCCGTCGGCCACCCGGTGGCCGTTCAGCGACAGAGCGTACTGCAGCGACTCGATCGGCAGGCTGATGCTGTTGGGATTGCTGACTCGCAGGCGCACGCTGAGCTGCTGCTGCCAGAAGTCCGCGCGCAGCACCCGTACGCCGAGCACGGTCAGGCGTGGGGCGTGCAGATTCGGAGTGAGCCATGCGCACCCGCCGAGCACGGCGGCGAGCAGCGTCGGGGCGAGCAGCAATGCGCGCCGTGTCATGGGTCGGTCAGCTGGCATAGGAGCGGCGCATCACTCCGCCGTGCTCGGGACTGCCACCGCCGGTGGCGATCGGCTGAGCGAGCGCCGCCGGTGGCGTGCGCCCGAGCTGTTCGTAGAGGCGGCTCAGCTGACGGCGGAACAGCGCATCGAACTGACTGACGGCCTCGGCGGGATTGTAGTCGCCGAACCACCAGAACCAATCCGAGCTCTCGCACAGCGCCAACTGGCGTTGCGCGGCGCGCTGCGCCTGCGCATCCAGCGTGCCGCTTGCGATGAGCTCATCGAAGGCGATCTTCGCCTCGCATAGCAGGTCCCACGCCCGGTTCTTCGCCGCATCGCCCATCCAAGTGGTGAGTGTGCCGTGCACCCAGCTGCCGGCCATCAGCTGCGGCAGCGTGATGGGCATCAGGCCGCGCGAGACGCAGGCCCCTAGCGTCGTCAGTTCGAGCTGCGGGTGCGCCGCGAGCAGCGTGTACAGCGCGCGCAGAAAGTAATAGCCGTTGAACGGGTAGTGTTCCCAGGCGTTCTCACCGTCGAGCGCAATCAGCACCACATGTCCGGGAGTGCCGCTGTACTGGCGTGCCAGCTGCGAGAGCGCGTCGACGAGGTTGTGCGCGGCATCATCGCCGTGCCACGTGGCGTACGTGAAGCCGATCAGGTCCGAGAGCGTGTCTTCGCGGAAGAACTGCAGCAGAGAGCTGCCCGCGAGCCGATACGGCCGATTGAAGAGCTGGGCATCGAGGCTCGGCGGTTGCGGTGCGAGTGCCGCGGTGCGTTGCAGTGAGCCGTGCAGCACGTTGGCACTGCTTGCGACCCACTTGAAGCCAAAGCGCTCGAGCATCTCGAGGGTGGGTCGGCTGACGGCGCCCTCGGACGGCCAGCAACCGACGGGTCGGGTGCCGAAGGTCTGCGTGAACAGCCGCAGACCCTCGCGCACGTGCCACTCGGCGCGCTCGGCCCCCCCGGGATAGCCCGGTAGCTTCGGCAGCGGCAGGTTCGGCATGGCATCGCGCGCGGCCTGGAAGTCGAACAGCAGCGGCATGATGGGGTGGCCGTACGGCGTGACGGACAGCTCGCATCGGCCCTGCTCGCTCAGACGCCGGTAGCGCGGCACGATCTGGCCGAGCAGCGAGCCGATCAGCGTCAGCAGCGCGCGTCGCTGCTCAGCGGTGAAGCCGCGGCCCTGCTCGGTGAGTCGGCTGACCAGCGGATCGCTGCGGCGCACCGTCTCGCCCATCCACGCCAAGTGATACCACACGGCAAGGTCCTGGATGAACTGGTCCGAGGCATAGGTGACGCGCTCGGGCGTCGCGAGCGTTTCGGCGATCGAGGCGAGCTCGAGATAGGGCCCGAAGCGCTCGATCATCTGCTTGCGCTGGGCGCGCAAGCAGGCGTGCAGGCTCTCGAGCCGCTCGGTCGGCGTGCTCGGCACCGGGTCCGGTCCGAGCAGCGCGAGCACCGGGTCGGGCAGTGCGCTCCCGGTGCGCAGATGCTCGGCGACGGCGCCGGCGAGTGCCTCGATCTGTTCGAGCAGCACCGGTGTGAAGTTCACCACGGCGCGCGCCTCTGGGATCGCCTCCAGGTGCGCGGCCATGTCGGTGTAGTCCTTGATAGCGTGCAGGTACGTCCAAGGCAGGACATAACGCCCGGTGAGCGCGTCGCGGTACTGGGGCTGGTGCATGTGCCACAACAGAACGACCGGAAGGCGTTGGGTGGACATGAGCGGCTCAGCCGGGGACGTGCCGCAGCATCTCTGCGGTCACCAGCACGACCCCTTTGTCGGTGACCAGGAAGCGCTCGGCATCGAGCGCGCGGTCGACGCCGATGCTCATGCCATCGGGGATCTCGCTGCCCTCATCGATGATGGCGCCGCGGATCACGCAGCCGGCGCCGATGCGGGTGTTCGGCAGGATCACGGCCCGCTCGATGGTGCTGCGCTCCTCGATTCGCACGTTGGAAAAGAGCAGCGATTCGCGCACGTACGCACCTGAGATCACGCAGCCGGCCGAGACCATCGAGTTGATTGCCTGGCCGCGCCGGCCGTCCTCATCGAGGATGAACTTCGCCGGCGGCTGGTGCACCTGGTAGGTCCAGATCGGCCAGTCCTCGTCGTAGATATTCAGTTCCGGCTCGAC
>JBMFWZ010000050.1:0-21874 GCA_049964755.1 Steroidobacteraceae bacterium | reverse complement strand
CGTGCGTTCCGTCTCCCGGACCCGTTCGGTATCGCGGGGGAGCGAGTGGATTCCGGGAGACGAGGCGTCCTCGTGAGGGGGGGAGAGTCCGCCCCGTCTCCCGGATCCGTCAACTGCCGTGCGCGTGCACTACATTCCGATGGGCGCGCAGCGCCCGAACATTCTTCACCACGAACCGCGCTTGTGGCGCGAACGTGCGTGCCCGCTCGAGATCAGCGTGCGCACCGTTCGCATCGCCGTCCATCCAGCGCATCACCGCGCGGTCCGAGTACGCAGCGGCCAGTGCCCGATCCGAGCTGACCGTCGCTGACTCCGTCCACGGCGCGGCGTTCAAGCGCGCATTACGAGCGTCACGTACTGCTGCGTCGCAGGCGCCTTGCGCGGCACGCCAGCGTTGCGTCATGGCAAAGGCGACGCAGCTGTTGGCACTGACCGCAGCCGGCTCGAGTGCAGTTCTGCCGTCGATGCGCAGTTGCTGCACTGCTGCCGGATAGCGTCCGTGCAGTAGATCCTCTCCACCGGGCGCGCTTCCGTAAGCGGTGAGCACGAACGGTTGGGGTTGCGTATCAGCCCAGGCGGCCGTTGAGCTCGCGAGTGACATCGCGGCGTACAGCGCCAGAGGCAACACGCGAAGTGTGCGGCTGTGTGGCGTCATGTTCACTCTCCTGTCGGGTGGTGTCCGATACATGCGCTCGGTGAGCGCAGGTGAAGGATAGGAGGGGCGTGCCGTGGCGACAAACGAAAAGAATTTCGGTATGCATGAGTACATCTCAAGCAACATCAGGCCGCTCGGGACGGCGCACCGAACTGCTCGAGGATCCACGCCGCGAGCAGGCGCACGTCGGATTTCTCGGCATCCTTCGTGCGGCTGACCAGATACAGCGCATCGGTCGTGGGTAAATCGACTGCGAAGATCGGCACGAGTGTCCCGCAGCGAAAGCGCTCCGCGCAGTGCGCCGTCGGCACCAGGGCCACGCCGAGACCGCGCTCGGCGGCGTGTACGACTGCGTGCATGTCATCGAGCTCGAGCACACTCACAGGCTCCGGTGGCGCGATGCCGACTTCCTGCGCCCAGGCACTCCACAGGTCGGCGGAGGCTTTGTGCAGGATCAGAGTCAGCTCTCGAAACAATTCCCCGCCGAGTCGTGCCACGTCGGGCAGCAGTTGCGGCGCGCATGCCGCGGTGAGCGACAGGTTGAACAACCACGTGCACCGCAGGCCCTGCGGCGGGGAGTCGGTGAGCAGGACTGACACGTCGGCGCTCGCCGGATGCAGTTGCGGGCGCGGATCGTGCGAGTCGATCTGAATATTGATGTCCGGGTGCAGTGCGCGAAATGCGCCGAGGCGCGGAATGAACAATTCGGTGGCAAACAACGGCGGTAGCACCATCCGTACGCTGCGCCGCGCCGCGCCGCGGGCGACCTGCGTGAGGCTGCGATCGAGCGCCTCGAGCAGCGGTTCGACTTCCGCGAGCAGCGCCTCGCCGGCGCGCGTCAGCTCGAGTGAACGTGGGCGCCGCTCGAACAACCGTGCGCCGAGGATTTCCTCCAGCTCCTTCATCTGATGGCTCACCGCCGAGGGCGTCAGATACAACTCTTCGGCGGCGAATTTGAAGCTTCGGTGCCGCGCAGCGACACAGAACACCCGCAAGCTGCGGGTCGGGGGAGGGCGGGACAGGCGCATCATTGCGGAAATCAGAGCATCGGTTGCACCAGACGATGCAACCGGCGTGCCAACGGCGCATCGTGCTCTGGCGCGGTCAGGCGCGCTGATGCGCTGCGTTCGCGGTAGGCCCGCATCATTTTGGGTCGATGGGCCGCCGCAGTGCACCAAGATGAGGCGCGGATGCGCGGTGTCGAGCGCCGGCCTTAGGGGCTGAGGCGTTCCGGGTGGCGCAGGAAGACGAGTTCCTCCGGGGTGCTGGCGCGCCCCAGCGCTTGGTTGCGGTGCGGGAAGCGGCCGAAGCGGCGGATGATCGAGAGGTGGCGGCTGGCGAAGCCCTGTATGCCGGCGAGAAACGGCCGCAGTTCGATCGGCGCCTCATCGTACAGGCGCAGGTACGCCGCGACGGATTCCTCCTGGACGTCGAGCCGCTCGGCGTGGTGTAGCGGCATGTATAGAAAGACGCGCTCGAGCGGCGAGAGGATCGCATCGGCGCCCGCCTGGATGCCCGAGAGCGCGAGCGCGAGCGCCGCCTCATCGGTGGCGAACGCGCGGGCCGTTCCTCGGTAGGCATTGCGTGGAAACTGATCGAGCAGCAGGATCAGCGCCAGGCGCCGATGGGGGCCGTCTGCCCAGCGGGCGAGTTGGCCCGCTGCGGCGCGCTGCATCAGGGCGCAGAAGCGCTCACGGATCAACTCGTCGATCGCGCCCTGCTGTTGCTCGCCGGTCGAGACGCCGAACCAGAGCTTCTCGCGCTCGCGAATCGTCTGCAGGCCGTGCGGCTGCGGACCGAACCAGAACCGAGTGACCTCGTGAGCTTCGTCCACCGGGGCTTTGTCGCTCGAGGCGCTCACGCCCTCTACTCGCAGAGGCTCTCGAGATAGCCCTGTGCGACGGGCGAGAGACGCTTGCGGGCCAGGGCCCGCGCCTTGGGTGCATCGACGATGTATTCCAGCGGGCCGGATACGAGGATCTGGCGAATGCCGGGATGGCGGGCCGAGGCTCGCGCCATCTTGTTCAGCACCGTGAAGCCGCGGTTGATCTTCTGGCGCGGCGCGCGGTTCTGCTCGATGGTGCGCGCCAGATACTGGCCGAAACGGGCATAGAGAAAGTAGTCATCGTCGCCCACCTGGAAGCGCGCTTCGGCGAAGAAATCGGGGAAGTTCTTCTCCAGATACGAATTGACGCTGCACAGAGCGGGTCGGGAATCGCGTTCTCGCGACGCTGTACGCTGCTTCATTTCGCTGGCCACGCCTCCAGAGGGTCCTGAGCCGTCGCGGGCCGCAGCCGGTGCTGGCGCACCCGGCGACGCGGCGCGAATGGTGCGCGAGAAGCCCGTCGGACGCAAGAGCCGGAGCGAGTGTTTTTCAGCGCCGGCGCCGCCAGGCGCGCAGCGCCATCTGGATCGCCAGTCCCATGGCGATCAGGCCGGCGAGTGCGCTCGTCGCCAGCGTGAGATCCAACATTTGCTCGAGCGTGTGGTCGCGCAGCTGCGCCCAGCGGTCGGACGTCTGAGTGATCTTGAGACGGCCGATCACGCCACGACCGCCGCTGCCGCGGATCGGTGCCACCGCCGTGATGCGGGTGCGGCTCTCCGGTCCGCTCAGGCGACGGAACAGTCGGGTCAGCAGTCCGGGCTGCGGCGCTGGGATGCTCGGCACGATCGGTTCCTCCGCCGTGGCGAGCCGAGCGCCGGACGGCGTGCACACGGTGACTCGCAGTCCTGGCCGCACCAGGCGGCGCAGGTACGCCGACAACTGCGCCGAGGCGAGGATGAGACCGCCGCGCGGCCGCAGGTCGGACGGCGCGAGCATCCCGTAGCGCAGTGCTCGGGCGCCACGGCGACTGCGCTCATCGACCTGCACCCCGAACGGACCGCCGAGCATCGACAGCGGGATGGACAGGTCCAGGTCATAGCCATCGGGGTGCGGCTGGAGCGCCCCGACGATGCGCGGATCGACCACCGCGCGTCGCCGGCCGTACTCTCCACGCACGATGCGCTGCGCGATCACCGGGCCTGGGCCGGTGAGGGCGAGAAATTCCGCGTGCGGGTGTCGCTGCGGCCCCGCGAAGCCGATCCAGATCCGATCCCCTCGGGTTTTGCGCCGCAGCGGGTTGGCGAGCGGAGTGTCGAAGACCACGTTCGGATCCGTCACGCGCAGCAACACATAGAGCATCCGGCCGTTGACGCCGGTGAGAATGGCGAAGCGATGCGGGCCGCGTCCGTAGCGGCGCCAGAGCCGGCTGTGGGTCGGCCAACCGCCAGCGTAACCGTCGGCATAGACCGGAGCGGGCAACACCACCGGGATCAGATCGTCAGGACCGGGCGCAGTGCCCTGATCGGGGAAGCGGTAAATGAGATGCACGCGTCCCTGCAGCGCCGCGGCCAGCGAGGCGGCCAGCGAGTGCAAGGCCTGTCGTTCGCTCTGGCGCAGCGCCGCCTCCATCTGCCGCGCGTAACGCACCCCGTCCCACGGCAGCACCAGCGTGACCAGTACGAGCAGCAGCAGCTTCAGCCAAGGTCGCATCAGATTCTTTAAGCCATATTTCAGATGGGGCGCTTATAGTTCGGCCACCGCGTGACGGCAGCGCATCGCAACACATATGAAGATACCTGAGATTCTGATCGTCGAAACCGTTCATCAGCCGGGCAGCCTCGCCAAGGTGCTGCAGGTCATCGCCGATGCTGGGCTGACCATTCAGCACCTCTCGGCGGTGCGGCGTGTGCCGGGCCACACGCTTTGGGAAATCACTCTGGAGATGGACGAGCAGGCCAATAGCGACCTCTACGAGCGCATCGACCAGCTGCCCAATGCCCGCTTTATCGGCAAATCCGATCGCGTTTTCAACCGTCACCGCGGCGGCAAGATCCGCACCGTGGCCAGCCTGCCGATCAACACCCAGCAGACGCTGCGCGACGTGTATACCCCCGGGGTGGCGCGCGTGTGTCTGGCGATCCAGCAGAACCCGGCGCTTGCCCACGAGTTCACCAGCATTGACAGCACGGTGGCCGTGATCACCAATGGCACGGCCATTCTCGGACTGGGCAACATCGGTCCGCTGGCCGGACTGCCGGTCATGGAGGGCAAGGCGGCGCTGTTTGCCGACCTGGTGGGACTCTCGGCCGTGCCGATTCTGCTCGAGGAGACCCGGCCGGAGAAGATCGTCGAGCTGATCAGCGGGATTCATCTGTCGTTCGGCGCGATCCAGCTGGAGGACTTCGCCGCGCCGGAGTGCTTCCAGATCGAGTCGCAGCTGCGCGAGCGGCTCGGCAAGCCGGTGATGCACGACGATCAGCACGGCACGGCAGTGGTGGCGTTGGCGGCGCTCATCAACGCCGCTCGGCGTGCCGGGCGCAGCCTGCCGCAGAGCACGGTCGGGCAGATCGGCCTCGGCGCCGCCGGCACCGGAATCGTGCGGCTGCTGCGTGCCTACGGCGTCACCCGGGTGCTGGGTGCAGACCGCAATCCCGAGGCGATTGCGCGTATCCGCACGCTCGGAGCCGAGGGGGCAAGTCTGGAGGAGATCATGCAGCGCGCGGACATCGTGGTGGCGACCACGGGCGTGAAAGACTTGATCCGTCCGCAGTGGATCCGTCCCGGCCAGGTCATCCTCGCGCTCTCGAACCCCGATCCGGAGATCGAGCCGCACGTGGCGCGTGAACACGGCGCCGCGTTCGCTGCGGATGGCAAGGGCATCAACAACGTCCTGGCCTTTCCGGGGCTGTTCAAGGGCGCCCTTGCCGCCCACGCGACGCATTTCACCGATGCGATGCTCATGGCGGCAGCCCAGACGCTGGCCGAGATCGCCCCGCTGACCCAGGAGGACGCGCTCGTGCCCGATCCGCTCGACAAGAGCGTACACGAGCGGGTGGCGGTGGCGGTCCAGGCGGCGTATCAGCCGTAAGGCTCAGGCGCTCCGGCGCCAGCGCTTCAGACCGGGACGGGCTCGGGCGTCATGATGCCGCGCAGCTTGCCGAGGGCATTGGACTCGATCTGGCGGATGCGCTCGGCGGACACGCCGTACTGGCCGGCGAGTTCGTGCAGCGTCGCCTTGTCCTCGCGCATCCAGCGGCGCTCGAGAATGTCGCGACTGCGCTCATCGAGTCGCTCGAGCGCGCCGTGCAGGCGCTGCGAGGCGTCGCTCTCCCACTCCGCGTCCTCGACCTGCTCGGCAGGGTCGGCGTCGGGGGCCGGAAGATAGGCCGCCGGGCTGTACGACTCCTCCTCATCCGCATCCGGGGCCGGATCGAAGGCCATGTCGTGCGCCGCCAGGCGCTTTTCCATTTCCGTCACTTCCCCGGGGGTGACGCCCAGGTCGCGGGCAACGGCCGCGGTTTCCTCTGCGGACAACCAAGTCAGGTTCTTCTTCATCCGCCGGAGGTTGAAGAAGAGCTTGCGCTGCGCCTTGGTGGTGGCGACCTTCACCAGTCGCCAATTGCGCAGCACGTATTCGTGGATTTCAGCGCGGATCCAGTGCACGGCAAACGACACCAGGCGCACGTTCAGTGCCGGATCGAAGCGCTTGACGGCCTTCATCAGCCCGACATTGCCTTCCTGGATGAGGTCTCCGAACGGCAGACCGTACCCACGGTAGCCGCGCGCGATGTGCACCACGAAGCGCAGGTGAGCGAGCACCAGTTTGCGGGCGGCATCGAGGTCGCCGTCGCTGCGGAACTGTACGGCGAGCGCATGTTCCGTCTCGCGGTCGAGAATGGGGATGCGGCTGACCCGATCCACGTAGGCATCCACGCTGCCAACGGGGCCGGCGAGCGCGCATTCGTAAGGCCGGGCAACCAATGCAGTCGCTGTACTCATGGGGGCTCCGAGATCGCTATGGGCCGATTTTAGCACTCGCATCTTTTGAGTGCTAATCGCTCCTGAAGTTCGATCCGATGAGTTTTTTTATAGTTATGGTTAAGCTCAAGAGGAATTTGCGGTGGCGAGCTGAGCCCAACCGTGGCAATTTTCAGGCACTTTTGAGCCCCGGCCGCTAAGCTGCCGGCCCTGCACTTTGCGAACCAATCTCAGGCTACTGCTGCACGAAGGGGACCGACTTGGCGACGACGGCGACGACGGTACAATCCGAATTGAAGTACGACGGTTTCAGCATCCTGCTGCACTGGCTCACGGCACTGCTCGTGATCGCGCTGTGGGCACTCGGTCAAACGCTGAGCTTCTTCCCCAAGGGCGCGCCGCGCCTGACCGCGCTCTCGGTGCACATGACGCTCGGGTTGCTGGTCGGTGCGGTCATTCTGGTGCGGATCGGCTGGCGCTCTTCGGCCGGCCGCCGCTTGCCGGCAGCGGATGAGGGCGTGCTGAACCTGGTGGCCAAAGGGGCCCATTACGGCCTGTACCTGCTGCTCGTGCTCACGGTGGGCTTCGGTGTCGCGCGGGCCTGGGTGCATGGCCTGCACGTGTTCGACTGGTTCACCTTCCACCGGCCCGCCTTTGCCACCCCTGGGGTCATCCACACCGTGAGCGAAACCCACAGCGACCTGGCGGACATCCTGGTGATCGTGGCCGGCCTGCATGCCGCCGCGGCGCTGATGCACCATTACGTCATGCGCGACTCGGTGCTGCGGCGCATGCTGCCGCGGCGCGGCGCCAAGTAGCGCGGCGCGTCTTCTGCCCGGCGCGCCCGACCGAGAGTGCCCATGCCGGAACTTCCCGAAGTCGAAACCACGCGCCGCGGCATCGAGCCGCACGTCCTCGGCAAGACCATCGTCGCGTTCGAGCTGTATCAGCCGCGGTTGCGCTGGCCGATTCCGCGTACGCTTCCGGGGACACTGGCGGGTTTGCGTATCGAGGCGGTCGAGCGGCGCGCGAAGTACCTGCTCATCGCGCTCGAGCGCGGCAGCCTGATCGTGCATCTGGGAATGTCCGGCTCTCTGCGCCTGCTCAATGCAGGCGAGCCGCGCCGAGCGCACGACCAGTACGACCTGCGCCTGGATTCGGGGCGGATCGTGCGATTCAACGACCCGCGCCGCTTCGGCAGTCTGCACTACGTCGAGGGTGATCCGCTTGAGCACCGACTGCTGCGCGATCTGGCGCCGGAGCCGTTCGACGCGGCGTTCACCGGCGAGTACCTCTGGCGGCTGACCCGCGGCCGGCGGCTCGCGGTCAAGCAGCTGCTGATGAACAGTCGACTGGTGGTGGGCGTGGGCAACATCTACGCCAACGAGGCGCTGTTTCGCGCGCAGGTGCGGCCGAGTCGCGAATCCCGGCGCCTGACGCGCGCCGAATCGCAGCGCTTGGTCAAAGCAGTGCGGACGGTCCTGGCGCAGGCAATCCGTGTGGGTGGCACTACGTTGCGCGATTACGTTGGCGTGGACGGGTCGCCGGGGTATTTTCGCCAGAAGCTCTTCGTCTACGAACGCACGGGACAACCGTGCCGCGTGTGCGCGACGCCGATCCGTCACCGCGTTCAGCAAGGCCGCTCGAGCTACTACTGCCCGGCCTGCCAGCGCTGAGCGTTCAGGGGCTGCGGCGCTTCTTCAGCTCCACCTCGACGATCGGGTGCACGAACTCACTCACATCCCCGCCCAATACGGCGATTTCTCGCACCAGCGTCGAGGAGATGAACGTGAATTGCTCCTGCGGGGTGAGGAAGACGGTCTCGATGTCCCGCTCCAGGTGGCGACTCATGTTGGCGAGCTGGAACTCGAATTCGAAGTCCGACACCGCGCGCAGGCCGCGCACGATGACGCGCGCGCCTTGTTTGCGGGCAAAATCGACGGTCAGTCCCGAGTAACCGAGCACGGCCACGTTGGGCAGATCGCTCAGGACGCGCCGCGCCATGTCGACCCGCGCCTCGAGCGGGAACATCGGTGCTTTGTTGGGGTTGGCGGCGATGGCGACGGTCACCCGCTCGAAGATGCTGGCGGCGCGGCGCACCAGGTCCTGGTGGCCATTGGTGATCGGGTCGAAAGTGCCCGGATAGACGGCCTGACGGTTCATTCGGCGGCGATCCCCCTGTGTCGCGAATACAGATGATACCCGACCTGCCCGGAGCGCTTCTCGCGCGCGTGCGTCCAGTTCGCCGGCACCGTCGGCTGCTCGGTGGCCGGACACTCGAGGTAGATGCGGGCCGTAGCGGTGAGCCAGCCGCCGCGCTCGAGCTCTGTGGCGACCGCCGGCAGCATTCCGGAGGCGAACGGCGGATCGAGAAAGACCAGATCGAAGGGATGCCCCGGCGCGCCGAGAAAGTCAGCCGCATCGGCGCTGACCATGCGCCAGTCGCAGCGCCGGTCGTGATCCCACTCTGCCAGGCACGCCTCAATCGCGCGAGCAGCGCCGCGGTCGCGTTCGACGAACGTCACGTGCGAGGCGCCGCGCGAGAGCGCTTCGAGGCCGAGCGCACCGCTGCCGGCGAACAGATCCAGGCAGCGCGCGCCGGCCACCACGGGCGCAAGCCAGTTGAACAGCGTCTCGCGGACACGGTCGGGCGTGGGGCGAATGGCGGGCACATCCGCAAAGCGCAGCCGCCGTCCCCGCCAAGCGCCGCCGATGATACGCAGCACCCGCGCGTCGCCGCCGCGCCGGTGCGTCTGGGTCGGATTGCTCAAGGACCGTCTTTCGAGCCTGCAGGCCGGGCCGCTACGATACACTAGCCTACAGTCATGTTCGGACGAGAACCCAAAGAAGACCCGGCCGGCGGGACGCAGCGTCAGGGCTTCCTGAAGCGCCTGGCGCAGCGGCTCGGGCGCGGCAAGCTCAGTTTCGACCTGGCCAATTTGTTCCGTGGCCGGCGCATCGACGATGAGCTGCTCGAGGAACTCGAGACGCGCCTGTTGACCGCCGATGTGGGCGTGGAAGCCACCGAATTCATTCTCGCCGGACTGCACAGGCGTCTGGCGCGCAAAGAGCTCACCGACGTCGATGCTCTGATCGCCGCGCTGCGCACGGCAGTGGAGGAGATCCTCGCGCCGTGCGCGCAGCCGCTGCGCATCGACCCGGCACACAAGCCCTTCACCATCCTCGTGGTCGGCGTCAACGGTTCCGGCAAGACCACGACGATCGGTAAGTTGGCGCACCGCTTCAGCGAGGAGGGGCGCAGCGTCATGCTCGCCGCCGGGGACACCTTCCGCGCCGCCGCCATAGAGCAGCTCGGCGTCTGGGCCGAGCGCACCGGCGCAAGCAGCGTGGCGCAGCACGCCGGCGCTGATCCGGCTGCCGTGGTGTTCGATGCGCTGCAGTCTGCGCGGGCTCGCCGCACCGACGTGCTGATCGCAGATACGGCGGGGCGATTGCACAGCCAATCGCACCTGATGGAGGAGCTGAAGAAGGTCAAACGGGTCCTGCATCGCGGCGATCCGCAGGCGCCGCATGAGGTGCTGCTGGTGCTCGATGCCAATCAGGGTCAGAACGCACTCGCACAGGCGGTGCAGTTCCATGAGGCGGTCGGGGTGAGCGGGCTGGTGATCACCAAGCTCGACGGCACGGCCAAGGGCGGCATCGTCATTGCCATTGCGCGCCGCCTCGGGTTGCCGATCCGCTTCATCGGCATCGGCGAGCAAGCGGGAGACTTCGGCGAGTTCGATGCACAGGCGTTCGCCGCCGCGCTGGTCGAGGGCGCGCGCCTCGAAGGGGCTGAGGCGCCGGCATGATCCAGTTCGAGCGCGTCAGCAAGCGCTACCCGAATGGTCGCGAGGCGCTGAGCAATGTCGGCTTCTTCGTCGGGCGCGGCGAACTGGTGTTCATCACCGGCCGCTCCGGCGCCGGCAAGAGCACTTTGTTGAAGCTGATCGCGCTGCTGGAGCGCCCGTCGCGCGGCACGGTGAGCGTCAACGGCCACAGCATCGGGGCACTGCAGGCACGGCACATCCCGGCATTCCGTCGCCAGATCGGCATGGTGTTCCAGGATCACAAGCTGCTCGCGGACCGACCGGTCTTCGACAACGTGGCGCTGCCGCTGGTGGTCGCCGGGGCGCCGCTGAAGGAAATCGACAAGCGGGTCCGTGCGGCCCTCGACCAGGTGGCGTTGCTCGGCAAGGAGCGCATGCTACCCGTCGAGCTGTCCGTCGGGGAGCAGCAGCGCGTCGGTATCGCCCGGGCGATCGTCGGCAAGCCGCCCATCATCGTGGCCGATGAGCCGACCGGCAATCTCGATCCGGACCTGGCGCTCGAAGTGATGCGACTGTTCAAACGCTTCAGCGAGGTCGGCGTGACGGTGTTGGTGGCCACGCACGATCTGCATGTGGTGCGCGAGTTCATGGGCCGCGAGATCACACTCGCAAATGGGCAACTGACCGCCGGCGGCGTCGATTCGCTGCCTTCGCTCGTCGCCAGTCGCTGAGGGCGCCCATGACACCGGTGACACTCCTCACCCGGCACACCCAGGCGCTGCTCGGGGCGCTCGGCCGATTGGCCCGCGCGCCGCTCGCCACGGTGCTGACGCTGCTGGTCATCGGGCTCGCGCTGGCGCTGCCGGCGGCTCTCGGCATGCTGGTGCGCAATGCCGAATCGGCTACGGGCCGACTCGGGCGGGCGGTCGACATGTCGGTGTACCTGCGCACCAGCGTGCCGATCGAGCGGGCGCGCCAGCTGGCCGTCGAGGCCCGTGCGGTGCACGGGGTTGCGCGCGTGCAGGTCATCTCGGCCGCCGCCGGGCTGCGCCAGTTTCGCAGATATTCCGGATTCGGGGCCGCGCTCGATGCGCTGCCGAGCAACCCGCTGCCGAACGTTCTGCGCGTGGTGCCGCAGTCGCGCTCGAGCGGGGCGGTTGCGCTCGAGCAACTGCAGCGGACGTTCGCGCGCTGGCCGGAAGTGAGCATGGTGCAGCTCGATGCGCAGTGGGTCATGCGCTTCGATGCGATGCTGGCGGTGCTGCATCGGCTGGTCTCGATCGCCGCGATTCTCTTCGGCGCCGGCGTGCTCGCCGTGATCGGCAACACCATCCGTCTGGAGATCCTCAATCGGCGCGCGGAGATCGAAGTGACCAAGCTCGTCGGCGGCTCGAACGCGTTCGTGCGCCGACCCTTTCTCTACACGGGAATGATCTACGGCCTTGGCGGGGCGCTGCTCGCCTGGCTGGTGCTCGAAGGGGCGGTGCTCGATTTGCGCGCCCCCGTGGCGCATCTGGCGCAGCTCTACGGCAGCGCCTTCACGCTGAGCGGACTACAAGGGCGGGAACTGGCGGCGCTGTTTGGCGGCGGCGTCGTCTTAGGCTGGCTCGGGGCCTGGATCTCCGCCCACCGCCACCTGCGCGGAATAGAACCGCGGGCTTGAGGCCCGCGGCCGCCAGATTACTTGATCTTGGCTTCTTTGTAGGCGACGTGCTTGCGCACCACCGGGTCGAACTTGCGCACTTCCATCTTGTCCGGATGCAGGCGCTTGTTCTTGGTCGTCACGTAGAAGTGGCCGGTACCGGCGCTCGAGAGCAGTTTGACCTTGTCACGCATGGGTGAGCTCCTCCCGTCAGATCTTCATGCCCTGGGCTCGCAGGTCGGCCACGACCTGATCGATGCCCTTCTTCTCGATAGTGCGCAGGCCGTGCGCAGAAATGCGCAGCGACACCCAGCGCTTCTCAGTCTCGAGCCAGAACCGCTGGGTATGCAGGTTCGGCAGGAAGCGACGACGCTTCTTGTTGTTCGCGTGGGAGACGCGATTTCCGACGGCCGGCCCTTTGCCGGTGATCTCGCAGACGCGCGACATATGCAACGACCTTAAAAATCAAATACTTGGCACGGGAAGGGGTCACCTGCCCGCAGGAGCCGGCCTTTATACCAGCAGTCCGGCGCTCCGGCAAGCCTCCCTCACAGGAGGCCGTGCTCGGCGAACGAGTAGCAGTGGCTGCCGCCGACGATGACGTGATCCACCACTCGCATGTCCATGAGGGACAGGCCGGCTTTCAGCCGGCGCGTGATCGCTTCGTCCGCCGGGCTCGGCTCCAGGCCGCCCGAGGGGTGATTGTGCGCCAGGATCAGTGCGGTTGCATTATGCAGCAGCGCTTGGCGCAGCACCTCGCGCGGATGGACCTGCGCGCAATCGACCGTGCCGCGAAACAGCTCCTCGAATGCGATCAGCCGATGGCGGTTGTCGAGGTACAGGCAGCAGAACACCTCATAGGGGCGGTCGCGCAGTTGCGCCTGCAGGAAGCGGAACGCGGCCTGCGGGGTGGTCAGCGGCAGGCCTGAGCGCAGTTCCTCTTGCAGGTGGCGGCGGGCGAGCTCCACGGCGGCCTGGATCGTGGCATAGCGAGCCGGGCCGAGACCCTTGCGCGTCCAGCGGGATCGCTCCGCGAGCAGCAGCGCCCGCAGCGAGCCGAAATCTCCGAGCAGGCCGCGGGCGAGCTCGACTGCCGAGCAGCCGCGAGTGCCCGACCCGATCAACAGCGCCAGCAGCTCCGCGTCCGAGAGAGCCCGCGGACCGCGGTCGAGCAGCTTCTCGCGTGGCCGCTCGGTGCGCGGCCAATCACGGATGGGGAGTCTCGGGACCGATGCGTTCAGCGACATGGGGCAACTCCGGTGCGCGGCCCTCGATCCTCGCGCCCGGCGAGCGGCTTGGGCAGGTGGACAACCTCTCCGTTCGTACACAAATGCGCATCCGCGGTTTGCGTCTGCGGGGAGACGGGCTGGATAATCGGGGGCATGCAAGGCAAACGCATTCTGCTCGGTGTCACCGGGGGCATCGCCGCCTACAAGAGCGCGGAACTCGTGCGGCGGCTGCGCGAGCGCGGCGCCGACGTGCAGGTGGTCATGACCGCCGCGGCTCGCGAGTTCGTTGGCGCGCTCACCTTCCAGGCGCTCTCGGGCCGGCCCGTGCGCACCGATCTGTGGGACAGCGCTGCGGAAGCCGCGATGGGCCACATCGAGCTTGCGCGCTGGGCCGAGGTGGTGCTGGTGGCGCCGGCCACCGCGGACTTCCTCGCGCGGCTCGCCCAGGGGCGTGCCGATGACCTGCTGGCCACGCTGTGCTTGGCGAGCGCCGCGCCCATCGCCGTGGCGCCCGCAATGAATCGGCTGATGTGGGCCAACGCCGCGACCGCCGCCAATATCGAGCGGCTGCGCGCGCGCGGCGTGCAGGTTTTGGGCCCGGCCGAGGGCGCGCAGGCCTGCGGGGAAGTCGGCGAGGGGCGCATGCTCGAGCCGACCGAACTCGCCGAGCAGATTGAGGCGCTGCTGCCGGCAGCCGGGCCGCTGCGCGGTCGCCGTGTCCTGATCACGGCCGGTCCGACTCGCGAGCGCATCGATCCGGTGCGCTTCATCAGCAATCGCAGCTCCGGCAAGATGGGCTTTGCCGTGGCGCAGGCGGCGCGTGAGGCGGGCGCAGAGGTCGTGTTGGTCAGTGGGCCGGTGGCGCTCCCAACGCCCCCCGGCGTGCGGCGCGTGGACGTGGAGAGCGCCGAGGCGATGTACGCGGCGGTCGAAGCCGAGGTCGCCGGCGCCGACATTTTCATCTCCACTGCGGCGGTCGCTGACTATCGGCCAGCGCACCCGTCGGGGCAAAAGATCAAAAAGACGAGCGAGCGGTTGCAGCTCGAGATGGAGCGCACCATCGATGTGCTGGCGAGCGTCGCAGCCCGGCCGAACCGGCCGTTCGTCGTCGGATTCGCCGCCGAAACCGAATCCGTGGAACACAATGCGCGCGCCAAGCTGGTGCGCAAGAATCTCGACATGATTGCGGCCAATGAAGTCAGTCACACCAAAGGGTTCGACTGCGAGGACAATCACCTGATCGTGCTGTGGCGCGAGGCGCGTCGTGACCTCGGCGCCGGACCGAAGATTGCGCTGGCGCGCGCGCTGGTGCAGCTGATCGCGACTTCCTACGTCGAGGCGCGCGAAGCGCCAGGCACGGTGCCGGCGTGAGGGGCGCAGCGGCGCGGGCGCTGAAGATCCGCATCCTCGATGCACGGCTGGGACGGGAGTTCCCGCTGCCGGCCTACGCCACCGCAGGCTCCGCAGGCATGGACCTGCGCGCCTGTCTCGATGCGCCGCTTGCGCTCGCGCCGGGCCGTGCAGAGTTGCTTCCTACCGGCATGGCTATCCACCTGGATGACCCTGCCCTCGCGGCGGTGATCCTGCCGCGCTCCGGTCTCGGCCACAAACACGGCGTGGTGCTGGGCAATCTCGTGGGGCTGATCGATTCGGATTATCAGGGTCAGCTGATGGTCTCGTGTTGGAATCGCGCCGCCGAAACCTTCATCATCCAGCCCGGTGAGCGCATCGCGCAGCTGGTCATCGTGCCGGTGGTGCAGGTGGCGCTCGAGGTCGTCGAATCATTCGATGAAAGTGCGCGCGGCGCGGGCGGCTTCGGGCACTCCGGTCGGCACTGACGTCGCGCGCTCAGGCCGCGAGCAGCCACACTCCGAATTCGCTGCGACCGAGCAGGGTGCGGAAGTTCTCCGGCATGCCCTCGTTGAGCATGGTCTTCAGCAGTCCGTGCACGCCGAGCGAGCCGAGTTCACGCCACATCCGCTGCGGCAACGGCCCGCCGCTCGCGCGCTGCATCAGCAGAGCCATCAGATACAGCACGATCAAGTAATTGTGCGCGCTCGTCAGATCGAGCGGATACGAATACACCTTGCAAAAGAGCGTATTGCGCAGGATGCCGGCGAGCATCGCCGGCTCACTCGCTTCCTGCCCCGCCAGATCGGCCGGGATGGCGCTCGGCAGTTCACGCAGCACCGAACGGTTCCAACCGAGCAGACGAGCGAGCATGCCGTGGATGGCGAGGCGCAGATCGTCCCGCAGCGGCGGTACCGGCTCGACCTGCCACGCTGCGATGTCGATCGGACTGCCTTCGGCTAGCGCCCCGAGCAGCCGGGCACCGACGTACAGCCGGCGGCGCAGCGGCAGGTGCTCGGCGGCCAGGCAGTCGCATAGCCCCTTCTCGATGTCCCGGAACGGCTGCCAGGCGATGGCACGCTGCGGTGTGAGCCGAAAGGTCTCGCTGGAGCGCGGTTCGGCATGGATCAGCCGCTCGCGCAGATCCTCCAATCGCTCCTGCGGGGCGAGGCCCAGTCCGAGGCGGGCACTGCCGCAGATCGGGCTCAGTCCGACCGCGATCCCCTCCGGCGTACGCGCGAATGAGAACGGGAAGACGCAGCAGGCGCCAAACGGCTGGCGCCCCAGAGCCTGGTGAATCCGGCAATGGTTGTCGGCGCCGAGAAACCGACAGGTTTCCTCCGGCGATTTCAGCTGCAGCGTGCCGTCGGCGCGCACCGGTAGGCGCGTTCCGGCGAGCTGCGGGGCGAGCCGCTGCCAGGGCAGCGCGTCGATGACCAGCTGAGCCTCCGGCGGCAACGTGATTTCATAGTCATGACGGCAGCATGCCGAACTCATGTGGCAGCTGAAGCGGGCATCCGGCAGCGTCGAGATCGACAATGGCGGTCGCCAGTATCGCCGGAAGTAACCCGCGTCGAGCAGCGCCCGCGCCGCCACCGGTTCGCCGCGGCGCAACCACGGATAATCGGCGAGCGACTGCGCCAAGCCGTCTTCGAACGACCACGGCAGAATCTGCTCCGACGGCGTGCACCACACGATGCGCAACTCCTCGGCTGCAGCGCGCACCCCGAGCGCAACGTACAAACTGCGCTGCGCGCAGCTTTCTTGCACCTCGAACCACGCAACCGCCCGCTGTGCGCCGATCCGGTGCTGACGCAGCGGGCCGGCCGTAAATCGCGGCAACTGCGCCACGCCGCCTTGGTTGATGTCACGGTGGGCCGCAGCAAACGCATCGGCCGTCAACGAGTGCGCCGAGCCAATGCCGGCTCCGCAGCGCACCGGCGCCTCGGGTGCGTGCAGAGCGTACAGCGCCTCCCCGCCGTCAGGATCTTGCAGTCGCTGGAGGAACAAATCGAACAGCGCGCATAGGCTCGCTTCGTCGAAGGGTGCGCCTACGGGGCTGTCAGCATCTGCGTCGCTCAACTGAGGGCCTCTTCTTGCAGCGGGAGATCATCGGGCCACGTGTGGCCATCCGCCGATCGCGGCAGCCTGTTCGAGCAGTGGCCGCCCCACGCGCTTCGGACAACGTCCCCCGATGCGCGCGCCGGTAAAGCAGGCCGATGCTCGACGAGCATTATAGGCACGGTGGGCGAATCGGCGCTGAGCGCACCACAAGCCGTCGAGCAGCATGCTCGTGTGTCGAGGCGCATCGGTCGTGCATGCAGTGGAAGCCGAAACGATAGCAGACCGTCACGGATCTAATCATCATGCGCGTCTCCCATGCCGTCGATCGTCGCAACATCACGACGGTCAATCGATCTGCGCCTCGCGGCGGTTCGCCCACTCGTCTTGCGCAGGCCCGACGCGTGCGCGAGACTCACTCTGTCCGTCTGCTGAAATCCGCGCTCGCGGCGAACGCGTCTCAGGGGGGGCGGTACCGCCGCGGTGTGAAACACCGAGGTTCGCCGATGCTTCCCCCGAAAAGATTCGACTCGTATCAGACTCTGGCGGTGCATGCCGGTATCATCGCTGCGGCCAGCGTGCTGCTCGCATTGCTGCTGCGCGCGCTCGGCCGGCGGCTGATCGCGCACGCCGCGCGTCACACCGAACCGATGCGCGAGGCGCTGTATCGCTCGACGCTCTCGCCGCTGGCGGTGCTGATTCTGCTCGGCGGCGCATACATCATCGCGGTGCTGATCAACCAACGCATTCATGCGCAAGCGCTCGCGCGCGCACTTGGACCGTCCCTTCAGGCCGCAGTCATCGTGGTCGTCGCCTGGGGTGTCTGGAATCTACTCGAGGTGTATCCGCGCCTGCGCTCTCCGCGTGCGCATGAACTCGATCCGATGATTTACGACCTCATCGGCAAGGCAGCCCGCCTGGGGTTGCTGGCGCTCACTGCGCTCATGGTGCTGCGCGCACTGCATTTCCCGATCAGCAGCCTGCTCACCGTCGGTGGCGTCGCCGGGATCGCCATCGGATTCGCCGCCCAAGGCGTTGTCTCCAACGTCTTCGGTGCCATGGTGGTGTACCTCGACAAGCCCTTCAAAATCGGCGAATGGATCACTCTGCCGGCGATGAACATTTCCGGCACCGTCGAGCACATCGGGTGGCGATCGACGCGCGTGCGGGGATTTGATACCAGCCCGTACTACGTCCCGAACTATCTGTTCAATACCCAAGTGGTCGAGACTCCTCCGCGCATGCAGGCTCGGCGCATTCAACAGACCATCCCGGTGCGCTACGCCGACATTGACCGGTTGCCCGCCATCCTCCAGGAATTGCGCGCCTACCTCAGTCGTCATCCCGGGATCGATCATCATCAAAGTCAGATGGTGAATTTCATCAACTACGGAACCCACACCCTCGACATCATGATCTATTGCTTCGCGGGAACCGTGCAGTGGGGTGAATCCTTGGACGTCCAGGAGGACGTCCTGCTCAATGCCGCCCAGATCATCGCCAAGCATGGCGCAGAACTGGCGCTACCCATTACCCGTGTGCAGATGCAGGCGCCGGAATCCGATGCCGCGGCGCATGACGCGGTACCCAAGAGTGTCCCCACCGACTGAGCCGGCGGGATGTCGGTATCGGCCTTCCGGCGACGCTCTGAGCACGCCGTGCGGCGACAATCTCGTCTGCTACGCCGAGCTGCCCGCGCCCGCTTCGTCGCATGCTTTGCAGTTCAGGGTCTTGCCAAGCGTTTGCGCGCGGCCGTGCGGGGTCATGACCCACGGACGGTTGATCCAGGGCGGATTGTGCCGCACATGTTGAGTGTGCCGGCATTCCAGATCCGCGACCCAGTCCCCGTCCTCATCGGTATGAAACCCGGTGATCCTTCGTTCCATCGGCGTGCTTCGGTCCGATCGTCCGGCCGTCAGCTGCTCCTCTTGAGGAAGCTCGAACCGTGCAGCCACCGAGGATCGGGGTAATAGCCCACCAACACCGTCGCACCTTGGATCAGGCGCACGATGGCGCTCTCCACTGTGCGACTGAGCGCGAAGCACCCCCAGCTGCGACCCATGCGGCCGTGGGCTCGCGCAAACGCCTTGCTGACGTACCATGCACTGTGAATGACGATATCGCGTCGGTACGCGTCGCCGTTGAATTTAGGGTCCAACCCTTTCAGTCGTAGCGAATACCCGTGTTCGCCGTAATAGGTGTTGGCCGTGAGAAATACCCCGAGACTGCTCGCATCGGTGCCGGGACGATTGGAGAAGCGTGTTGCAGAGTCAAGACCACTGCCCTTGCCATGCGCCACGTAGGTGTAGAAGAGCACCTTGCCGGTCTCGACGTCCGCGACCGCCAGTCGCCGCCGTGCGGACGGTACGGAATAATCGACGATTGTCACGAGCGGCTTGTCGGTGAGTTTCTCTTCCCGGACGTGAAAGTACGCCTCGAGCGACGTGGTGATTGCCCGCATGCCGATATTGGGCGCCTGGGCATGGATGTGCTGAGCCAGCCGTTGCATCGAGGGCAGTGCGACCGGCGCCGCGTGGGCCGTGAGCGAGCCGGCGAGCAGCATGGCGGCGCTCCAGAGGGCGCCACGCCGTGCCTGGAGTCGGGAGTTCATCATGACCGATCTGCAAGCCTCATTCGTGGCGGTTGAAATCAGGAAATTCCGCTCTACCGTTGTCGTGCGGGGCGGGCAGCATGACGGCTTTCGAATTCGGCCTGCAGGCGAGACGAGCAGGTCGTCCCGGGGACGGACCTCTCACCTCGCGCCGACCTCCCGGATGTCCCGGGGCCAGATCCCGGCCTGTGCGTGAATGCGCACGCCCCAATGCGTCATCTTATCCCGTAGAGGGCTTTCGAACCTAGCAGGCGGTCGCTCGCGGCTCTTCTGCGCGAGCTCGCGACCCGCCTTCGCTGGACCGTGACGCGCAATCCTCGGGTTCCGATCCGAGGGCGCTCCTGTAGTGGTGTTCCGCGGCGTCGCAAGCCCGGTGTCACGTGGTCTTCAGCATGACAGTGCCGGATGGCTTGCGCACCGCGCAGCCTCAGGCGAAGCCCTGGCGGTGTGGGGTGGGTAGTCGGGCGCCTGTCCGATGATTTCAACCGTAGGCCCATGGGTGAGCGTATGAAATCGTCCATCGTCAGAATGCGGTGCGATGGCCCACTCATAGAGTGTCCGGGCGTCCTCCAGGACCGGGTCGCGGGGCGTGCCGTAATACTCTTTCTGCATCTGCTCGTCATAGAGTCCGATGCAGCCATGAGAGGCGGCATAGCCCGGAACGTCCCGGCCATGGATCCAGACTGCAACCCCATTGCGCGTGACGAGAAACCGCAGGGCGTAATGCATGGGGTAGGGCGTATGGCTGTCGGCGAGGTCGTAGAGGGAACTCACGTGCCGACGGTCGTACGCGGTGATGTGGAACGTTCCATCGGGCGTGCGGCGCTCGGCAACGGCATTGTCCCCGGAGGTGATGGGGAACGACATGGCGAGCTTGCCGAAATCGTACGCGCCGAGGAACTGCTCCGAGAGGTCCACGAGAATGAACTTGGGAATCTGAGCGGCCGGTGCGTAGGTCCGCGGCAGCGGGGTGAAATCCGCGACTTGCTCAAGGTCCTTCGGCACCTTCAACTGCACGCCGGGGTAGATGTGCCGGCGGTCGATGCGATTGAACCGAAGGACACCACGCCAATTCGCACCGAACAGGCGCTTGACGTTCGCTTGGCGTCGGATGCGCAGACACGTCCAGAGGATGCGCGCATCGCTCGGATAGTGAATCCGACAGGTGTCCGGAACCGGCTCGGCCGAGGCGATGGCGCTGAACACCCCGATCAGAAGGGCCAACACGACGGGCGCCCAGCGGACGCCATGCGGATTCAGACGCAAGCGGCCTATCCGACCTTTGCCTCGCCTCATCGATACCCTCGAGCGATTGCGATAAGACTGGATCGGACCACCGGCGTGACGCTCCACCCGCACCCTGTATCAACTTGGTTCATGCCTGCGCTTTTTGCTCGCCGCTGCGGTGCGGCCCTCTGAATCCGCAGCGCAGTGTAGGCCAGACACCTCCGCTGCCGGGTGCGTGGTTTCCGCAGGGATGTCTCGGTAACCCGGCGGCTCGGCATCGGCGTGGAGCACCCGGTCGATGCCGAACCGGCTCGCAGCGATCGATTCATCGGCTCGTAGACGCACGAGAATCCTCGGTTTCAAAGCGCAGTTCGAACGCTGCCGGCAGCCGATCAGCTCTCAGTGTGCGCCCTTTGGAACTTCGGCCAATGACCTCTACCGTGTGAACGCGGCGTTGAGCCACCCTTAATACTGAGCTTCGGTCTTGCCGACATGGTACAGAGAGTTTCCGGCTTGCCCTCCGACGGTTCGGCTCATCACCAACATCTGCCGAGTGCGCGCCCGTTGGCAAGCTCTGTCAGGGCGTTCCGCTCCCCCCGGAATTAGAAATACAACGCAGGGAGCAAGGTCTCGGCGCACTGTGTTCCGCTGCATTGATCAGTCGCCGCGCGCCGTTCGTTGCGCCGAAAATCGCAGTGCCCCCGGGCGCGACGGCGTCCTGCAGGGCACAGAGCGGAATCCTTGCGCATCGAAATTCTTCCGAGAAGATCGGGACGCTTCTATCGCTGAGCGGCGCAGAGTTCTGCGGGTTTACCGTCGGCCCTGCTCGCGGGGACCGTGCCGCCGGGGCGCTATTCGGTGAATGTCGGCAAACCCAAACGCGGGCGCTGTACCGCCTCGTTTTGCACCGGCAGACCCAAGACACCGCGATTCCGTTGCTCGGAGAGGGTAACGGGATGGACTGGATGTTGCGCTGCGTTGCCAGGGTACCGGAGCATTCTGGTGGAACTGCACGTAGGCACGCTCAACGGGGCAGCATGGCGCCCCATGGGGCGATCGGATCGAAGGCTCTCCCGCAGCGGCTGGACGCACTGCAAGGTGATCGTTTGGTCCGTGGGCGCCTGGGCATGCTCCGCGGTTCGCTGCCGGTGGTATCGGCGCTGATCGTCCTGTCGCACAGGGTTCACGCGGCCGCAGTCGCGGCCGTTTCACCCGACGCACGTGCCACCGCGGTCAGTTCCTGAAGCGGCGGTGGAGCGGAACGCCGGACGCCTCCCCGGAGTGAATCTGGCGGACGCGGATCCGATGCGCGTGGCTATCACCAATCGCGTGCCGGTGCCTTACCTGCAGGGCGGGGGTGGACCGGATCATCGCATCGAACGCGGCGCACGCGCGTGCCGCAGCGCCACCCGCTCGCCTCACAGCGGCCCGGCGTTGAACGTTCACGGCATCGGACCGCTCTGCTGCGTCTACCCAATCCTTGCAAAAAACTCGGCCTGATGGCCCTCAGGCAGCGGCCCTCAAGT
>JBMFWZ010000049.1:0-22908 GCA_049964755.1 Steroidobacteraceae bacterium | reverse complement strand
GCCAGCGCAACAGCGACAACAGCCGCTCGGCACAGGTGCCGGCAAAGCGCTCCAGGAGCGAGGCGGGCAATTCCTGCACGGCCACCGGCGGGATGAGTGTCCCGGCGGCCCCACGCCAGAAGCGGCTCTCGGGCAGCAGCTCGCACCACCAGCGCCGCCAGCGCACCACGGTATGCCGGCTCACCCCGATGAGTGCCTGCAGCTCATGCATCCGCCTCGGGCTCGGCCCGCAGCGCATCGCCGAGATCAGCACCACAACCGCGAACGGGTATACCTTCGGGCCCAGAAAGCGCACCGAGGGTGGCATGCGCCGCTTACGACACTCCCGGTTCGCGCAGCAGAAGCTGAAGCGCTTGCGATAGTCCTCCCCGACTCCTGCCGGCACACCGCGAGGCTTGCGGGCAAAGTGCCCCGCGTGCAGCGCCGCACCGCACACCCGGCAGCGCCGCGTCCGCTCGGCGGTGGGCATATCCTCATCCACACGCAGCAATAGCCGGTAAAATGCCGCATCGCTCAATACCCGCTGACACATCGCGCCCTCTCCGGAAGTCATGACCAAGATCGGACGCAATGATCCCTGCCCGTGCGGCAGTGGGCAAAAATACAAGCGCTGCTGTCTACCGAAGGACGAGGAAGCTGCCAGCGCCGCGCTCAAAGCGGCGGCCGAGGCTCGCGCCGCCGAGGCGGCACGGCACGCCCACAATCATGACCACGGCCATCACGAGTGCGACTTCTGCGGAGGTCTCCTTGAGGACGACGGCGACGACGAACTGACCCGCGACTCCAACGCGGTGATCGATCTCGTCCACGAAGGCAAGCTCGACGAAGCCGAGCGCGCGGCCAGGGCATTCCTTGAGCGCTACCCCGAGGTCCATGACGGATACGACCGCCTCGGGATGGTCTACGAGGCGCGCGGCGAGAAGAAGGCCGCAGCAGACTGCTATCGCAAGGTCATTGAGTTCGTCCGCGCCCATCCCAACCAGTACGAACCCACCTTCACGGTCACCTTCGAGCAGATGGTCGACGAGCTCGACCCGCCGCCGGCCGCCTGATCAAACCGACTCCGCCCGATCAAGATGGCTGAGGGCGTCACGCTCCGTTCCCTCACCAACCGTGATCAAAACGGCAGGGGTATGCCCTCAATCTGAGAGCACAGGCTCAATCCTCGATCGCGCGCATCAGCTGCCCGACTCTCGCGGGATCGGTAATGGCCGCGTAGCTCTGTGTTCCCTTGGCCGCAAGCGCCCCTTTGAGATCGCCACTGATATCTCTGCTCGCACGACCGGTGGCGATCGCGTAGCGAAACACGCGACCGCAAACGGCCCGGACCCGGTGTGCCGTGTCGTGAAGACCTTTCTTTTCGAGACGTTTCAGCACGATAAGGAGCTCCGGCGCCTCGATCTCGGCAATGGGCCGCTTCCCCAAGTAGGGACCAACGATCTTGACGAGTTGATCTCTGTCCCTCTGCCAAGTACTCGCCGAGAGCGACACTCTCTTGGTCTCGAGCCACTCCTCCCCCACGGCGGCAAATGTATTCGCGCGATCCTCCCGCTCGATCCTTTTCTTGAGGCTGGGGTCGACGTGGTTTGCGACCAGCTTCCGGGCGTCGTCGCGTCGATCACGCGCCTCCCTGAGTGACACATCCGGGTAACAGCCGATCGCGAGAAGCTTCTCAATCCCCGCGTGCCGGTACTTATAGCGCCAGAGACGCGCCCCATTTGGCTTGACGAGAAGATATAGGCCCTTCTCGTCGGATACCTTGTAAGGCCTCTGCGCAGCCCTTGCAGCTCGAATCGCGACTTCGGTAAGGCTCATGGGTGGGGGTACCGGTCCGAAGATACCTCATGGTACCCCCGAAAATACCCCCGGCAAAATCGCGCTGGAGATGGAATGGCTTAGCTAGATATGGACAAGACTGAACAACAACCCATTGATTTACAATGGATTGACGTTCAGTCGTCTACGCAATTAGCGACGTCTGGACGTCGCTGGAAGGGTTGGTGGTGGAGCGGCGGGGGATCGAACCCCGGACCTTCGCATTGCGAACGCGACGCTCTCCCAGCTGAGCTACCGCCCCACGCAAGGGCGGCGATTCTAGCTATGATGCGCGCAGAAGCCAAGGCCATTTTAGGAGCTGTGCCATGCTGGCCATCGGCGCGAACGCCCCCGAGTTCACTCTGCCCGACGCGGACGGCACCTCCGTATCCCTGAAGGCGCTGCTGAAGCACGGACCGCTGGTGCTGTACTTCTATCCGGCAGACTTCACCGCCGGGTGCACGCGCGAAGCCTGCCAGTTTCGCGATCTGCACCCGCAGATCGAATCCGCTGGGCTGCAGGTCGTCGGCGTCAGTCCACAGAGCCCCGAAAGCCACCGCGCCTTCCGCGCCAAATACCACCTACCCTTCATCCTGCTCTCGGACGTGGACCGGTGCGTGATCCGGATGTATGGAGTGCGCGGCCCATTCGGGCTCGGCGTGCGCCGCGCGACCTATCTCATCAATCCCGCCGGCCAGATCGTCAATGTGGTCGCGGCTGATCTTCGGATCGGCGTGCACTCGCGCTTCGTGCGTGAGGCGGCCGCACAAGCGCCGCCCAAGCCCGAACAGCGCTGATTCAGTTATGCATGCGCAGCACCCGCGCCGGACCGTAGCGCGGGATCGTGACGATGTACATGTCCCGCTCCGCGGCGGGCGCGATGTGATGGCCGCTCAAGGCGTGCACGAGGTCGGCGATCGACTGTCGGCCACACACCACCAGCACGCTCTTGCCGGTCTGCTGGTCGAGAATCTCAGAGGCAATGCTCTCCCCGCCGCGGCTCGAGAGCACCACCGGATGCAGCCCGAGGAGCTGCGCGATCGGCTCGGCCGTCTGCTGTGCACGGCGGGTCTGACTGACGTAGATCGCACTCAGTCCATCCCGACCCGAGGCGGTCGCGAAGCGCTGCGCCAGCACCTGCGCCTGCTGACCGCCGGCGGCCGAGAGCGGTGCGTTCGGGATCGAGCCGAGTTCACCGTTGGCCGACGGCACCACCACGACGATGGTATTGGTGGCCGAGGCCCACAGCGCCAGGGCGACCCCCGCGAGGGCGAGTGCCCCGAGCAGACTGAGCCAGACCGGAGCGAGGAAGGGACGCCGGCGGCGGGTGATGGCCGGCGCGGTTGGATCTGCGGCATGTGAAGGCATCGTCTGTATTGTCTTTCCGGCAAGAGCCCGATCGAGAGTCCGTGAAGTTCATCACACTGCCGCGGCAATGTCACCTTTACATTCTCGGGCAATTGCCTGTGTGCGATGCTGGCGCCCAAACCGACCTGCTCCGGGGCCATCGAGCGGGCAAAAGATGACGACCCCACGAGGTCTCGATGTCTTCTGGCGGACACACAACGGTCATAAAGCGGGTGCTCGAGCGCCGGGTCCACGAACCCGAAGCTCGAGAAGACACCACGGCGACCGTTGCGGTCATGCTGCGCGTGCTGCCGCCGCCGCATGCGCTGCTGTCGATCCGCGCCCCGGACACCCGCAAGCACTTCGAGCAGCGCATCCACCGCGAGATGCTCGATGTTCTGATCTGCGAGGAGCACGATACGCCCGATCAACTGCGCGAGCAGTTCCGCTCGGTCGTGATCACCGACAGCCTGCCGCTGGTGCAACGCATCCGAGCCCAGAAACTGCCGCGCGAGCCATTCATCCTGTACATCGCCCCGAGCGACGAGCTGGAGGAAATCGACTCCGGATTGTTCGCCGGCGCCGATGACTGCCTGGCCCGCCACGCCGGTGAACCTGCGCTCAAGGCAAGGCTCGGCACCGCGCGGCGCATCGCCGAGCTCGAAGAGGTGCTGCGCATCGCCCTGATCGAAAACCGCGAACTCTCGACCACCGATGAATTGACGCGCGTGGCGAGCCGGCGGTTTTTCGGCAAGCACTTCCCGCGCGAGATCGATCGGGCGGCACGCTACCGCCGCCCGCTGTCGCTCATTCTCTGCGACATCGATTTCTTCAAGAATGTCAACGACACGCTCGGCCACGCCGGCGGCGATGAGATCCTCAGGCAATTCGGCGCGCGGCTGCAGGAGAGCCTGCGCCGCGGCGTCGACTGGGTCGCCCGCCTCGGCGGGGAGGAATTCGCGGTCATTCTCCCGGAAACGAACTACGACCAGGCGCTCGATGCGGCCCGCCGGTTGCGGGCCTGCGTCGCCGACCGCTCGTTCCAGGCCTCGGGCAACGAGGTGGCAGTGACGGCAAGCTTCGGAATGTGCAACCTCCAACAGGTGCCGCTCGGTGACCGCAAGACCGCCGACCACATGCTTCGCATCGCCGACGCGGCGCTCTACCGCAGCAAGCACGCCGGACGCAACCGAGTCACGGCAACGCTGATGCCGATGAACCCGGTGCGTCGCGACGCCAATGAGATCGACGAGCTGCTCCGCCGCTGAGCCGCCCGAGCCCCCGTCCCGTTCCAGCCCGAGCGCCCGGGCGCCTCTGCACGCCGCAGCTCTGCTACCCTAGCGGGGAGCCCTGCGGCCCGTGCGGCGCGCAGCGCTGCGGGGGGTGCCGTGCGATATCTGAACTATCTGCTGCCCTGGCAATTCTCACCGACCGCCTTCGGGGTGTTCGGGCTGACCCTTGCACTCTACGTGCGCGGCTGGGTCGTGCTGCGCCGAGAGCGCGTGCGCCTTCGCCCCTGGCGTGCACTCGTGTTCGGACTCGGCCTTGCGCTGAACTACGCGGTGATGCAGACATACTTCGATTTTCTGGCGCAGCACATGTTCTGGATCCACCGCCTCCAGCACCTGATCCTGCATCACATCGGCCCGACGCTGCTGATCCTCTCCGCGCCGGTGCCGATCCTGCGCGCCGGCATTCCCGCCCCACTGTGGCGCCTGCTCAATGTGCCCTGGGTGCGCACGCCGCTGCGGCGAGTCTGGCACAGCCTGCAACATCCGCTGATCGCACCGGTCCTGTTCGTCGGCCTCATCTACTTCTGGCTGATCCCCTCGGTGCACTTCACCGCGATGATCGATACTCGCCGCTACGAACTGATGAACTGGAGCATGCTGCTCGACGGCATCCTCTTCTGGTGGCTGATGCTCGCGCCGCGCGAGGACCAGGGCGAGAGCGCGCTCGGCTACGGGGCGCGCTACATCGTGCTCACTGCCATTGCGCTGCCGCAGATCCTCATCGGCGCCTACATCGCCCTGACGACCCGCCAGCTCTTTAGCATCTACGCGCTGTGCGGGCGCGCCTGGGCGATCAGCCCGATGCTCGATCAGCAGATCGGCGGACTGCTCACCTGGATCCCGGGGGCCATGATGTCGGCAGTCGGTGGCATCGTGGTCATTTACCGCGTGCTCTCCGAGGAGCGGCGCATGCGCGCGCCTCGAGCACCAAACACCTCGAGCGCCTCCGCGGGCGCCACGGCATGAGAGTGCGCGCGCTGGCGGGCGTGCTCGCGCTCGTGCTGCTCGGCGGTTGCGTCCAGCGCCAGCTCGGGCAACACATGACGAATGTCGCCGGTCTCGTCGCGCCGCTGCAGCTTCACATGACTAACCAAAACGGTACGCTGGTCAGCGCCGCGAACTACCGCGGTGAGGTCGTGCTGCTGTATTTTGGCTACACGCACTGCCCGGATGCCTGTCCGATTACGCTCTCGACGCTTGCCGATGCGATCGCCCGGCTCGGCACCGAGGCCCGCCGCGTGCGCGTATTGTTCGTGACGGTAGATCCGCGCCGCGACACGCTGCCGGTCCTCAAGCGCTACGTGAATGACTTTGGGCCGCAGTTCGTCGGCCTGCGCGGCACCCACGCGCAACTGACGCGGATGATCAAGCGCTATCGGGTGGCTTACCACGACGAGAAGCCCGATGCTCACGGCGCCTACGAAGTCGACCACAGCAGCGCGGTGTTCATCTTCGGACCGCGGGGCCGCGCCCGCCTGTTGGCGCAGACGGGAGCTCCGGCGAGCGTGATTGCCGCCAAATTGCGTCACCTGCTCGCCGCCGGGTGAGTCGATTGGGCCTTGTCACGCCAGCGCGGTGCGCTACCCTACGGCCGTTGTGTACCGCAGCCCTGCAGATCACACCCTGAGCTTCGCGCGCGACGGTGCGCCGCGGACCCTGCGCTGAGCGACGGCACTTTCGTGGACATGCCCCCCGACAGCGCCGCGGCGGCTCCCAGTGCGTCCCGCTCGGTCTTTGCCGCCACGTGGCAGTTGCTGCTCGGCATGGGCATCCTGATGCTCGGCGCCGGGCTGACCAGCACCGAAATCAGCCTGCGTGCCACGCTCGAAGGGTTCTCCGCGCCCGTCACCGGCGTGGTCATGTCCTGCTACTACCTCGGGTATCTTTTCGGCACGGCGGCCGCCCCGCGCTTAGTCCGCCGCGTCGGGCATATCCGCGTCTTCGCCGCCATGGCGGCCACGGCGGCCGCCGCGGTGCTGATCCAAGGCATCCTCATCGACCCGTTCACCTGGGGACTGCTGCGCGGCACCTCTGGCCTATGCTTCGCCGGCATTTACGTCGTGGCCGAGAGTTGGCTGAACGAGCGCTCGAGCCGTCAGACCCGCGGCGTGCTGCTCGCGGTCTACATGGTGGTGCTCTACATCGGTCTGGGCTGTGCGCAATTTCTCCTGATCCCGGCGGATCCGCGAACCGACCGACCGTTCATGCTCGCCGCGGTGATGATCTCCCTCGCCATGGTCCCGATCCTGATTGCGGCCCAGAGCGCCCCGGCAATCGCCCTGGCGCGCAAGGTGAGTTATCGGGAGCTGTATCGCGACTCCCCGCTCGGGGTGGTCGCCGTGACGGTGAGCGGCATGATCACCTCGAGCGTCTACTCCATGGGGCCGCTCTACGCCGAGCGCCACGGTCTTGGCACCTCGGGGGTTGCGCTGTTCATGGCGGTGAGCATTCTCGCTGCGGTGCTCGGTCAGTTTCCCGCCGGGATGCTCTCGGACCGCGTGGATCGGCGCACGGTGATCGCCGGCGTGTGTCTGCTGGCGGCGCTCAGCGCCGCGGCGCTCGCGGCTTTTCCCCACATGCCGCGTCCGCTCTTCTACATCGGCGCCGGACTGTTCAGCTCGATGTCCTTCACGTTGTATTCACTCGGTGTGTCGCACGTGAACGACCAGCTCGAGCCGGCCCAGATGGTCGACGCCAGCAGCGCGCTGCTGCGCCTCAATGGACTCGGTGCCGCGCTGAGCCCGGTGCTGCTCGGGGCGCTGATCGCGCAATTCGGCACGAGTGCGTATTTCGGCACGCTGGCCGTACTATCGCTGTTACTGACGCTGTTCGACCTGTGGCGCAAACGGCGCTCCGCACCGGTGCCGCCTGACCTGAAGGGCGGATTCATCACCGCCGGCCCGCAGGGATTGGCCACGCGGATTGCCGCGGGTGCCCTGAGCCCGGCGCGCGACGGCCGCTCGAGTGCGGATGTGCGATACACATCACAGTGATCGGGCGCGAAACGGGAATATCTGCTCCCTGCCCAGAGCGCCTCGACCTATGCTGTCCCTCGCAGCACCGCTGGGATGCGAGGATGACCGACGAGAGCGCAGAGCAGGTACGTAGTCGCACCAATACCCTACTCCTCGGACAGCTGCGCGCGGACATCTATCACGGTGCCACGCCGGCGGCGCTGGCGGCGATCGAGGTGTTCCTCGCCTGCGGCTGGGATCCGAACACGCTCCTCGAGGAGGGACTTCTTCGGACGCTGCGCGCCATCGATGGCGACGCCCGTGACGGCGTTCTCTTCGTGCCCGAAGCTCTGCGGGCCATCGCGGCGATCGAGACCGGCGTGAAAATCCTGCGCCCCTTGATCGGCCGCAGCGTGGGCGAACCGTTCGGCACCGCCGTCATCGGCGTCGTCAGCGGCGATAAACATGACATCGGCAAAGACATCGTGGCCATGACGCTCGAGCGCGCGGGTTTCACCATCGTCGACCTCGGAACGGACACCCCGAGCGATGCCTTCCTCGAGGCTCTGCGAGTGCACCACGCGGACGTCCTGGTGCTCTCGACGCAACTCACGGCCGGCATCCCACACATGAAGGCGCTCATCGAGCGCATGTGCACGCTGCGCATCCGCCAGAGACATCTGGTGTTGGTGGGCGGCACGCCGCTCAATGAGGAATTTGCCAAGGCCGTGGGCGCCGATGCGTACTGCCGCGATGCCGCCACGTGTGCCGAGACGGCAAGGAGCCTGCTGGCGGCGCGCCGAGCGGGCGAAGCGAGCGGTATCTGCCCCCGCACGTCTGGCACTCACGACACTGCGCCCGCAGCGCTCGCAATAGGGTCGGGTTGACAGCCGCACCGAGGCACCCGACAGTGCACCCATGGCGGCAGCAAAGACGGTCACATTCACGGTTTCCGGCCGTACGGTCAGTTGCCTGCCCGAGCAGACCGTGCTCGAGGCCGCCGAGGCGGCCGGCATCCCCATGCCCTGCTCCTGCCGAGACGGCAACTGCGGCAAGTGCCGCGCGAAGCTGCTCGAAGGCGAAGTCGACATGCGGCCCAACGGGGGCATCCTCCCGCGCCACGTCGCGCTCGGCTACGTGCTCACCTGCTGCAGCCGGCCGCTCACCGACATCGTGATTGAACGATGAGGTGAGCGTCGAGCGCAGCGCTCCCGTGCGGTTCGGGGGCTGCGCTTGTGCCGTCGCTGAGGTCGCACAGGTCCACTCGGGACGCACCGGCCCGCCCGGTGAGCGGTGCGCTCAGAATGCGCCGTGCCAACCGAACCAGCGGCGCACCCGCCCACGATAGCTTGCATAGGCCTCCCCGAAGCGCTCTGCGAGCGCACGCTCCTCGGCCCGGATCTGCACGCGCGTCAGCATCGGCCCGAAACACAGCGCAACGAGCATGGCGCTCAGCGCCCCGAGCCGCACCGCCCCGCCGATCAGCAGCAGCCACAAACTCAAATACATCGGATTGCGTGTCCAGGTGTAGACCCCGCGCGTCACCAGCGCCGAGGCGCGCTCCGGGTGGTGCGGATGGATCGTGGTGCGAGCACGGCGAAACTGCACGAACGCGCTCAACGCGGGCAGGAGCGCCAACACCATCAGCCCCTCACCCACACGGAGGTAGGGCGCGCCGATGAGCTCTGCGATCGGGAAGAAGCGGCTCGCGAGCCACTCCGCTGCGGCGAACACCATCATCCAAAGCGGCGGCGGAACGGGTGAGGTGCGCATGCGGATCACGGCTCGTCAGAGGAATCTGCACAGCATCGACCGGCCACGACCTCCGGTCAATGCCCACCGGGGACGCACTGGCGCAGCAAGCGCGCCCTCGTACCCCTCGCCGAGTGGCTGAGGCGCGCACACCGCGAGTCGTCCCCGCGCCTCTGGACCCCTCGGCCTGCCAAATCGCGAACCCCGTCGCAGCCGACGCGTCGGCGTGCGCGACGCCGATCGGTTAAAATCCGAGCATGCACTGCGTGACGTCCCGGGGCCCGCTCGTGGCCCTTCTCCTGGTTGCACTTGCGATCCTCCCGGCGGCGGCCTTGGCCGCCGCGCCGGGCTGGAGCACGCCGGCGGGGTTGTGGGCGCCGATTGACCGCGCCACCGGCAAGCCGCTCGGCCTGATCGCCATCTTCGAGGCCCATGGCCTGTACTACGGACGCATCGAGCCGGCCACCCCGCACGATGCGCGCAGTATCGACCGCTGCACCGAGTGCACCGGCCGCCGCCACAACGCACCGATGAACGGGCTGCTGCTGATGCGCCACCTGCGCTACCAGAACGGGCACTACGTCGGCGGGGACATCCTCGACCCGCGCAACGGACATGTTTTCGGCTGCGAACTGCGGTTGATCGACGGCGGGCGCAAGCTCGTCATGCGCGGCTACCTGGGTATTCCGCTGTTCGGTCACTCTCAGGTCTGGCAGCGCATGCAGGGCACCCCCGGGCAGCACGTCTGGCCGGTATCGGATTCCTGAGCCGCACTTGAGCGGCGCCGGCGCTCGCTGTACCGTGGAGCATCGCGCCCGGTCTGATCGCACCGCCGCGCGCTCCCGTCACCGCACAGTGCTGACCATGACGAAAATTTATTCCTGGAATGTCAACGGCATCCGTGCGGTGACCAAAAAGGGCACCCTGCAGAGCTTCCTCGCCGCCCACGATCCGGACATCCTGTGTCTGCAGGAGACCAAGGCCGAGCGCGGTCAGGCCGAAATCGAGTTCAACGGCTATCACGAGTACTGGAATTCGGCGAGCAAGAAAGGCTACTCGGGCACGGCGATCTTCACCAAGCACGAGCCGCTCGCGGTGACGAACGATTTCTCCAGCGCCATTGCCCGCAAGTACCACTTCACCGATGGGGCCGGCCGCGACAGCCTCGCTGAGGGTCGCGTGATCAGCGCGGAGTTTCCCAAGTTCTATGTCGTCACGGTGTACACGCCGAACGCCAAGGACGACTTGAGTCGTCTCGAGTTGCGCCACCGGCACTGGGATCCGGCCTTCCTCGCGCATTGTCAGGCGCTCGAGAAGCACAAACCGGTAGTGTTCTGCGGCGACCTGAACGTGGCGCACACCGAGCTCGACCTCGCCAACCCGAAGCCGAACCGCGGCAAGAAGGGCTTCACCGACGAGGAACGCGCGGGCTTTCAGAATTTCATCGACGCAGGATTCGTCGACACTCTGCGCCTGTTCAAACAGGGCAATGGCCACTACACTTGGTGGAGCCACTTCGCCAACTCGCGCGCCCGCAACGTGGGATGGAGAATTGACTACGTGCTGGTGTCCGCGAGCCTGCGCAAGGCGGTGAAGTCAGCCGAGATCCACCCCGAGGTCATGGGCTCGGATCACTGCCCGGTGAGCATCGGGCTCGCGCTATAAGGCAATTCCCCCCGCCGCTCACTGCACCTGCAGTTGCGCGGCCTTCTGTTCGGCGGCGAGCGCCTCCTGATTGCGGCCCTCGGCGCGCAGCGCCGCGGCGAGCAGCCCCCAGGAGGACGCCTGTGCGGCCGGATCGCCACTGGCTAAGTACAACGCCTTGCGCGCCATGCCGTCGGCCTGGGCGGCCTGGCCGGCCGCGAGGCTCTCGCGCCCGAGGGCGAGCCAGACCAAGGGGTTGCGCGGCTCGATCGACAGCGCCCGCTCGAGCGTCTCGGCCGCGAATGCGTAATTTCCGGCCCGCTGCTGGGCGCGTGCCGTCGCCACCAGCGCCTCGGCGGCCGCTCCGAGCTGATAGTGCACCGCGGGTGGGGCGCCGGGGGTGCTGCCCGGGAATGCCTGCGAGGGCGAGCTTGAGAGCGACTCCGGCGGCTGCGCCACCCCCGGCGGCGCCGACTGCGAGATCACCCCGCTGCGGCCATTGGAGTCCGACTGCGGATGGCTCGCCGTATACGGAGGACCCACCAACGCGCAGCCCGACACGGCGAGTCCCGTGCACAGCGCCGCGGCACTGAAGCGCACCGAGCGCGAACCCCGAATACCCATCACTCACCTCCACCCAACAGGCCGCAACCTGCCATCGGCGCGATCTGCGTTCCGAGCGGCACGGCCACCTGCACTGCGTTCGCCGGGTCGCAGGCGGGCGTGGTCTGCAGACCCGTCATGAAATCGATCCACACGTCCGTCAGTCCCTGCGGCGGGGGCATGCTGAGCGGCAGCGTGCCGATGGCCGCCATGATGTGCGACCACACCGGCAGCGCCCCGAGCGCACCGGGCAGCCCGGTGGGCTGATTGTGATCATAGCCGACCCAGACCACCGCCAGATCGCTGCCGGTGAACCCGGCGAACCAGCTGTCGCGATCGCGCTGCGAAGTGCCCGTCTTACCCGCCGCCACCAGGCCCGGCGGCAGGATGGCCTGGGAGGGCTGGCCGGTGCCGTGGGTGAGCACCTGCTCCATCATCGTGGTGTCTTCGTACACGTCGGCCGGCGGGGCGATCGGCGTGACGCGCACCGGGAAGGCCTTCAGCGGCTTGCCGTCGGCACTCACGACCGCCTGGACCGCACGCAGGGGCTCGCGAAAGCCCCCGTCGGCGATGCCGTTGTACAGCTGCGCCACCTCGAAGGGCGACAGATCGCTCGCCCCGAGCAACATCGCGGGCACCTCATCGGGCAGATGCTTCAGCCCGAACCGCTCAAGCGTCTGCGTGACCGGGCCGAGCCCGATCCGCATCCCCAGGCGCACGCTCGCGGCGTTCAGCGAGTCCCCGAGGGCGCGCACCAGCGGGACCGGCCCGTGGAAGATGCGCGAGTAATTGCGCGGCCGCCAGTACCGCCCCGGCCCCAGGCGCACCGAAATCGGCTCATCCTCGATGATGGTCGCGGCCGTGTACTGACCGCTCTCCAACGCCGTCAGGTAGACGAACGGTTTGACCAGTGATCCGATGGAGCGACGCGCATCGAGCGCTCGATTGAAGCCATCGAAGTCCGCGTCGCGGCCGCCGACGATCGCCAGCACGTCTCCGGTCTGTGGCGAGGTGACCACCACCGCGCCCTGCAGGTGCTCCGAGCCGTAGTGGTGGGTCGGATCGAGACGGTGCAACTGCGCATCGAGCGCACGCTCGGCGATCTCCTGCACGCGCGGATCGAGACTGGTGTAGATCCGCAGCCCCGCCTCGGTCAGCTCCTTCTGCGGGTAGTCGCGCCCGAGTGTGCGGCGCACCAGATCGAGATAGGCCGGGTAGTACGCCCCGGAGGCGTGCGTGGTGACCCCGAGCGGCGCGCGCATCGCCGCCTCGGCCCGCGCACGCGAGACCACGCCCTGGCGAGCGAGGATCTGCAGCACCAGGTTGCGCCGCGCCAGCACGCGCTTGGGGTCGTGGCGCGGATCGTAATAGGTCGGGCCGCGCACGATCGCCACCAGCACGGCGATCTGCGGCAGGTCGAGCTCATCGAGCGGCTCGCCAAAGTAGAACTCGCTGGCCAGTCCGAACCCGTGCACCGAGCGGTTGCCGTCCTGGCCGAGGAAGATCTCGTTGATGTAGGCGTTCATGATGTCCGCCTTGCTGAAGTGCGCAGTCAGCACGACGGACATGATGGCTTCACGGATCTTGCGCCAGAACGTGCGCCGGTCGTTCAGGAAGTAGCTGCGCACCAACTCCTGGGTGAGCGTGCTGCCGCCCTCCTCGATGTGCCCGGCGCGCAGATCCACCCACGCGGCGCGCACGATGCCGCGCGGATCGATGCCCCAGTTGGTGTCGAAGGTGCGGTCCTCGACCGCCTTCAGCGCCGCCGGCAGCAGCGGCGGGACCTGCTTCGGGGTCACCACGATCCGATCCACGCCGTCGCTCGGGAAGATGCTGCCGATGAGGAGCGGATCGAGGCGGGCCACGGGCACCTGGGCGCCGGTGGCGTTGGTGAGCTCGGCGATTCCCGCCGGGTCGAACCCGATCCGCAGCACCATCGCCGCACGGGCACGGTCGGCGAACTGCACCGGGCGCAGCACCACGGCGATCCGACCAGGGGCCGCGGTATAGGTCCCCGGTCCGCGCAGCTGGCGCACCTCCCGGTAGGACAGTCGATGCAGCTCGTGCTCGAGTTGTCCCTCGCTGAGCGCCTCGCCCGCGTACAGCTGCAACGGCGCGGCGTACACGCGCGCCGGCAGTGTCCAGCGCAGCGAGCGAAACTGCTCGGTCACGAGCCGATCGAGATACAGTACGTAGCCGCCGCCGATCACCAGCACCAGGAGCGCGGCGATCCCGAGCGTGCCCCACAGCCACCGCAATCCCTTGCGGCGCCGCTTCGAGGCGCGCGGCGTGCCGCGCCCCTGACCGGACTTGCCCGACTGACCGGAGTGGCCGGACTTACGCCCCGAGGTGCGCTTCAGAGGATGATCTCCTCAGCCGGGCTGCGCAGGTTGTACTGCGAGCTCATCGCATGCCCGTAGGCGCCGGCGTTGGCAATCAACAGCACGTCGCCCTCGCGGGTCGGCGGCAGCAGCCGGTCGTGGCCGAGCACATCGGCGCTCTCGCAGATCGGTCCGACGATGTTGACGAGCTCGCGAGGCGGCTCCTGGATGCGGCTGAGATTGACGATTTCATGGTATGCACCATAGAGCGCCGGACGCAGCAGGGAGTTCATGCCGGTGGCGATGCCGACGTAGCGCACGCTGCCCTTGCTCTTCAGCTGCGTGACGCGCGCCAGCAGCACACCGGCGGCGGCGGTCAGGTAGCGGCCCGGTTCCATCCAGATCTCGAGCCCCGGGTGCTCGGCGCGCACCGCCGCGAGCAGCGTGGAGAGCTTGTTCAGGTCGAGCTTGCGCTGATCGGTGCGCTCCGGCACACCGAGGCCGCCGCCGATGTTGATGACTCGGACCGACTCGAAGCGCTGAGCGAGATCGGCGAGCTGGCGCGCGGTGTGCTCCCAGGTACTGACGTCAAAGATGCCGCTGCCGACATGGGCGTGCAGTCCGATGATGCGCGCCCCGCGGCGAGCCGCCTCACGCGCGAGCTGCTCGAGGTCACTCACCGGCACGCCGAACTTCGCGTGCGCGCCCGCAGTGCGCACGTGATGGTGGTGGCCGGCGCCGACGCCGGTATCGACCCGCACGAGCAGTTCCCGCCCGGCCCACAGATCGGTCCACTCGGTGAGCGGGTGCAGGCTGTCGACCGTGACCTGCACGCCGCGCTCGAGCGCCCAGCGGTACTCCTGGCGCGAGGCGAAGTTCGGCGTATACAGCACTCGCGCCGGCTCGAGCGTGGGGAACTGCGCGAGCACCCGCTCGAGCTCACCGCGCGAGACGCACTCGAATTGCAGCCCCGCGTCAGAGACGGCGCGCAGCACTGCGGGGTGCGGGTTCGCCTTCATCGCATAGTGCACGCGCGAGACCGGCTCGAGTGCCTGCAACGCGCGGGCCGCGGCGCTGACGCTCTCGAGGTCGTAGACGTAGGCAGCCTCGCGCGTTCCGAGCGCCTCGATCAGCCGCTGCGACTGCGCACGCCACCAGGGCTCGGCGGGCGATGCGCCGCTCGGCGCCTTGCTGAACAGCTGCGTCCAGGTCGGTCCCAGCACCCGCTCCCCGAGCACCGGGCGGATCAGCAGCTCGTGCAGCTGATCGACCAGCCGATCGCCCTGGTTCTCATCGACCACGAAGGTGAAGTTCAGGTCGTTGGCGGCCTGCGAGACGAGGTAGATCTTCTGTTCGGCGAAGAACTCGAGCGCCTCGCCGAGCTGGTGCAGGATGGCGCGGATGTTGCGCCCGACCAGACTCACCGAGGCGCACGGCCCGATGATCTGCACCCGACAGAGGCGCGACAGGTCGCTCACCAGTGCCTCGAGCAGCGCGCTGTCGAGCGTGTTGGCGGCCGGATCGAGCGACACGGTGACGTTGGTCTCGGAGGTGGAGACGAGGTCCACCGACATGCCGTGCGCCTTGAACACCTGGAAGGCATCGGCGAGGAACCCCACCTGGTGCCACATGCCCGGGCTCTCGAGCGACACGAGCGTGATGCCCTTCTTGGTGCACACCGCCTTGACCTGCGCGGTGCCATCGCCATCGGCCGAGAGCACGGTGCCCTCGAGCTCGGGGGCCTGGGTGGCGTACACGTGCAGTGGAATGCCGTACTGGCGCACCGGCAGGATGCAACGCGGGTGCAGCACCTTCGCCCCGCTGGTGGCGATCTCCTGCGCCTCATCGTAGTGCAGCGCGCGCAGCAGTCGCGCGGTCGGCACCTGGCGCGGGTTGGCGCTGAACATGCCCGGCACGTCCGTCCAGATCTCCAGCCGTCGTGCGCGCAGCTTGGCGGCCAGATACGCCCCGGAGGTGTCCGAGCCGCCGCGCCCGAGCAGCACCGTGTTGCCGTCGGTGTCGCTCGCAATGAACCCCTGCGTCACGATCACCGGCGAGAGGCTCTCCAGGCGCTGCTCGAGCACGTGATCGGGCGCGAAGTTGCACACCGCGGAGAGCACGCTCGCTTTGGCCGAGGCGTTCGCCCGCTCCTCGGCGCACAGCATGGTGCGCGCATCGGCCCACGCGACCTCGAGGCCCTGGGCGGCGAGGAAGCGCGCGCCGAGATCGGTCGCCATCAGCTCCCCGGCCGACATCACGCGCGCGCGCGTTCGATCACTCACCTCGCCGATGAGTGCCACCCCGGCGGCGATCTGGCGCAGCTCGGCGAGTTGCCGCTCGCAGGCCTCCCCGAGTGCGATCCCCAAATCCGCCGCGAGCGCCCGGTGCCGAGCCTCGATCTGGCGCAGATCCTCCTGCTGCGCCTCGTTGCTGCTGCCCTCGAGCAACCGCTCCAACCGATCGGTGATGCCGCTGAGGGCCGAGTGCACGATCAGCACGCGCGCACCCTCGGCGCGCCGCGCAGCGGTGACCTGGGCGATGTTGCGCCAGTTGGCGAGCGAGGAGACGCTGGTCCCCCCGAACTTCAGGACGATCCAGTCGGAAGCGGTGCGAGTCACAATGATTCCTGGCCGGGCGGCGGGGGCGTCCGGTTCACTTACTCGGGCCGAGCAGACCCCCGGGCGCTGCCAGATCGCGGCCGCCCTGCTCGGGTCGAACGAATCCGCTCTGTGGGCGCGCGGGCGCTAGAGCTCTTCGTCGAAATCGCGAAGGTCCTTCTCGAGCCTCTTGTCCGCCAGGACTTCCTCGAGTCGGCTCCACGCGGCTTTACCGCGCTTGGCACCCGGGTGGGGTCGGCGCTTGTCTACCCGATCGAGCATCCGATCATAATCGGTGCTGTCCTCGGTGCTTCCGCCCAGGAATTCCTCGTCGAGATCGAAGCTCTCGGTGTCTCGTTCCGACATCTAGCGGCGCAAATCCTGAGTTAAATCAAAGGGGTAGTGCAATTTCGGCATGCAGCAAGTCAGCGCACTATAATGAAATCCTGTCCAGGAGCAAGAGCCCTGAAGGGCTACGGGGTGCGGTCGCGCACCGTCACCGGCGCCCCTCGCCCCAGGCCGAGTCCTTCGGCCGCGCTCTGCTCGGCGCGCGCGATCTCCACCACCCCGAAGGAATTCACGAGCGCCAGGTAATCCCCCGGCCGGCTCTCCCCGTAGGTGCGCAGCAGCGCAAAGGCGTGCGACCCGGCGTGCACCCGCGGCAGGCGGAAGCGCTCGATCAGCGTCCCATCGATATTGGTGATGAGGTTGCCGAAGTGATCGAGGGTGATCACCACGCCGCTGACGCTGCTGCCCTCGAGCACCGGTTCGTCGACCCACGCCGGGACCAGCGAGTCGGGCTCGCTCACCTCCCCGAGCGCCTCGAGCCCGCAGCGGCCTGCGGCCAGCTCGGCGGCCACCGGGGCGAAGATGTCCCGGCCGTGGAAGGTGGCGCTGGCGCGCGTGATGCCGAGGCGAGCGAGTCCCGCCGGGCGCAGCCGCACCAGTTCGGTCTGCGGGTAGCGGGCCGCGAGCGGCGCCAGCAGCCCGTTGTCCGGGGCGAGAAATAGATGCCCCGCCGCGCTCAGCGCCACGATGTCGCGCGAGGTCCCGACGCCGGGGTCGACCACCGCGACATGGACCGTGCCGAGCGGAAAGTAGGCGAAGGAGCGGGTGAGCCAGAATCCGGCCTCGGCCGGCCAGTGCACCAGGATCTCGTGCGTCAGGTCGATCAGACGCGCCTCGGGGAATCGAGCGAGGATGCGTCCCTTCATGACCCCGACGAACGGCCCCTGGTGGCCGAAATCCGTCGTGATGGTGATGACCCCGCTCGGGCGGACCGGCGCGGCACTCATCGGCGCGGTGCGCCCGGCTCGAGCGACGCACAGACGCGGCAGCGGTCGGAGTACGGCACCGCCTCGAGCCGCCCCGGCTCGATCGGCCCACCGCACAGCGCGCAGGTGGTGTACTGGCCCTGCGCGAGGCGACGCAGCGCGGAGGTGATCTGCCCGAGCTCCCCACGGGCCGTCGCGCTGATCGCGGTAAGCACCTCATCGCTCTCCCGCTGAGTCACTTGCTCGGCGAAATCGGCGCTCAGCGGGTCGGTCTCGTGGCGCAAATCCGCACTCGCTCTGCTCGCCCGCCCCTGCAGCTCCTCGCGCCGCCGCAGCAGTCGGGCCCGTACTGCTTCTGTGTCCACCGCCGCCTCCGCCCATGGCAGGTGCGCTCGCGCGCGCTGAAGGGGCACGAACGCAGTTGACCGTCACGCCTGCGCCTGCGGAAAATACCTAGCGCGCGCGACGGCTTGACGGCAACATACTCTCGCAGGTGAGTCGTCCGTGTCCATAATGGTTTGTACAGCACGCGGCCGAGCGCTGCCTCCCGCCGAACGCACGGTGAACGCCCGATGGAAAATGCCCGCGACCCGCAGCCCACCGTGTTTGTCGTCGATGACGACGAGGCGGTGCGCGCCTCGCTGCGACTGCTGCTGAAGTCCGTTGGCCTGCCGGCGACGGTCTACTGCAGCGCGCAGGAGTTTCTCGCCCACTACGATGCGCGCCAGAGCGGCTGCGTCATCCTCGATGTGCGCATGCCCGGCATGAGCGGCCTCGAGCTGCAGCAGCTGTTGAACCTGCGCGGGGCGACCATCCCGGTCATCTTCATCACCGGCCACGGCGACATTCCGATGGCGGTCGAGGCGATGCAGCACGGCGCATTCGATTTCCTGCAGAAGCCCTTTCGCGACCAGGATCTGCTCGATCGCGTCCAGCGCGCGCTCGAGAAGGATCAGCGCACGCGCCTTGAGCTGAAGGAGCAGGACCGTATCCGCGAGCGCCTCGACATGCTCACCCCGCGCGAGCGCGAAGTGCTGAGCCTGATCACCCGTGGCAAACCGAACAAGGTGGTCGCGGCGGACCTGGGCGTCAGTCAGCGCACCGTGGAGATCCACCGCGCGCGTGTCATGGAGAAGATGGGCGCCTCGTCCTTCGCGCAGCTCGTGCGCATGGTGCTCGACACCGAGACGCAGTAGCCCGCGCGCGAGCGGCGCTCAGGTGCCGGTGCGCTGGTGCGCTGGTGCGCGACCTGCCTGCACCCCGATCAGCTGCGGAATGCCGTTGGCACGCGCACTCATGCGGCGCACGCGCGCCCAATCCACGGCCACGTCCGCGCCCCCGAGCGCCTGGCGGATGACGCGCGAGATCAGCGCGAAATTCGGCTTCGCGGGCACATTCTGACTGTGCAGCGGCGGGTGGATCGACAGATACAGCCGCCCGTCCTGCAGGGTCGCGAGAATCGGGTCGTTGACGATGGTGACCTTCGTGCCGACCGGCACGACCGGGAAGAGCGCCGCGATATCCTCCGGATACAGCCGCACGCAACCGTGCGTGACCGCCATCCCGATCGCCATCGGGTTGTTGGTGCCGTGGATGTAGATCTCCCCGCCGCTCAGCGTCGTCTGCAGCGCCCACTCGCCCATGGGATTGTTCGGGCCCGCCGGCCACACGCGCGCAATCGGATCGCCCGCCGCGGCATGCGCCCGCAGAATCGAGGGCGTGGGGATCCACACCGGGTGTGGCACCTTGCGCACGATGCGCGTGAGCCCCGTGGGCGTGTCCCAGCCCTTCTCCCCGGGGCTCACCGGGTAGGTGATCACCACCGGCCGGTCGTGGCCTGAGCGGCGCGGGAAGTAAAACAAGCGGTGCGCGGCGAGATTCACGACGATGCCCACGTGCGCAACCGGCGGAATGATGTAGCGCCCCGGGATCACCACCGGTGTGCCTTGACCGGGCAGCCACATGTCCACGTGCGGATTGGCCGCCTGGATCTCCCAGTAGCCGACACTGTACTTGCGCGCAATCGCCAGCAGCGTGTCGGAGGACTTCGAGTGGATCAGCCGGTCGCGACCGATGAGCGCCCCTTGGGCGGGCAGCGCATACACCGCGGCCTGCACGCCGACGGTGACGCACAGGGCAGCCACGAGGAGCAGGCCCGCAGCCAGGGCGGCGCGGGAACGCAGGGGCATCAGGGACATGGGGCGAGATTTCCGAAACAGCACCGCCGATGCGGCGAGCCGCCCCATTGTAACATGCGAGCGGATGGCTCCGATCCGCCGACTCACGCACGATTTCTACCAGCAGGACACCCTGACGGTGGCCCAGGCCCTGCTCGGCATGCACCTGGTGCGCCGGGTCGACGGTGAGCGGCGGATCGGGCGCATCGTCGAGACCGAGGCCTACCTCGGCCCCGAGGACCGGGCGGCGCACTCCTGGCGGGGGCGCACGCCGCGCACCGAGGTGATGTTTGGTCCCCCGGGACGCGCCTACGTCTATTTGATTTACGGCCTGTGGAACTGCCTGAATCTGGTCACGGCGGCCGAGGGCACCCCGCACGCGGTGCTGCTGCGCGCCCTCGAGCCGGTTCGAGGCCTGAAGTCGCGCACCTCGGGCCCGGGCTTGCTCTGCCGGGCGATGGACATCGACCGGCGCCTCAATGGCGCCGAACTCACCGGCCCGGCCCTGTGGATCGAGCGTCCGGCGTCCTGCCCACCGGTGCGGATCGCACGCAGCGCACGCATTGGCGTCGAATACGCGGGCGACTGGGCGCGCCGTCCCTGGCGCTTCTTCGATCGCGACTCCGCGTTTGTCTCCGGCCCGCGGCCCACGCCGCCGCGCCGTTAGCCTGCAGCACTCCCCGCGGAGTGCGCCCCGAGCACCAGCTGTCCGTTGCGCACCGCGATACGCTGCCCCGGGTCATGCGCCATGCGCACCGTGCCGGTCTTGCCGCCGAGGCGGTAGCGCACCTCGTAGCCATTCGGCTGGACGATCCGGTCGTAGACCGTCGCGCACCGGCGCACCGTGGTGCGGTAGGTATCCCCGCGTTGCATGCGCGCCTCGATGCGATTGCCCGCATAGCCGCCCGCGGCAGCGCCGGCGACGGTCGCGACGTCACGCCCCGAGCCGTCCCCGATCTGGTTTCCGAGCAGTCCGCCGATGAGCGCCCCGGCCACGCTGCCGATGATCTGGTGCGTGTCCTGCGCCGGCCGGGTGCGCTCGACGGTCGCGTCGCGACACACCCGCCGCGGCTGCACCACCGTGCGCATCAGCGGTACCACCTGGACCACCCGTGCATAGGCGGGCGCGTGCCGAATCAATTTGTGACGGACCATCGCACCGGCACCGACCACCACTGCGAGCGCGCCGCCCGCGCCCGCGCCGATCAGAAACGATTTGTTCATCGCTCAGGTCCCCGAAAGCCTCCGGTGAGTGCAAATCGTTGTCCACCGGCGCTGAACGCACGTTGAACAAACTCGCCCGCAGCGCAAGGCGTGGCGCGTCATGGGTTCCCCACCCCACGACATTCCCTCTCGGCATCCGACCGAAGGGCCAACCGGGCACGGACGGCCGGTGGCAACGAACTCCACAGCACGAAAGGGACGCACCGCAGCGCGTGATGAATGAGCAGACCCGACTGGGCCTTGCCTTGCGAGCAGCACACAGGGGCGCGGCACCCGTGCCACGCCAGAACGCCGCCACCGAAACGCTCCGACACACCACTGCGCACACTCACCTTTCCGATGAGGAATCGGATGCCGAGGTCGCGGACTGCGCACCCCGCGTTGTCCTGGACAGGGCGGCCCGCACCCATTTATGCAATCGCCTCCCCAAACGATTAATTTGTCTCGTTTTTGCTACGCTTATGAACCACCACCGGGCCGGCGACATTTTCTCTTTTCGTTTCAATAAGCTGAGAACAAATACCTCGCCAGCCCACATTCCCCCACGAAAGAACCGTTGTATTTACAACCCGGCGCGACCGTGATTATGATTTGGGTGCGGCTCTTTTCAGCGGCACGCGGTAGTAGTGCTATCAAGCAGTTACGTGTAGCGGAAGCCAGGGTGATGTGTTCACACCGTAGGTATGGAGTTGCGGACAAGCTATCTGGGGATGGAGGGACGGGTCGCGATGCAGTAACGGCTCATCCGCATAGCGCATCGAGAAGGGAGGCTTGACAACATAGGACTCTGATTCTATGCTGCCGTCCCATCTTTGGGAGGATGGGTTTGGCAGCGATGGGCGCGTATTTCGGATCGAAGGCGACCTCGGGGTTGTGCCAGGCGATTATTGCCCTGATGCCTCCCCATGACACCTACATCGAGAGCCACCTTGGGGGCGGGGCGATCATGCAGCGCAAGCCACCCGCGCTGCGCAACATCGGCATCGAGCTCGATGAGCGGGCCTTGGAGAGATTCCAATGCCCTTATCCGGTGGAGCTCGTGCACGCTCACGCGCACCGCTTCCTGGCCGACTATCCCTATCTGGGCCGGGAGCTTGTGTATTGCGATCCGCCGTATCTGCACGCGACGCGTAGTTCGGATCGGCGATACCGCTTCGAGTACGAAGAGCACGATTGAAGTGGTCCCCGGTTGACGGACCCCATAATGGTGGATTAAACCAACCGTTTGGAGGTCACTATGGAACGTCAGGTTCGTGCTCAATATACTGCGGATTACAAGACGCAGGCAGTGTCATTGGCGGAGACTCTCGGGGCGACAAAGGCTGCCCGTAAGCTCGGGATCTCAGTCAAGACGCTGGCCAATTGGATCCGCATTTCCCGTGACGGTGCGGGGTTCGTCAAGGACGGAAAGCGCCGCCCCGTGAGCGAGCTGGAAGCTGAAGTTGCACGGCTGCGTGCCGAGAACCAGCAACTGCGCATGGAGCGAGATTTCACAAAAAAAGCCGCTGCGTACTTCGCGAAGGAGTCCAAGTGAAGTACGCCTACATCGCCTCTGAGCGGACTCACTACCCGATCGGGTTCATGTGCCGAGTGCTCGAAGTATCGACTTCGGGATTCTTCGCCTGGCAGGCTCGAACACGTGCACCACGCAGTGACGTAGACGCACCGCTGCGGGATGCGATCGTGCAGGTCCACCAGCAGAGCCGGCGGCGCTACGGCCGCCGGCGTGTGACCCACGCACTGCGTGCTCAGGGCTGGTGCGTGAACCCCAAGCGCGTGCGGCGAGTGATGCGCGAGGAAGGCCTGCGAGGCGTGCGTAAAGGGCGTTTCGTGCCGCGCACGACCGACAGCGCCCATCAACGCGCCATCGCCCCGAACGTCCTGCAGAGGCGCTTTGGCGTCGATACC
>JBMFWZ010000048.1:0-22946 GCA_049964755.1 Steroidobacteraceae bacterium | reverse complement strand
CTTGGGCGCGAAGGTGTCGTCGACGAGCACGAGCGGCGCGACCCGCGTCAGCAATCGAGCAGTTTGAAGATAGATCTCATTCATGGCTTGAGCACAAGGAGACCGTCGCGGGAGCGGCCGACCCACGGTCGATTACTGCCCTTGGGAAATTGAGACGGGTCGAGCTTGCCCGCCCACGGTAGGGAGAGCTCGCGCCCGAGCTGCAAGCAGAGGCGTACGGTCTTGACGCTGCCGCATCGCTTAAGGAGTTCGCTCAGGACGCCAGTGCGAATGTTGTAGCTGCTCGCCACGAGCTCACGCGCTTCCTGCAGCGATTGGCGAACGCCGACCTCGCTCAGGAGCTCAAGGAGCGCGCGCTCTGGCACGGAGAGAAGAGGCGCGCCCTTGTGGCCCTCGAAGGGCCGAACGTGCAGGAGCGCGTCGGGACGCTCTTCGAACAGCCGTTTGCGGTGATACTCGGCCGGGAAGCGTTTGGTGAACCACTCAGGGAGGCGCCCGGCCTGCCAGCCGTATAGGTGAAGCACCGGGCGTTGGGCCACGTACTGGCGGACGCCATGCCAGTCGAGCGCGGACTTGCCACCCACGTGCAAGCCCTCGAACACTCGCTGCAGCAGCGCGAGGCTTGGGTGCAGTGCGGGTGGATCATTGGGGCGGCTATAAACACCGCGTGCCATCCGCTCCAGCCAGCCCGTCCGGACGTAGTGGACGGCCAGATCGGCCGATATGCCGAGGGCGGCGAGATCGGCGGAGGTTACCGGCGTTCCGGGCGCAAGGTGGGTGTAGAGTCGCTTTAGTTTATCTCCACTTATCGCAGCCATACTACGATTGTATCGATAATTCGAAAACGCACAAGCTTTGTTTAATTAGTCCAATCGTAGCTCTACTACGATAAGTACACTTTTTCGAAGATAACCCGGTCGTCAGTGCCGTGCTTCCCCACGCCGGCGCGCGGGCAATCGACTGACCGGTGACAAATCGCGCATGCCCTCGCGCACCGCCCGGGTCCCGGCCCAACCAGATTTGCGCGCGAAAAGTGGTCGCGCCGCGGGGAGCAGTAGTGAGCCGCGTTGTCGCGGCGCGGGTTCGGTCAGTCCATTTTGTCCGCGAAGAGAACCGTTGGTCTGTGGGAGTTTTGTGTCAATCCGTGGTGCTCGGTAGTGTTTCGTCGTGATGGTTGCAACGAGTGTCCCACGGTGCGGCCTGACGTGCGGGTCGTAACGCCTCCGACGTGGCCGCTCATCGTCCGGGTCGAGCCGGCGGTGCCGGATGTGCTCGAGCAGCGAGAGAAAGCGCGTCTCGCTGACGATAGACCGTCGATTTCATCGGCTCAATCAGCCTCCCGCAAGAGGCTCGTGAGCTCCTCGATCGAGAGGGACTGACCAAAACCCTCGCCGCTGAAGAGACTGTCGGCGAGGGCGCGCTTGTCCCGGTGCAGGTCCATGATCCGCTCCTCGATCGATCCTTCAACCACCAGCCGGTAGACGGTGACGGGCCGCCGTTGGCCCATGCGGTGGGCGCGGCTCACGGCCTGGTCTTCGACGGCGGGGTTCCACCAGGGATCGCAGATGACGACATAGTCGGCGGCTGTGAGATTGAGGCCAAAGCCGCCGGCACGCAGACTGATCAGGAAGAAGTCGCCCTCCCCGGCCTGGAAGGCACGCACGCTGTGGGCGCGCTCCTCCGCCGGCGTGCTGCCGTCGAGATATTGATAGCTCGCTCCGAGCGCATCGAGCCGCGCGCGGACGAGCTTGAGGTAATCGACGAACTGGCTGAACACCAGCGCCTTGTGCCGGTTGGCGGCGAGCTCCTGGGCGAGCTTCGTGAAGGTATCGAGCTTGCAGCCGGGCAAGGCGGCTTCGGGTGCCACGAGGCGCGGATCGCAGCACGCGCGGCGCAGCCGCATCAGCTCCGTGAGCACCTGGAAACGGCGCCGCCCGGGGGTCAAGGTCTCATCGCCGATCGCCGCGAGCGCGCTCTGGCGCAGGCCTTCGTGGAAGGCGCGTTCCGCCGCAGAGGGGTCCACCGTGAGCACGATTTCGGTACGCTCCGGCAGCTCGCTCAACACGGCTGCCTTGGTCCGGCGCAGCACGAAGGGCGCGATCAGCCTTTGCAGGCGTTCGCGGGCCTTCGCATCCGCTCGGCGCTCGATCGGCGCCGCAAACCGCTCGTTGAAACGCTCGCGCGACCCGAGAAGTCCCGGATTGAGGAATCGAAACAACATCCAGAGCTCATCGAGGCGGTTCTCGATTGGGGTGCCCGTGGTGGCGACCCGAAACTGTGCGTCGAGCTCGAGAACCGCCTGCGCGCGGCGGGTCGAGAAGTTCTTGACCGCCTGTGCCTCATCCAGCACCAGCGTGTGCCACGCGCGCGCCTTGAGATTCTCGAGCACTTGGGGCAGCAATCCGTACGAGCAGATGATGACATCGAACTGCCCTGCGGCAGCGATCCGCTGCGATCGATCGACGCCACCGAGCATCTGCACGTTGAGCGTCGGAGCAAAGCGGCGCAGCTCATCGGTCCAGTTGGGGCAGACGGAGGTCGGCGCGAGCACCAGTGCGGCGCCTCCTGTGGCGCGATGTAGAAGAAGCGCGAGGGTCTGCACCGTCTTGCCGAGTCCCATGTCGTCGGCAAGACAGGCCCCCGCGCCGCAGTGGGCGAGGCGAGCCAGCCAGCGAAAGCCATCGAGTTGGTAGGGCCGCAGCCGCGCCTGCAGGGTCGAGGGCGGATTGGGCTCGAGCGCCTGCGCTTCCTGGAGCGCTTTGAGCCGGCTCGCCCATTCGGGCACGGATTCGAGGCCTAGTCCCTCCAATGTGTCCTCGACGGCCGCAAGGGCGAGCGCCGGGAATTTGAGCGTCTCGCCGTCGAGCTCCCCGAGACCCGCGAGTTCATCGAGCCGGCGCCGCAGGTCATCGCTCAGGGCGAGAAAGCCCGCCTCGCCGAGCGGCAGATAGCGGCCGCCACTCGCGCGAGCCAGCTCGATGAGCGCGCGCATCTGCATCACGGCGCCGCCGTCGAGCGAGAGACTCCCGGACAACGTGAACCAGTCCCGGTCGCTGCCGATACTGAGGCGCAGATCCGCAAGGTCGTACCTGCGGGTGACACGAAAGGGCTTGCCGGCCGGCCACTCGACCCGCACCGCATCGCCGAGCGATTGCAGACGTTCGACGAGCTCGAGGCACGATTCAGGGTCCTCGAGGCTCCACTCGGTGACTGACGCGCCAGTCTCCGGCAAAGCCAACGGCTCGAGAACGCGCGCGAGCCGCTCGTTCTCACTGGGCAGGTCGCGGAGCGCGGCGCAACGCTCACCATCGACCTCGGCGATGATGCGCAGGCGCCCTGTTCCGGGCGTGCAGCACGGGCCGCGCTCGCCCAGCGGCCTGACCAGGAATCGGACACGCAGTCCCGTGCCCGCCGGCATGAGCGCCGCGTGGATCGTCGGATCGGCGGGAACCTCCCCGACGGCGGTCTCGACATCGGTGTGAACTTCGAAGTGGCGCGTCACGCTCGCGAGCGTCCGACTGAGCACCTCCACGCCCTGGGATGGGAATTCCAGCCCCGGCCCGATCAGCTGCGCGATGCGGCAATGGGTTCGCGTGATCTTCAGCACGCGCGCCCGGTGCGGGCCATCTCGCAGCAGCACCAGGCGCTCGGCCGGCAGGTGCTCGAGCTGGGAATGAGCGCAGCGCTCCAATACCTCATGGAGATCCGGGGGCAGGTGCAGGCGCGCGCCGCCATCCGAGCGGCCTTCCACGACCAACTCCGGCATGGCCGCCGTCAGGACCACGGGAGTGCTCAGATCCGCAACATCAAAGACCAGCGGGTGACCGACGAGCGCGGCTACCGCCTGCGGGAGGCGAGCGCCGGTCGGATCGTAATGACTCGACTCGTGCCGCAGCGCCTCGAACACCCGCTCATCGCGGGCCGATAGCGGGCCGCGGGCGAGGCTGGCCGAGCTCAAGGCTCTCCCTGCGCTCCATCCGCGCGCGCCGCGCTTCTGCTCGCGTGCTTCCACGCGAACCGCACCTGCAGGCGGTGACTCGATGACCCAGACGATCCGCGTATCCACCGCTGCGTTCGCAGCGCTCCAAGACTCTCCTACGAGCGCTTCGAGCGCCTCGATGGCGCGCTCCCACGGGGCTTCGTCCGCGAAGAAAGCCGCCAGCGTGCCGCGTTGCGCCGCGCTCAGCTCGCCGCTGTCAATTCTGCCACCATCTGGATCGCCAGCCCCGGGCGCAGCGCTGTCCGTCCGCCGTCCGCGTGCCATCGCCAGGGCCGCGTCGATCTCAAGTGCGGCGCGCTGATAACCGCCCATCCGGAACCTCTCCAGGTCCGAGGCAGCCCTTCTCTGTTGCGCCTCATCCAGTGGAATTCCCGCCCAAGAGGCCGCGACGAGCGTGCACAGGTTTGCCACGGCATCGCCATCCACGAAAGGCACGTGCCAGGTGAGATGGCTACCGTGGCTGCGCGCGCGGATGACGTCGCCGATGAAATTCCAAACATTTGCGCCATCCGCGGCGCGGGTCGCCTTGATGGAGAGGATTTGCGCGGTTTGGACAGCTCGTTTCTCGTTGACGGCCATGAGTGCCGCGATGCGCGGAAACGCGAGGGACAGCGGCAGCCTAGGGATGAGGAGTCTGGCGCCCCGCAACCGGCTTCCCGCCCGGGCTCGAGCCTCCTCGACCAGCAGCCGCTCGGCCTGTGCGTACAACTCGATGGCACGGCGGGGATCCGCGCCGAGCGCGGCGGCCGCCCCATGCAGCGCCACGGCTCGCGCGCTCGCGTCCGTGCCCAGGACTGCCTCCAACTCCTGCGCTCGTCCCTGCCATAACAGGTGCTCGCAGAGCCCATGTTTCAGTGTGCTAGGCGCCCCCGGCGCCCCGTGCGTCTGGGAGACCAGTTCGAGCGCCCAAGCCAGCGCTGCCGGCGCCGATGCATTCGGTCTCCTCAGTAAATGCAGCAACACCGCCTCGGCCACAACTTCCCGGTGCGCCGCTGGAATCAGATCGGCGACGCGGGCGTCGAAAGGATCGCCAAACGCGGTGAAGTACACCGCGGCGGGATCGAATGGGCGGTGCCGAGCGAGCAAGTCGCGCCGATCCTGCTCGTGAAGCTCGCCGCACAGCGCAAAGCGCGTGATCGCGACCAGTCGCTCGAAACTCGACACTCGAATAGTGCCAGGTTCCGGTCGCTGATCGAACAGAGCGACCGCCGCTGACCGCCATTCCCGCAGGCCTCTCTCCCCGAGCGCCACCTCGCGGAACGCCGCGAACGCGTGCGCAGGCGCGCACTGGAGCCCCTCTCGCCCCTGCTCGATGTGGCCGCATGCCAGCCCTGCGTCCACGTGCCGCGCGATCTGTGCCGGCGTCGGAGAATTCCCCGAGTCGGTCCGCAAGCCCCCCGCATAGGCGGCGCGCTCCCAGCGCGATCGCTCGAGAGCTCCCCCCACGACCGCCATGAAACGGACGAGCGAGGAATAGCCTGCCACTTGCGGCTCACGCGGTGTTCCAACGCCAGCGGCGGATACTGATACGATGGGCGTTACCTCTCTCGTTCCAGGGCGAGCGCCTCGACCGGCGCGCGGTCGGCGGCGCCCGCGGCTCTTCCAGACTTCAGAAGCCTCCCGCTGCCGCCTCGAGCCACCGGAGGTCTTCCCTCGCGACTCGACGAGCCGTCGTGTCGTGCTGGAAGAGTGTCGTGGTCTTCTCCAGCACCAGCGTGAAGGGTCTGCCCTTGCGGCGGGTGGTATGGGTCATCGGTAGACCGTAGAGATCGATCTTCTGGTGCACATGCGCCCGCTGCGCCTGAGCCAGCGGCCACTCCAGCCGTCTCTCGGGCGCCGCGCGCAGAAACCGCGTCAACTTTGCGCACAGCTTGCAGGAACAGAGCAGCGGCGTCGTGATCGACCAATCATCCGGCGCGCGCGTCGGCGCGCGCAGCCGCGCCGCGAGCTCCCGGGCACAACTTTGGTGTATACGCTTCAGGCCGAGCGTGCGCAGCGCCTCGGGATGCAAGCGTCCATGGGCGGCTCTCAGCAGGTCGAGCTGCAGGGGTAGGATCTCGGCAGGATTCTCCAGCAGCGCATCGATCAGCTCGCGGTGCAGCGCGGTTTGCTGGGCGGGCCCGCAGCTCTCGATTAGCGCCAACATCGGCCGAGCCAGCCCGCCGAGGGCTCTGGCGCGATCCGATGGCGAGCCTTCCCGCTTCAGGACTTCCGCCCGGTGCCGGCGCAGCCAAGCCCATTGGGCCGTGAGGACCTCGGCCGCGAGCGCGCGGCCCGGCGATTTGCGCGCAGCAAGCGCCCGGGAGAGTTGCGCCAACGCCCCGCTCATCCACTTCAGCCGGCTTTCGTGCGGCTCATAGCCCCTGTCCTCGGCCGCCCAGCCTCGAAGCAGGGCGCGGCACCACTCGAGACCATAGGTGTCCACCAGGGCGGCCAGCCGCGGCGCTGATCGCGCGGTGAGCTCCGACAGGGAAAAGGGTTGCAGGAGCGCGGCAGCCGTCCGGGGATCGGCCAGCGAGCCGGCCACTTGCAAGGTCGGCTCGAGCAGCTTTCCTTCGCGGCGAACACAGACCGTCCAGAACGGCAGCAGCTGGCGCGCCAGCGCCGAGGCCTCCTCCATATGTCTGGCGGCGAGCGCCTTCTCGATCCGAGCCAGCGCCCAGCGCGGGTCGATCTTGGCGCGGATCACGAACGCGCGATCGCGAGGCCAGAGCGCCACGGCAGCGCGATGGTACCAGTGGTCCACCGTGTTGCCGGCATTGCCCGTATAGCCCTCGTGCTCGGTCTCGAAGGGCTCGAAGTCCTGGGAGGGTGTCGTGAAGCACAGCTCGCGGTTCGCGACCCCGATACGGCCTGTCGGCACGCGGCTGGATCCGCCCTCCAGTGCGACCCAATGCCGCAGCTCGACGTCGCTGTCGATCAGGTCTGTGAGCTCATACGAGCCGTCCGATTCGGGACCGTCGTCTTCCTCCTCGTCCTCGTCGTAGTAGCGGTTCCAGCGGGAGCGCCCGAAGTCGTATTCCTCCTCGCAGTTCCACGACTCATGCACGTCCGCCAGGGCGAGGAAAATCTCGCAGTCGAGCTGCCGCGCCACCTGCCGCAGCGCGGCGGCGCGCGCCGCATCCGCATTCTTCAGCCGGTTCCACGCAAGCGCGTGCGGGGTGTACTCGTGATCGAGCAGATAGACCAGGCGGTCGGGAGGGCTCAGGTCGCGGTCGCCACGGTCGGATAGCGCCGGCGTCTTGAAAAAGCTGCGGACGCGCGCGCTCAGTGCGCCGAGCGACTGGGGCACGGCGGCCTCGGCGGTTCCCTCGGCGATCAGATTGTAGGTGAGGGCGAGGCGGTAACCTGAGCGCACCGGGCAGACCTCGTGATGGCAGTCGGCATAGAAGGCGGCGAAGGTGAGCTGTCGCGCCGAGCCGCACACGGTCAGCCGCTTCCCGAGGTGCTCGATGACCAGCTCCCCGCCGGTGAATCGGGAGGGCAGGATCACGGCCAGCGTTCCGACCATGTCATCCGCCTTCTCCGAGTCGCGGTGTGGCGCGAAGAACTGCCCGCGCCCGTAGATCAGCAGGTTGTGCAGCTGTGCGCGCAGGCGGCACTGGCGTGGCAGCCCGAGGTCGCGACGGATCCGCTCGAGCTGCGGAGCGAGGGTCTTGGCCCATCGCTCACCGAGCGCCAGTCGCTCAGCCGGAATCTCCCAGGTGTCTCGGACGCCGCGGTCGAGGCGAGTCTCGTTCTTGTAGCCATGGCGGGCGGGCTTCGCGACCCCGCAGAGCTTGCGGGCGGTCGCCGGAGTCACGGGCAGGGGCACCTGTCCGACACCCTCGACCGCAAGATGCAGATCCTTCGCGCTGCGCGTCGCGCGTGTCGCAAATGTGCCCCCCGTATCGATCCGGCGGAGGAGCTTGGCAATCTCATCGAGTGTGGTGCTCATCATTCACCCCGATCATCGTACCGGCTCGCGGAGGCGATCATGATGCCACGATACCTGTTTCCCGCCGCAGGGATACGCACTCCGCGCGGGTCATTTGCGAAGCGCGAGTCGTCGCCGCGTGGATCGCGACCCTGCAGCTCACGATCCCCATTCAATGCGTGTGCTGACCAGTATGCCAATCCGTACGATTTTGAAGCTCGCAGCGCCGCGTGTTGATGATTGATGAGAATGTTTCGCTCCGGCGCGTTCGACCATGGCATGGTCACTGACGGGACGATGAGCAGCACTTCCGTGAAGGCATCGAGCCACGGGTCCCTGTTCTGCGAACCGAAGAGTCGCGCAGAAAACGATGCTCACGCGAGGCCCGGAAAATCGGAGGCTCCATTGCGCGTCTCGCTGTTCGGCGCCGTCCCCGAGGCGTTCAAAACACACCCCTTGGTCCCAGTCCAGTGCCCGAATCCAGGCTCGCCCCCAGGGTCGTGCACGATGCACGGAGATAAAATCGATCTGTTCCCGCTGCTCGCTGGGCTTGGTAAAGTGGCCGCGACTCCGAAGCAAAACATCTTCGTTCCGCTCCCTGATCATGACCATTTGGTCCGACGTAACGCGATCAAGACCTCGCCAGAGTGGTGGCAGATCGTCACAGTCTTGGTGACCGAGCCCTCGTACTGGCCGACAGCCGACGGTGCGAGCGGGATCACCAGTTTCGCGAAGCTCAAGCAAGCGGAAAGCGACGGGGTCGCGATCCAGACGCCGACGAACTATTTCCTGTTCTTCAGTTCGAAGCCGATTGGGCGGTTGCACTGATTCTCGATGTCAGCGGCGCGACTGCACGGCATGGCGCATCGTCGTCATGCTGTGCGGCCGCGCGGGTCGCCCCGCGAGTTCCTTGCCGGTACCGTGCAACCGGCGGCGCCTCTCACGGGCATCGATTCCGGCCTTCTCGGCAACGTCATCGTGACGGCCACTCTCAACGTTTACGACACGGTGAGCCGGCCGATCCTGCTCCACCCCCTGTGCGGGGGCTCGCGCCTGCTCGGCGTCGATGACCGCAAGATTGCCCACCGCGAGTGCTGGGTGAGCGGCGCCGCCTGTGAGCGGGTGCGCGTGAGGCGGCGCGAAGGGGACTACTCGTTGGTGCACGGATTGAACTGCGGATGCTGTCCAGAGTGCAACGGCAGCTGTCGGACAAAGGGATCGTGCCGCCGCTGAGCGGGTGGCTGATCGGGTGCCGAATGCGACCGGATCCGAGATGGCTCTCTGAGCCGATGGCGGTGCGGTCATGATGCGGTTCGGGTCCGAGGAACTGAGGGTCCGGCTGTCCGACTGTCCATGCGTCAACGAGCGCATTTGCGGCAATTTCCCGCCGGAGGATCTGAGCGGGAGGATTATTCGGGCGCGTTGAGCTCGATCAGCTTCGGAGTCTGCAGCTCTCAGGCACGTAGGAGTCTCTTGGTTTGGCGGTAATCGGCGAAGGTCTGGCGCATCAACACCGTCTGCCTTGGCGTGAGGCTGCGAGGATGCGACCGGCCTGCCGCGCTCCCGGGTCGAGGGTCGGGCGTTCCGCCAGCCGATCCAGCCCATTACCCCGTCCTGGCCGCTGGTCTGGAACCGACCGTGCTCGAAGGGTCACGAGGGTCCCCCCAATTGCTGGTGCGTGTACCGTGATCCGCTCGGCTCGATGGAAGCGTGGTCGCCGGCGTGGTTGTGGTCGACTCGACTGATTGAGCGGCAGCGTATTCGGCGTCGGGCCCACATCGCTGCGGCCGCCGAGAAGCTCACTGCGCTGCGCGCACGCATCATCAGTCCCAAGGCCTGGTAACGGGATGCCTCGCGTGTCGATTTCGAGGTCGAGAGGGTCCTCGAGCATTATCACGCGCCGGGCTGTCTGAAGGTCATCCGCACGGTGAGTGCCGAGCACTCCTTCAAGCAGACGCGCCGCGGCCGATCCGGACCCAACGATCGAGCCCTGTCAACCGAGCAGGTCTTGCAGGTAAACCCATCATCGAGAGGCGCTTCGAGCAACTGACAGAGCGTCCACGAAATCGCACCAGTGTTCCTGACGAACCCAGGTCGGCACCAAGGCGCTCTTGACCCTGTGTCCTTCTTCGTGCTCCTCATGTAGGCGCTGATCGAACGGGATCTGCGCTGCGCGATGCAACGGGAGCGCCTGAAGGCCCGGTCGATCTATCCGGAAGAGCGTCGCTGAGCTCGTCCGACGGCCGAGCAGTTCCAGTGGTTGTGCGTTCAGGCGTGCCGACACACACTCTCTCTCTCGCAGGGTCCGTCGTTCAGGCTTTTGAGACTGACCTCACGCCCGGGCACCAGCAAGTCGTTGAATTGCCGAGCGTTCCGCAGCCCGCCTTCCGCGGCTGACGGTCACCCGGAAATTCGCCGAAATCACGGCCGAGATGTGCGGAAAATGCGGTCGCACCGCCGCGCCGCGTCATTGGGCTGCTGGCGCCGTCGAGTTGGACGCGACGCGCCGGCCCGGCCGGAAGAACACGATTCCAGCCACCAGTCCGCCGATGCCCACGGCTTTAGTGAGGAGGTTGAACGTCGTGACGGCATACAGTCCCATACCGATGAGAAAGACTGCACTGAGGAACGGGAAGACCGCAACGCCGAGCCAGCGCAGCACGGATTCTTTGTACAGCGAACGAAACGTCCAGGCGGCAGCCAATCCCGCTAGGCCGTAGTAATAGGCGACCTGCACACCGATCGCATTCACGCTGTCTTGGATGATGTCGTTGACGCTCGGCATCAGGCTTGCGGCCCACAGTACCGCGAGTCCAATGCCTATCAGCAGGTACATGGCGCGCACCGGCGTCTGCGTGCGCGGGCTGCAGACACCGAATACGGGGGGCATGGCTCCATCACGCCCCATGGCGAACAACGTGCGAGAGAACTGCAGCATCGTGGTTTCCAGCGTGCCGATGCTTGAGAGGATGACGGCGATCGAGGCGAATAGCGCCCCGACGCGGCCCAGTCCGGCGCGCAGCGCGATGGCGTAGATGATGTTGTCCGAGACGGTGCGCGCATCGTGCAGGGTGAACAGGAACAGTGCCGCCAGAGTGAACGCGACGTAGAAGCCGATCGTGACGAACACGGATGAGAACCCGCCGTTGCCGGCGGTCTGCTCGGCGTTGCGGGTTTCTTCGGAAAGGTTGGCGGTGACGTCCCATCCCCAATAGAAAAAGATTGAGACCAGGGCCGCCCCGGAGAGGGCGGCTGGCGTGTAGTGCAGCCCGAACCACGACCACGAGAAGGGGTTGGCGAGCGGTACGGAGCCGGCGTGCACGAACGCCGCGATGAGCACCAGAGCGAGAATCGCTAATTCAATCGAGCTGAGGATCAGCTGGACCTTGCTGGTGATCTCGATGCCCTTGATCAGAATCAGCGCCACCAGCAGGAACCAGACGGTGGCCGCCGCAGTGGTGAGCATGACGTTGCTGGCGAGCGCGGGGTTGATGAAATCGAGCGTCGAAGTCGCGATCGGCAGTGAGCCGGTGATCATGAACACCATCGATGCGACCAGCAGGGCCCATCCCGAGAAGTAGCCGAACAGCGGACCGAAGGCCGCCGAGGTCCATTGATAGGCGGCCCCGGCGTGCGCCGTGTGCCGGTTGAGCGCCTTGTACGCGACCGCGATGCCGAGCATGGGGACGGCGAAGATGATGAGTGCGCCAGGTGCGAGTGTGCCGGCGACGGTCAGCAGAGCGACCGTGCTCACGGCAATGGAGTAACCGGGCGCACTGCCGGCGACCCCCATGACGAGGGACTCGATGAACGACAGGGATCCGGCTTTCAGCTGGGTGCTCATGGTGTCGGGTTCGGGTGGGCGGTCCTGGTGGGGACGGTCGGCGCAGACTCTAGCAGCGTCCGCGCGCGGGCGCTGCGGTAGCAGCGATTCGGTGTCGTACCCACGGCCGAGTCTGCGCTTGAATCTCCTCGGCCGAAGGTCGGTCGCGAAGGGCGCATCGCCTCATGCCGTACGCGACATATTCTGCGGCGACGGCCGATCCGCTCGCGAAGGGGGGGCGCGGTTCCATTCAGCCCGCGCTCAGGGAGGATACGCGATCCTTCCCATGCGGCTCGACGCCGCATGATGGGGAGCCTTCCATGAAACGTATGATTATCGCCGGCATGATGTTGTCACTGCTGACGAGTTCGTTGGCGCTGGCCGATCCGCCGCCCTGGGCCGGACACCACGATGGGGGTGACCATCGGGAGTGGCATCACGACGATCATCGCGATGATCGTGAGCATCGCGACTGGCGCGAGCACCGCGATTGGCGTCGCGACCACGATCACGAGCGATGGCGCGATCGCCGCTGGGGCGACTTCGACGAGGGCGCGTACCGCCGACCGCCGGGCTACTATTACCGGGCTTGGCGACGCGGCGATCGCTTGCCGATCACCTACCGGGCGCCGGCATATATCATTCCGGATGCGGCCTACTATCATCTGGCACCGCCGCCGCCGGGTTACTACTGGGTGCGGGTCGACGGCAATGCCGTACTCGCGGCCGTCGCAACGGGCGTGATCGCGGACGTGATCGCTCACGAGTTCCATTAGACCGGCCTGAACGCCTGGCCGCGGGGCGCTGCCCCGCGGCCGGCAAAAAAAGCTGCAACCCCGGCCGATCGCCGGTGCACCGCCGAGACCGACCGGCGTTCTAGCAGTCAAGCCCCTCTCCCCGGGGGTCACGAGGTCCATATGCCAAGGTTTCCCGCTCGTACCGGCATCGTCGCGCTCGCCGCCAGTCTGTCCCTGACGCTCAGCGCCTGTGTGGTCGCACCGCCCGGACGCTATTACGGACCGTTCGTGCGCATCGCGCCGCCACCTCCTCCGGTGCAGTACTACGGAACGCCCCCGTATCCGGGCTACGTGTGGATCGGCGGCTATTGGCGTTGGGCTCCGCGCGGCTACGTCTGGGTGCGCGGCCGATGGGCGCCGCCGCGGGCGGGGTTCCGTTGGGTTCCCCGGCGCTGGGTGCACACCCCGCGCGGCTGGCGGATGGCTGGGGGGCGCTGGATCCGGGACCGCCATTGAAGCGCGTGTCGGGGCGGATTCAGCGCTCGAATTCGCCCCGGCCCTGCGGGTAGCTCTGCTCCCAGTGCTGGCCGTCGAACGCGCGCACCGTCAGTCCACGCACCGTGTCCGCCTCCAGGCAGCGTGCATTGACGCTGAAGCCGTCCGGATGCGAGCGCGGCACGTAGAACGACTTGATGCCACACACCGAGCAGAACAGATGGCGCGCGGTGCCGGTGTTGAACGTGTACGTGCTGAGCGCGTCCTCGCCCGCGAGCAGCGTGAAGTGCTCGCTGTGCACGATGACGTGCAGGTAGCCTGACTTGCTGCAGATCGAGCAGTTGCACTCCGAGGCGTCGAGCTTCGCCGGCGCCTGGATCTCGAAGCGGACCCGGCCGCAGTGGCAGCCGCCGCGATGGGTCACTAGGGATTGTTCGCTCATCGTCTGCTCCACGGGAGTGCGCCACGGGGCCGATGCCCAGAATAGATGCCCAGAATTATGCCCAGAATAGCAGCCCTCGGTGGCCGCGCACGGCTCATCGCGGCGGGTGCACGCCTGAACGCGCGCCTCACGAAGAGGCGCGCAAAATTCCGGTTGAACCGCTAGATTCAGCGGCTCCGGGCGCCGGGCGGGTCGCAGCGGCGCTCACTCCGTAGACTTCACTGGAGGCTGCCTGTGCGAGTGCGTATTGGAGTGATGCTGGTCTTGGGTGCGGCCGTGGCCGCCTTGGCGTGCGCCGCGGACTCGACGCCTCCGGTGACGGCTGCCGCCGCGGTGCCCCGCGCCGATTATCAGGCCCTGCATTGGCGCCTGATCGGCCCCTTCCGTGCCGGCCGCGTGCTGGCAGTCACGGGCATCCCCGGCAATGGACGGGTGTTCTACTTCGGCTCCGTCGACGGCGGGGTGTGGAAGAGCGTGGACGCGGGGCGCACGTGGCAGCCGATCTTCGATCACGAGCCGGTCGGCTCAATCGGAGCGATCGCCGTCGCGCCCTCCGACCGCAAGGTGCTCTACGTCGGGACCGGCGAGGCGGACATGCGCTCGGACATCGCCCAGGGCGACGGCATGTACAAATCCGTCGACGGCGGGCGGCACTGGCAGCACATTGGACTGACCCAGACGCGCCAGATCGCCAGCGTCATCGTCAACCCGACGAACCCCAACGTCGTGTTCGCCGCCGCGCTCGGCCACCCGTATGGTGCAAATCCTGAACGCGGTGTGTTCCGCTCGCTCGACGGCGGGCGGCATTGGCAGAAGGTGCTGTATCTGAATGCCAATACCGGCGCGGATGACGTCGTCTTCAAGCCCGGAGACCCGCAGACGGTGTACGCGGCCCTGTGGCAGACCCGCCGACCGCCCTGGAGCGTGTATCCGCCCTCGGACGGTCCGGGCAGCGGCCTGTACGTGTCGCACGACGGGGGCAGCCACTGGACGCACATCACCGGTAACGGCTTTCCGGCGCACCCGGGCCGCATTGGGCTGGCGGTGGCCCCGACCGAGCCGAACCTCCTCTACGCGTTGGTCGACGGCAACTGGAGGACCGGCGGTCTGTACCGTTCCGAGGACGGTGGGGCGCACTGGCAGCACGTGTCGCGCGACCGGCGCATCTTCACGCGCTGCTGGTATTTCTGTGCACTGACGGTCGACCCGAGCAACGCCCAGCGCGTGTATGTGATGGACACGATCGTGCTGCGCTCCGATGACGGCGGTGCGCACTTCATCGCGTTGAAGGGGGATCCGACTGGCGATGACTTCCACCAACTGTGGATCGACCCGACCGATCCGGCCCGCATGATCCTTGGCAGCGACCAAGGCACGCAAGTCACGCTCGACGGCGGTAAGACCTGGAGCAGTTGGTACAACCAGCCGACGGCTCAGATCTACCACATCAGCGTCGATAACCGCTTCCCGTTCTGGGTGTACGGTTCGCAGCAGGACTCCGGCGCGCTCGCGCTGCCGAGCCGCACGATCAGCAACGATGGGATCACGCTCGAGCAGTTCCGCGAGATCACCCCGGGGGGTGAGAACGGCAACGTCGTTCCCGATCCGCGCAACCCCAACATCATCTACGGCGATGGTACGGGCGAGAGCACCACCGTGCGCAGGCTCGACCTGCGTACCGGCCAGGTGCGCGACGTCGATCCGACTCTCGACTACCCGGATGCGCACTACCGTACGGACTGGACGCTGCCGCTGGTGTTCTCCCCGTACGATCACAAGACGCTCTACTTCGCCAACCAGTATCTGTTCAGCACCGCCGATGGCGGGCGGCACTGGATGCGCATCAGTCCGGATCTCAGCCGCAAGGATCCGGGCGTGCCGCCGAACGTCGGGGCCGTCACCGCTCGGGACAGTATCGATGTCGGTCAGCGTCGCGGGGTGATCTATTCAATCGCACCCTCGCGCTTCAGCACCCGGGTGATCTGGGTCGGCACCGACGACGGCCTGGTGTGGCGCACCGCCGACGGCGGGGCGCACTGGGTCAACGTGACGCCCAAGGCGCTTACACCGTGGTCCAAGGTCGCCGGTATCGAACTGTCGTATTTCCACCGGCGCACGGCCTACCTCGCAGTCGATCGGCACCGACTCGACGATGAGAGGCCGTATATTTACGTGACGCACGACAACGGTAGGACCTGGCGGCTGATCACCGCGGGAATCCCGCGGCACGACTTCGTGAACGTAGTGCGCGAGGATCCGCGCCGGCCGGGGCTGCTGTATGCGGGCACCGAATACGGTGTGTTCGTCTCGTTTGACGGCGGCACGCACTGGCAGTCGCTGCAGCAGAACCTGCCAGTCAGTTCGGTGCGCGACCTGAAGATCCACGATGACGACCTGGTGCTGGCAACCCACGGGCGTGGCATCTGGATCATGGACGACATCAGCGCACTGCGGCAGATGGGCGCCGTGCGCCCGGGTGCGGTCACGCTGTTCAAGCCGGCCGCTGCGATCCGGTTGCGGCCGGCGGGCTTCACCGGCACGCCGTTCCCCAAGGACGAGCCGATGGCGGCCAACCCACCCGACGGCGCCTACATCGACTACCTGCTACCGGCGGGCGTGACCGGACCGGTCAGCATCACGATCCGGGATGCTCAGGGGCGCGAGGTTCGCCACTACAGCAGCGCTGAGCATGTCGCACCGCCGAATGCCGCGACGCTCGATTACGCCCCGGTGTGGGCGAGTCGGCCGGCGATTCCCTCGGCTGCCCCCGGCATGCATCGGCTGGTGTGGGATCTGCACTACGCGCGACTGGGTGAACATGCTGCGGGGACGCCGCAGCGCCCGGGTGTTTGGGCACCGCCGGGACGCTATTCCGTTGAACTCACCGTCGACGGCGTGACGTACCGGCAGGCTCTGACGGTGAAGCCCGATCCGCGTGTGCACGTCCCGCAGTCCGCGTTGGTCAGCCAGTTCAACCTCGCCCGCAAGGTCGAACGAGCGCAGGTGCGTACGGCGGCCGCCGAAACCGCCGCGGTGAAACTGCTCGATGTGTTGGATCTGCGCTTGAAGGGAGGCGGCGCGCAGCATGCGGCGATCGCTCGCCTCTACGCCTCGGCGCGCTCCATCTCCGGGGAATGGCCATTCCCGCAGCACCGGCCGGCGTTCGGTGGTGGTCCGCCGCGCAACGTCAAGAGCTTGGTGCTGCTGTCGCAGGATCTGACCCATCTGGAACAAGCGGTCGATGACGCCGATGCCGCGCCGAGCCCGGATGCGCGCGTGGCCTATCGCATCCTGTCGCGCCAGCTGGACGCGACGCTGCGCGAGTGGCGGGATCTGCTGCGGGCGCAGGTGCCGAAGCTCAATCAGCAGCTGAAGGCGGCCGGCGAAGCGCCGCTCGCCGACTGACCCGTCTGCACCCCCGCGCCGGCTGCAGCCAGCGGCGCGGGGGTGCAGATTCAATGTGCCGCGACCGCGGCGTACGGTAGTTCGGCCGGCAGCGCTCCCTCGAGGGTGAGCAGTGCTCGCTTGATGGGTACACCGCCACCGAAGCCGGTGAGCGCCCCATCGGCACCGATGACTCGGTGGCAGGGCACCACTACGGGCAGGGGGTTGGCGCCATTCGCCAACCCTACCGCGCGTGAGGCGCGCGCATTGCCGATGCGGCTCGCCAGTTCACCGTAGCTGAGGGTCGTTCCGTAGGGGATGACACGCAGCGCCTGCCACACGCGCTGTTGAAATTCGGTGCCAATCGACGCAAGTGGCAAATCGAAACTGCGGCGCCGGCCGGCGAAGTACTGCGTGAGTTGCTCGATCGCCTCGGCAAACGGCGCGGCCGAGCGCTGCCAGTGCGCGGCCGGCCGCAGCGGGCGCGGGCCGTCTTGGAAGTCGATCCGCGTCAAGCGCTCCCCGTCCCCGCCGAGGAGCAGCGGGCCGACGGGGCTGTCTAAGATATGCCAGTACCGGGTGTGATCCGTCGAGTTCATCTCGTCTCCCGCCGGTGCGCCACGTCGCTCGCGGCGCACCAGAGTTGAAAAGTGGCGTAGCCGCGCCAGGGTCGCCACGACTCGGCCCGGTGGCGCAGTTCGCGCGCAGTGAGTGGCTGCGCTGCGGGCGCGGCCATGCGACGCAAGATCAGATCGCCTTCCGGCAGCGCATCGGGTTCGCCCAGCGCGCGCAGCGCGACATACTCGGCCGTCCACGCGCCGAAGCCGCGTAGCGCCGTCAGTTGCCCGATGAGTGTCTCGGCATCCGCCGAGAAATCCACCTCACCGGCTAAGACGGCACGAGCGAGCGTACGCAGCGCCTCGATGCGTGCGCCGGTGATCCCGAGCCCGCACAAATCGCTATTCGCGAGTGTTTGCGGTGTGGGGAACAACCGCGTCAGTCCGCGCACGCCGCTCACGACGGGTTGGCCGAACCGCTCAGCCAGCCGTTGAGCGAGCGTGCGCGCCGCAGAGATGCTGACCTGTTGTCCGAGGACGGCGCGGACTGCACATTCAAAGGGATCCCAGACACCGGGAATGCGCAGGCCCGGACGCTCGGCGAGCAGCGCGCCCAGGTGGCGGTCGGCGCCCAGGTCGCGTGCGATTTGGCTCGGGTCGGCGGCGACGTCGAACATGCGCCGGGCGGTGGTGCTGATCGGCAGCAGTAAGCCGGGCGTCGCGCCACTTACTCGCAGCTCGAGCGCATCACGGCCCGAGACGGGCCGCACCCGGATCAGCGCGTGCCCTTCCCCTGCGCGGATCAGTCGCGCGTATTCGCCGTCTTCGACACGTTCGACTTCGGGCACGGCCCGCAGTTGGAGGAAGGCGATGAGATGCGCCCAATCGTACGGAGGACGATAGGCGAGCGTCAGGCTCACCTCGCCCGCTGTCGGGTGCACGCCCGTGGCGCGGCGCTGGCGCCTGAGCTCGCGCGGCGGACGGTCATAGGCGCTGCGCAGCGCATCATTGAAGCGCCGCACGCTGCCGTACCCGGAGGCGAGTGCGATGCTCGTCAAGGGCAAGTCGCTACCGTCGATCAGGTGTTTGGCGAAATGCAGCCGGCGCGTCTGAGCCAGCGCCAGCGGCGAGGCGCCCACGTGCCGGGCGAAAAGACGGTCGAGCTGGCGCGGCCCGAGCCCCAGCCGTGCGGCAAACTGGGTGACGCTGAGTTCATCGAGCGCGCCGTCCTGGATGAGTCGCAGGGCCCGGCGTACCACCGCCGAGGTGCCGAGCCAGGCCGGCGTGCCGGGCGCGCTCTCGGGTCGGCAGCGCAGACAGGGCCGCAAGCCCGCCTCGTGGGCCGCCGCCGCGGTGGCGAAATAACGGACGTGTCGGCTGTGAGCCGCGGGAGCCGGGCAGATGGGTCGGCAGTAAATGCCGGTGGAGAGCACGCCGATGTAGAACCGTCCGTCAAAACGCGCATCGCGACTGCGGCGGGCGCGCTCGAGGATGGCTCGATCGAAGGGTAGGGCGTCTTCCATGGCCGTGACCATACTCCACGGCGCGGCCGTGAACTGGCTGTTTTCGGACATGTCTTGCGCCGAGGCCGCCGGCGCGCAGTGCCGGTGCGGCTACTAGCTGGCGCGGGCCGCGTTGAAGCCTTCCATCATCAATCCCGTGCCGCCGCGCGAGACGTGCGCGACCACCGCGGTGCGCCGGTGCAGTTTTGTGACGGTGCCCAGATTGATGGCGAACGACAGCGTGACCTGCTGCCCCTTGCGCAGCCCGAGATCCGTCGTCTCGATGAACACGCCGGTGGCACTCAGATTGACCGCTTTGCAGAGTTTGCGGCAGCCGCCGGGAACGCTGACAAAGACGATGGTGCGCGCTCGATGCCGGGTATGCAGCCGTCGTTCCACGTTGTGCCTCGCGAGGTGCTCTCGCCCTGGCGACCTGTGACACGCGACATTATGCCCATATCGTCACGCTTGGGCACGCGATTGAACTTAGTGCGCGTCCGGCGCCTCAGCTGGCGAGGAAGCTCCCGATCACCCGCCCGAAGTGCTCGGTGTCGACGAGAAATGCATCATGTCCCTCGATGCATGGCAGCGGTGCAAAACTCGTGCGGGTACCGCTGGCCTCGAACGCGCGCGCCAGAGACTGTTGCTCGCCAATCGGGAAGAGCATGTCGGACTCCACGCCGACCACCAGCGCGTGGGCGAGGTCGGCGCGGCGCAGCACTGCGTGCGGTTCGCCGTGCGCGGCCAGATCGAATCGGTCCATGGCGCGCGAGAGGTACAGGTAGCAGTTCGCGTCGAACGCATTGACCCAGCGGGCCGCCTGGATTTCCAGGTAGCCCTCGACGGCGAACTGCGCGCCGAACGGTGTGCTGTCGCTGAGGTCCGCTCGGATTGGCTGACGGTCGAAGCGTTCGGCCCACTCGGCGGCCGAACGATAGGTCACGGTGCCGAGCTTACGGGCCAGGCGTAACCCGGTCACCGGCGGTGCCTCCGGGCTGTACTCACCGTTGCGCCAAGCCGGATCGGAGGTGATTGCCTCGCGCTGGATCGAGCGCAGGGCGATCGTGAACGGTGAGGCGGCTGCCGTGCCGGAGATGCTCACCAGGCGACGGGCAGCACCGGGGAACAGGGCGGCGTACGCGAGTACCACCATCCCGCCGAGCGACGGTCCCATCACCGTGTCGAGCCGCAGGATCCCGAGTGTGCGCACCAGTTCGTGACCGGCGCGGGCGATGTCCTCGATCGACAGATCCGGAAAGGCGAGCCGGTACGGCCGACCGGTCGCAGGATTGATCGAGGCGGCACCCGTGGAACCGAAGCAACTGCCCAGGGAGTTGACGCAGATGATGAAGTGACGGTCCGTATCGAGCGCCAGGCCCGGACCGATCATGCGCTGCCACCACCCCTCGCGCGGGTCCTGTGGCGAAGCGGCCGCATGGGCCGTCGGCGACAGTCCCGTGAACAGCAGCACGGCATTGTCGCGCGCACGGTTCAGCCGTCCCCAGGTCTCGTACGCCAGTTGCGCATCGTGCAGCACGTCGCCGCGCCACATCGCAAAGCGCTCCGGCAGCGGCGCAAAGCGCCGCGCATCGGACTCAGAGCGCTCGGATCTCGGTGCAGACATGGCGGTCACGGCAGCCCTCACAGGTCGATGTCCCCGCCTTCCGGAATCCCTTCGAACAGCGGCGTGGACAGGTAGCGCTCGCCCGTATCGGGCAGTATGGCCAGAACGACCGCGCCGGGGGCGGCCTGCGCGGCGACTTTCAGGGCGGCCGCGAAGGTGCCGCCGGAGGAAATGCCGCAGAAGATGCCTTCGCTGCGCGCGAGCGTACGGGCAGCGTCGATTGCCTCGGCGTCCGTCACCGGCACGATGCGGTGGGGGACCTCGCGGTCGAGCACCGCGGGCACGAAATCCGGTGTCCAGCCCTGGATCTTGTGCGGGGCGAACGGCTGCCCGGCGAGCAGCGACGCGCTGGCCGGTTCGGTCGCGATGATTTGCACCTCGGGCCGGGCCAGACGGAGCATCTGCCCCGTGCCGGTGAGCGTGCCGCCGGTGCCCCAGCCGCTGACGAAGTAATCGAGCCGCCGGCCGGCGAAGTCCTGCAGGATCTCAGGTCCCGTCGTGTTGCGGTGATAGGCGGGGTTGGCCGGGTTCTCGAACTGTCGGGCGAGGAACCAGCCGTGCTTGCGCGCGAGTTCCTCGGCCTTGCGCACCATGCCGGTACCCCGCTCGGCCGCAGGCGTCAGCACCACGCGCGCCCCGAGCATGCGCATGATCTTGCGCCGCTCGATGGAGAAGTTTTCCGCCAAGACGGCCACGAATGGATACCCTTTGGCCGCGCAAACCATGGCGAGCGCGATTCCGGTGTTGCCCGAGGTGGCCTCGATGATGGTCTGGCCGGGCTTGAGCGCGCCGCGCTGCTCGGCGTCCTCGATCACGGCAATGGCCAGGCGATCCTTCACCGAGCCGAGTGGGTTGAAGTACTCGCACTTGACGTACACCGTGACGTCCTTCGGTGCGAGACGCTGGATTCTCACGATGGGCGTACGGCCGATCGTGCCGAGAATGCTGTCGTAAATCATGCGATGATTTCTACCCCTGCGCCGCCTGGGCCCACAAGCAATGGTCGGCTATGACCTGAGATCGGCGGGTTATGATCTGCTCCGGTGGACGAGCGGGACGCGCGGCGCAGCATTGCCCAGGATCAGTCCCAGCCTATGAATTCGTCTCTCGCCCCGATGCGGCTGCAGAAGCTCCTGGCCAGTGCCGGGGTCGCTTCGCGCCGCCAGATCGAGCAATGGATCCGCGAGGGCCGCCTGACGTTGGACGGCCGGGTGGCGCAGCTCGGTGAGCGCGCCGGGACCGAGAGTGACGTGCGGCTCGACGGCCGAAAGCTGCAGCTGAGCCCAGATCCGGGTGCAAGGAGCGCCGAGGCGCTCCTCTACTATAAACCCGTGGGCGAGGTCACGACCCGTCGCGATCCGCAGGGTCGGCCCACCGTGTTCGACCGCCTCCCGGCCCCGCGCAGCGGGCGCTGGATCGTCGTCGGTCGACTGGACGTCAATACAGCCGGGCTGCTGCTGTTCACCACTGACGGGGCTGTGGCCCATGGCCTGATGCATCCCTCGCGACAGATCGAGCGAGAATATCTGGTGCGGGTGCGGGGCCGGCCGGCCCCGCAGACTCTGCAGCGGCTGCAGCAGGGGATCATGCTTGCCGACGGGCCGGCTGCCTTCGACCGAATCCTCGAGCAGCGACCCTCGGAATCGATCCCGCCAGGCAGTCCGTACGGGCAGAATGCGGCCTACCGCGTGGTGCTGCACGAGGGTCGCAATCGCGAGGTGCGGCGTCTGTGGGAGGCGGCAGGGCACGAGGTGAGTCGCTTGCTGCGCATCCGTTACGGCCCCGTGGCGCTGCCGCAGGATCTGCGCCCGGGCGGCTGGCGGCGCCTGGAGCCGGCCGTTTTGGCCGCGCTCGAAGCCGCCGCTGCCCCGCCTTGACCCCCTCCGGGACCGGCTGGGGCGGTGCGTCCGGCGCGGATTGCAATTTGCGCGCCAAAAACGCATTGACACCGGCGCTCCTCGAAATCAGAATACGCGGCTCGTTTTCGCGGAGGGGTACCCAAGCGGCCAACGGGAGCAGACTGTAAATCTGCCGGCTTACGCCTTCGTAGGTTCGAATCCTACCCCCTCCACCAGGTCGAGGGCGTGGGCACGGATGACACTGCGGGCGGCACGAGCGGGCGGAGGCGGCGGCATCGGCGGGTGTAGTTCAATGGTAGAACCTCAGCCTTCCAAGCTGATGACGTGGGTTCGATTCCCATCACCCGCTCCAGGCGCACGTTGTCCGATGCATTACCGGGCCCACGTAGCTCAGTTGGTAGAGCACGTCCTTGGTAAGGACGAGGTCACCGGTTCAATCCCGGTCGTGGGCTCCACCGCGTGACGGACGAGAGCCAGGGTCGATGTTCTTTCCGGGGCGGGCAGCCCTAAGACGTGTTTGAGGAATATTCCATGTCCAAAGAGAAATTCGAGCGCAGCAAGCCGCACGTGAACGTGGGGACGATCGGGCACGTAGACCACGGGAAGA
>JBMFWZ010000047.1:0-23327 GCA_049964755.1 Steroidobacteraceae bacterium | reverse complement strand
CCTGATTGACGCGCGGTTCTCATCCAGATTGACGCGCCGCATCCTCGAGCGATCCGGAACGCGCGCAGGGATGGGCGCGATGCCCTTTGGAATGATCAGCCCGAACTCCGCCAACAGCCCTCGGATCTGATTGGCCTGGGCGATGCGCACCTTCACGAAGCCTTGACGGGCGCGGTGCAACGCCAGTATCGCCCGCTGCTCAGTATTCTTCACCGGCACGAATCTCATGTTCGCGCGGCTCAGCGCCTCGCAGATCGCCTCAGCATCGGCGGCATCGCTCTTGTTCGACTGGACGTACGGCTTCACGAGCTGCGGGGCAATCAGACGCACCGTGTGGCCCAGCGCTCCTAGCTCGCGCGCCCAGTGATGCGCGCTCCCACAAGTCTCCATGCCGACCAGACACACGGACAGCTCCGCAAAAAGTTCCGTCACTTGCTGGCGCCTGAGTTGCTTCTTCAGCACGGGCTTCCCGCGCTCATCGACTCCATGGACCTGAAAGACGTTCTTGGCCAAATCGATACCGGCTGTCGTAGTCTTCATGGTGGACGCTCTCGCTTCGTTCAAGTGGTTGCTTGCGCTCCCACTTTGGCACGTCTGATGCCGCTAGGGGCGGGGGCGTCCATCCCATTGATGACGCAAACCAATTGTCGCTGCCGCGGTCGGCGTGCAGTGAGTTTCAGCGATTCAGAAAACGGAGACCACCGCATCTTTACGACAAGCAGGCGCTGATCATCAGAGCCAAATTGATCGCAGCAGTCAGCCACTCACCTGTGGCACTTGGAAAGACGCGTTGGATCGCAACGCTCACCTCCCGCCGTTCGGTACGCCCCGGGTCCAAGTGCGTGCGAGTTCAATCATCGTATGGAGAATGCCCGTGTCGCGAGTCAGGCGCATTGAAAGATTCGCGAGCCTCCTTCAGCGTGCTGTCCGAATGGGTGATCAGAGGGCCGAAACGGAAAAGAGAATACTCGTCCCTCTGGATTGGCCCGAAAGACGCCAGCTCACTTGAGTTCTTCTGCTTCGCATTGAAGTACTTCGCCATCCACTCCCATTTTTCCCGGGCGCGCCCGGACGGAAGTCGCGATAGCCGCTGCTCGATCCTCTCTTTATGGGACCTAAACGTAGGCGCCACATCAGCGCCTGATTCCGCACCGACATAACTCCAATGTACGGCCAAGGTGTCGAGCATGACATCGACCCCGTCCTGGGCGAAAATGAAAAATCCCCAAATTGGAATTCCCAAGTGGCAATCCGTTTTAAAGTGCTCTACCGCACTCTGATGGAAAAGAACTCGGGGCGTGGCGGCGCATTTTTCTGTTTCATAGGCCGTCTGGTAGCCGGTTCCGAAGACGTTTGATTCGGTGCGATGTAGGTTGCCGACAGCGAGGCCACCCCGGACCAGAAACCCCATCTTCAGGAGTTGATGGGCCAGCTGTATGGACTTGATAGCCACCGCCACCATTGCGCTGTAGCCGGGGCATTCCTCAGTGCGGACGGGAGCAGACAAGATAAAGCTGTCCGAGATATGCAGAACCTGAAGTCCTACTTGCGCTGGGAACAGGTGTTGCTCGCGGTCATCACTGCCGGTCTGAGTGTAATGGAGCTGGCTGCGTATGGCCTCCTGCAATGCGCAGAACTGCCGGAACTCATGGCTTCCGGAGTGCTCCGCGGCTTCGATGAAATCCTTGAATCCCAGGATATCGAGGAATGCGACGACGCAGCGCGTGAAGTTGGCTTCGTCCATAACCGACGGCGCTTAGGCGACAGCCTTCTCGAGGAGCATGTGCACATAGCGCGTGTAGGGGATTCCCAGCGCCCGGGCCTCGGCCTTCACCGCCTCGAGGAGGCTTCGGGGCAGCCGCATGTTCAGGGCGGCCGCCTTGGGCTCGATCTCGAACCGCATCGGCCGGAATCCCGAGAGGTCGTACTGGGTCAAGTCCGCGGTCGCAACGAACCGCTCCGCCGCAACGTCAGTGCGAAGGGTCGGCATCTTTTTGAGCCGACGAGCTTTCATAGGTGAGATAGGGCGGCAACCCGCGCCCGAACTCTGCCTTGTAGAACGACTGCTGCAAAGCCGATTGGCTATACCGCGACTCCAAGTGGCCGCGCACGCTCGATACGCTCGCGCTGGCGAGGGCTGTTCAAGGCCGTCCACAACTCACCGCGGCGCTGAACGTTGAGCCAGAACTCGGGGCTGTTGCCGAACACCCGCGCGAGAATCAGCGCGGTTGCCGCGGTGACCGCGCGGCGATCGTTGCAGAGCTCGTTGACGTGCTTGCGCGGTACGCTCATCGCCTCGGCGAGCGTCGCCTGGGTGAGACCCAGGGGCTTCATGAACTCCTCGACCAGGATCTCCCCGACCGTGGCCGGCTTGCGCTTCGTTGTCAGCATGAGCTCACCTCATCGGTAATCATGATTGTCCAGATAGACATCCTTCGCCTCGCCGTGACCGCCATTCCAATTGAACACCAGCCGCCACTGGCCGTTGACGCGAATCGAGTGCCATCCCGCCAAGTTCCCCCTCAACTTCTCGAAATGATTGCTGGGCGGCACTCGCAGGTCCTGATCACTCGTGGCATCGTCGATCACCTGCAGCTTGCGGAAGAGCCTGCTCTCGAGATCCGGCGGAATGCGCTTCGAGCGAGCATCTTCGATGAAGAATGCGCGCAACCACTCGTCCCGGAAGCTCGCAATCATGAGGACGGTCTCGGCATGTACCACTGTACCGTCCTATGGTACTTTCCGCAACGATGATGCCTCGGGAATGCCGGCAGTGACCCCGCCACTGCCGGCGGACCGAATCCGTTGCAATCGCGGTGGCGCTGCCGCCGGCCTCGTCTCAGCTGCGCGACGAAGCGATCCACGTCCCGCTTCAGGAGATCCCCGTCGGCGACCCGGGCGATTTGCGCGAAGGCCTCCTCCTGTAGCACGCGCGCGGGTTCGGCCGCCTCGATAACGAGCCGCCCCGAGCTCACCCGAATCGTCACCGGGACGCCGATGGCGAACCCGGCGCGGTTGAGCCAGGCGCCCGGGAGCCGCAGCATTGGAGCGGGTGCCGAGCTGCCATCCGGCTCCCGGACGGTCCGAGCCCCGTAGGGGACGGTGAGCCGCCGGATCTGCCGGTCCGGGGCCGACATCTGGGTGGAATCGCGAGCAATGAGATTCTGTGCCGGCGCAGTAGCGGGGATAGAGTGTGAATCAACTATGGTCATCTACTCCTGGTAGTGCCGTGACCAGGCACCGGACGCCTTCGCGTTCTCCTCGATGTTCAACCACCAGTGCTCGCGCAGCATGTCCAGCGCCGCGCGCTGATCGCTGGCACCCGAGCTGCGCAATCAAGGCGGCATCGGCCTGCCGGTGGGTCGAGCTCAGCCGCAGGTAGGTGCCCGTGCCGGCCCGTCGGCCTTGATGGAGTGGGGTCTGGAGTCGCTCATCGGTCAGTTTGCGGACCCTCAGCACCGGGGCGGATCCGAGCGATGCGACCTGACGGGACCTTCGATGGCGTGCAGGAAGCGTCGCCACCCACCGCTCGATGAGCACGACAGCGGGTGGACGTCGGAACTCAACCTGCATGTGCTCGTGTTGCTGAGTATGTTCGCGCCACACGGTGAGCAGCACGACGGGTTGCGAAATCCCTTCCAGATCAAACTGCGCCATGAGCTCAGCCCGCCTCGATTCGCCTCCTCAACACCAGTACGAGTCTGACCACTGTCCTCGCCAGACGGCGAATGACGCTCACGACGCCGTTCGAGATTTTGAATTGCCCGCCTGACCCATCACTGCGAAGCGGCTGCGCAGGAGACTGCTTCGCAGTTCAGTCCAAGACCGGCTGCCGGGCCGTCGCGCGAGCTGCTTCGGCGACCAGAGAGGGCCGCTCTGGATCTCCTGACGGAAGGTCTGGTGCTGATTGACCCACCCGTAGCGCACGCGCTGCCCCTCTCACCGCCTCAATGGCGCAAGGTGTACGGGCGACCGTGCGCAAGAATGCGCCTTGGTGTTGCCTCCACGGCAAAGTGCGAGCGCCTCCGAGGAGCACGTCGCGGGGGACTGAGCAGCACGGCGGCGAGGCCGTACAATGTCGAGGATCGCGCTCAGGCCCGCGCGGCGCGACTCGCTACGGAGAGGTTCCGATGCCGGTTTCCGCGTTTCAATACTTTCCCCTCAGCCTGCCGTTCGTGCTGATCCTGGCCGGCCTGCTGGTCGTGATGGCAGTGCTCGTGGCATTGCGCCTGCTGCGCTACGCGTCGGAGTCGATGCAGATCAGCGAGTTGGCGCTGCTCGTCATCCTTGGCCTCTCGCTGATCGGCAGCTACATCAACATCCCGGTGGCCTACCTGCCAGCGCACCGCCTGGTGACGGCCGATGAGATCCGCTTCTTCGGCATGACCTACATCATCCCCGTGGTACGCGAGACGCGCGCCACCGTGCTGGCGGTGAACCTCGGCGGGGCGGTGATCCCGGTCGCACTGTCGCTGTACCTGATGGTCAAACATCAGCTGTACGTCCTCGGCGCGATCGCCACCGCCTGCGTCGCCGCCGTGTGCCACGTGCTGGCCCGGCCGGTCCCCGGCTTCGGCATTGCCCTGCCGATCTTCGTGCCGGCCAGCGCGACGGCCATCATCGCCCTCGCCCTGACCCGCCGGCGGGCCGCGCCGCTCGCCTACATCAGCGGCAGCTGCGGGGTACTGATCGGGGCGGACCTGATGAACCTCGGCACCGTGCGCGCCCTCGGCACCCCGGTCGCCTCCATCGGCGGTGCCGGCACGTTCGATGGAATCTACCTTACCGGCCTGCTCGCACTGCTGTACGCCGGCCTGTCCCGCTACCTGGCGAAGTGAACCTGGACGGCCCGCGGACATTCAGCCCGAGCCGGCGCGCGGCGGCCGTGGTCGGTGCCGGCGGCGCGGAAGCGCGCGCCGCGGCAGGGTGTGGTAGCGCTTGTACGCCGGCAGATTCTTGAACAAGTTGTCGGGGGGCGGCCCGTGCTGCCGCCCTGCGCACGTGACGGTGGACATCTGCGCCTGCTGTTCGAGCCTCGAGGCATCGATCGGCGGTGGACCGGAGATCACATAGCAGTTGCCGCTGCCTCGGGCGACGTGCTCACCGGTGTCGGTGCGGTAGGACTCCGGCCCCTGCGAGTGAATGCCGGAGGCCTTCGAGGACAGCCCGCGACGGCTGTGCGCGCCGGCCGGGAATCCGATCGCGACCCGGTGCCGCCGGCGCAGCACCGCCTGCACGGCCTGACGTGCCGATTCAGCCCAATTGATGGGAGGTGGGACGGGAATGGGTTGCTGCACGCCCGCCAGCCGCAGCGTGATGGGTGCAGTGATCGGGGGTCGGACCAAGGCGGCTCGACGCAGCCTCACCGGCGCGAAGTGCACGGGGCGGTACCGTGCGGGCAACAGGATGACGGCTCGGACCGTGAGCGAACGCTCGCCGGAGCGCCGCACAGTGTCCGACACCAGGATCAGCAGCGCGATGAGCAGCGCATGCGCGACCAGGACGAGCGCAAAGAGCAGGCTCCTTCCGGCTTTGCGCGCGCTCGGCGCCTGCACGGCTCCCCCTTGTCGAGCTCAGCGGTACTGCCGATCAGACCACGGCCGCTCGGTCCGGTTCCGGACATGCCGCACGGCGCAGGCGCAGCCCTGGTGAGGCCCGGGAGGATCCGCGCGACCGTTGCGCCGCGGCGGGACCGCGGCGCGGACTACTTGGCGGCAGCGACGCCCGCAGCGCCGTATTTCTTGCGGAACTTGTCCACGCGGCCGGCCGTGTCGACGATCTTCTGCTTGCCCGTGTAGAACGGATGGCAGCTCGAGCACACTTCCACCTGCAGGTCGTGACCCAGCGTGGAACCCGTCTTGAACGAGTTGCCGCAGGTGCAGGTGACCGTGATCTCTTTGTACTCGGGATGAATGGCGGCTTTCATAGTACGGTGACTCGAATCAGCGGTCGGCGCCGGCGGCGGGACGCGGCCGGCGAAGGCCTTCGTTGCAATAAAAGGGCGCGGAGTGTACCCGGCGCCACGGATTCTCTCAAGCGCCCTGGCGTTCCCGGACGAGGGAGCATCGTCTCACCCGCATTATCCACAAAAGCTGTGGATAACTCTGTGGAAGACTCAGGTCGACCCCACGCAATTGCTCGGTCACATTGCGGTTTTGTTGCAGTGATGAAAAAATGACCAGGGCATTTCCACCTTATTCGTCAATGACTTACAACGACATCGTTGAGCGACTTAGCGGGTATGAGAGCTAATTCACTCATTTGCCGACACCACCCCCCGCCCTGTGTATAAGGCCTGCCGTCAAGGGGGCATTCATGGCCCAAATGCATTGACAATTCTGTTCAGCCGACGCTTTTCGGGATTTCCGGCAGAAAGCCCAACAGCAGCTCATTGAGAAATCGCCACCCGAGGCCGCTCGCCCGCACGCGCGACCCGTCCCGCTCGATCAGGCCGCGCTCGGTCAGCGCCTCGAGTGGCCCGGCCGCCGCCGTCCAATCGAGCCCGGTCCGACGGCAGAACAGCGCCGGCTCGAACCCCGCGCGCAGCCGCAAGGCATTGAGCATGAATTCGAACGGCAGCTGCTCGGCCGCCACCGCCTGTCGCCCCGCCGCCCCCTGCGCCGCGCAGGCGATGTAGCGGCGCGGCTCACGCGCCTGAGCGCTGCGCAGCACTTGGCCGGATTCGGCCCGGGTGAGCTTGCCATGCGCCCCGGCGCCAATGCCCAGGTAATCCCCGAACTGCCAGTAATTGAGGTTGTGGTGGCACTGGCGAGCGGCCCGCGCATAGGCGGAGACCTCGTACTGCTCGAAGCCGCCGGCGGCCAGTCGCTCGCGGCAGGCGGTGAGCATCTGCTCGACCGGCTCCTCCTCGGGCAGCGGCGGCGGACGAGCCGCAAACGGCGTTCCGACCTCGAGGGTGAGCTGGTAGTGCGAGAGGTGCGCCGGGGCGAGCGCCAGGGCGGCCTCGAGGTCCCCGAGCGCACCGGCCACGTCCTGGCCCGGCAGCCCATACATCAGATCGAGATTGAAATTCTCAAGCCCCGCCGCGTGCAGCTCCTCGGCAGCGTGGCGGGTGTCCTCCGGCGAGTGGATTCTTCCGAGGGCCTGAAGCTGTGCGCTCGAGAAGCTCTGCGCTCCGAGCGAGACGCGGTTGACGCCTGCCGCGCGATACTCAGCGAAGCGGCCCCGCTCGATGGTGCCGGGGTTCGCCTCCAGAGTGACCTCGAGCCCCTCAGCACACCGCAGCTCTGCGCGCAGAGCATCGAGCAGCTCGCCGATGCCGCGCGGGGAGAACAGGCTCGGGGTACCGCCGCCGAGAAAGACGCTGATCACCTCTCGCTCATCCGCATCACGCGCCTGCGTGGCGAGATCGGCGCGCAGCGCCGCTAGGTACGCCGTCTCATCGAGCTCACCGCGCAGCGTGTACGAGTTGAAATCGCAATACGGGCACTTGCGCACGCACCACGGAAAGTGCACGTACACGGCGAGCGGCGGGGTTTCAAGCACGATCATGGGGCGGGACGAGGGACGGGCAAGCCCGCACGATGCCACATTTTTCCCCTGTCCGCCCGGTACCTGCGGGCTCGGGGCGCGCTGGCGGGATGATTCTACCGGCTGGTAAACTCGACTCGGCACTTGCACCTTGATTCGAGGCGCGGACCGTGTAAACCTGCGGCCTCGTTCCCCCCGACGCTCGAGACACCCCCACTTGGGCGCCGACCGCTCAACAATGGAAGCGTCTACCGAATGACCCAGAACACATTCGAGCTCGTCGATCGAGCCACTGATCGCAAGCTGAGCCTGCCGGTCCGTCCGGGCAGCATCGGTCCGTCCGTCGTCGACATCGCCAAGCTCAACAAAGAGCTCGGGGTGTTCACCTACGATCCGGGCTTCGGCATGACCGCCGCGACGGAGAGCCGCGTCACGTACATCGACGGCGATGCCGGAGTTCTGCTGTATCGTGGCTATCCGGTCGAGCAGCTCGCGGAGAAGAGCAGCTTCATGGAAGTGGCGTACCTGCTGCTGCATAGCGAGCTGCCCACGCGCAAACAACTCGACGAATTCGTCGGCAGCATCCGTCATCACACGATGATCAACGAGTCGCTGCTGCGTTTCTTCCACGGCTTCCACTACGACGCGCACCCGATGGCCATGGTCTCGGCGGTCATCGCCTCGATGTCCGCCTTCTACCACGACACGATGGACATCTATAACCCGCGCCACCGGGAGATCTTCGCGCACCGCATCATCGCCAAGATCCCGACCATCGCGGCCGCGGCGCACAAGCACTCCCTCGGACAGCCGTACGTCTACCCGCGCAACGACCTCGACTACTGCAGCAACCTGCTGCACATGCTCTACGCGGTGCCGTGCGAGCCGTACGAGGTTGACCCGATCGCCGCCCAGGCGCTCGATCTGCTGTTCATCCTGCACGCCGACCACGAGCAGAACGCCAGCACCTCCACGGTGCGCCTCGCCGGCAGCACCGGCACGAACCCCTACGCGGCGATCTCCGCGGGCGTCGCGGCGCTGTGGGGACCGGCGCACGGGGGCGCCAACGAGGCGGTGCTGAACATGCTCGAGCAGATCGGCACCGTGGACAACATCCCGAAGTTCCTCGAGCAGGCCAAGGACAAGTCGAGCCACGTGCGCCTGATGGGCTTCGGGCACCGGGTCTACAAGAACTTCGATCCGCGCGCCAAGATCATCCGCGAGATGTGCCACAAGGTGCTCGCGCGGCTCGGCCGCTCCGACAACCCGCTGTTCGAGCTGGCGCTGCGTCTGGAGGAGATCGCACTGAAGGACGAGTACTTCGTCGAGCGCAAGCTGTATCCGAACGTGGACTTCTATTCCGGGATCATCTACAGCGCGATCGGGATTCCGCGCTCGATGTTCACGGTCATGTTCGCGATCGCACGCACGGTGGGCTGGGTGGCGCATTGGCAGGAGATGCTCGCCGACCCGCAGATGCGCATCGGCCGCCCCCGTCAGCTGTACATCGGCCCGACGCAGCGCGATTACGTGGAGATTGCCCGCCGCCGCTGAAAGGCGAACTAGGACGCCGCGAGCAGCGCCTCGACCTCCAAGGCGCTGGCGCGGCGCATCGGCCGACCGTCGACGGGACTGACGGGCGATTGGCGGATGCCGTCGGCCGGGAACACCGTCGCGTCGATCGGCTGCGCTTCGATCTCAAAGCGCACCCCCGGGAAGACCAGCACCCGGGCCGAGTCCATGCGCACGCGCTTCTCGGTCACCTCGTGCGCGAGTCCCATCTCGAGCATTTTCAGCGTCACCGATTCAGCGGTGTCGGTAAACAGGTGCAGCTGGACCTGCGCGTGGCGGGTCGCGGTACCGGTGAGCACCGCCCCGACCAGTCGCGGCTCGAACTCCCTGAGCCAGCGCATGGCCTCGAGCGCCGCGCCGCGCTGAGCGCGCAGCGACTCGGCGTGGCCATCCCCGTCAAAGAGCCGCTGGTATTGCTCGAGAGCCGCTTCGATCTCGACGTTCTTCGGCAGCGCCGCACCGTCGGTAACACCGAATCGATCCGCGGCTTTGCGTTTGGCGAGCCGAAAATCGCTGATACCGTGTTCGGCCATGATCCGCGCGGCCTCCTGGGCGAGCGCGAGCCGCAGGTGATCGGCGCGCGGTGTCGGCCGCTTGGGCATCAGAAAATCGAGTCCGGCGAGCCCTGGCCTGGGCTCGCCGGACGGGCCGGGGTGCCGGCCGGCAGATGCTTGGCCATGAAAATCTCCTCGATGCCGTCCGGGTTCTCATCGCTCACGAGCAACCCAGTCTGCGGCGAGATGCGCAGTCGCACGATGCCGGCGGGCTGCGGCCGACGCCACTGCGGCACTCCCTGCAGCGCCCGGCGCATGAAGCGCATCCAGATCGGCAGGGCCACGTGCGCGCCCTCCTCGCCGTAGCCGAGCGTGCGATCATCATCGAAGCCCGCCCAGACGCTGGCCACCAGATGCGGCGTGAAGCCGTTGAACCAGGCATCCTTCCAATTGTTGGTCGTGCCGGTTTTGCCGGCGATGTCGCTGCGATTCAACGCCAGTGCGCGCACGCCCGTACCGAATTTGATGACGCTGCGCATCATCGAGGTCATGATGTAGTCGTTGTCGGCACTGATGACGCGCGGGGCGATCTGCCCCGGCGGCATGTCGGCCGCGCCGCCGCCGCGCAGCGCATCGGCCTCGGCCACCAGCGCGCTCTCGCTCGCCGCCGGCTGCAGATCGGAAAGCTGCACCGGCTTACTGCAGCCATGGCAGGCGATGCGCGGCTTGGCCTGCCAGATGACCTGATCGTGCGCATCGAGGATGCGATCGATGAGAAACGGCTTGACCTGGTAGCCGCCGTTGGCGAACACCGCGTAGCCGGTGGCCATCTGCAGCGGATTGGTCTCCAGTGTCCCCAGCGCGAGCGTCAGGTTCTGCGGCAGCGCCTTCGGATCGAACCCGAATCGCTGCACATACTGAGTCACGGTCTGCACCCCGAGGGCGCGCAGCACCCGGATGGACACCAGATTCAGCGAGTGCGCCAGCGCCACGCGCAGTCGCACCGGCCCGCTGAACTGGCCACTGTCGTTGGCCGGCCGCCAGGTGCTCTCCATGCCCGGGCCGCCGACCACCAGCGGTGCGTTGAGGAAGGTGCTGGCCGGCGTGTAGCCGCGGTGCAGCGCGTCGGAATAATAGAAGGGCTTGAACCCAGATCCCGGCTGGCGCTGGGCGTAGACGGCGCGGTTGTACTTGCTGATGTAGTAATCGAATCCGCCGACCAGGGCTGCGATGCCGCCGTCATCGGCATCGAGCGCCACCATGGCCGCCTCGGCCTGCGGCACCTGCGCGAGCAGGACGTTCGTCGGGCCATGCCACACCACATACACGACATCGCCGCGCGAGAGGACATCACCGGCGCTCTTCGGTGCCGCACCGACCAACCCGTCGGCGAGCGCCTTGCCGGCCCAGGACAGACCGTTCCAGCCGATCGTGCCGAAGCCCAGATCGCGCACGTACACCTGAGCGTCCTGGGCCCCGACCTGCACCACGACGGCCGGCCGCAGCACACCGATCGGCTGATACTGCGCGGTGAGCGTGTGCAGCTCGGCGGGGCTCACCGTACGGGCGAGCACGGTGCGCCCGATCGGGCCGCGCCAGCCGTGCCGCCGGTCATAGGCAATCAGCCCCAGCTGAACCGCGCGGTCGGCGGCGTTCTGCAGCCGACCGTCGAGGGTCGTATAGACCCGGTATCCGGCCGTTTCGGCCGCCGCGCCGTAGCGCTGCACCATCCGCTGACGCACCATGGCCGCCACATAGGGCGCATGCACGCTCACCCGCGGCGCATGCAGGCGTGCGTCGATCGGCGCCTGATCGGCCGCCTGCGCGGCCGCCGAGGTGATGTACCCGAGCTTGAGCATCTCGGTGAGCACGTAAGAGCGCCGGTCGGCCGCCAGATGTGGGTGGACCACCGGGTTGTATAAGGAGGGCGCCTGGACGATCCCGGCGAGGGTCGCTGCCTCCGGCAGCGTCAGCTGGGCGAGAGTCTTGCCATAGTAAGTCTGCGCGGCCGCCGCCACGCCGTAGGCTCGCTCACCGAAGAAAATCACGTTCAGGTACAGCCGAAAGACATCCTGCTTGCTGAAGTCGTGGTCGAGCTCGTAGGCGACGAACGACTCCTGCAGCTTGCGCCGCCAGGTCTTGTCGAGAGTCAGAAAGACGTTGCGGGCCGCCTCCATGGTGATGGTGCTGCCCCCCTGGGCCTTGCGCCCCTCGATCAGATCGATGACGCCGGCGCGCAGGATGCTGATCAGATTGATGCCGCCCTCATGGAAGAAATGATGGTCCTCGGCGGCCAGAAAGGTCTCGCGCACCATCGGGGGAACGTCCCGGTAGCGCACTGGGGTGCGCTGCTCGGTGCCGATCTGCGCCAGGAGCTGACCGTCGGCCGTGTAGATCCGCAGCGGGACCTTCAGCTGGACATGGTGCATCTGCGCCAGGGTCGGCAGCGAGGGCTCGAGATAGACATAGGTGCACAGATAAGCGTACAGCCCGGCCAGCGCCGCCAAGACCAGCGCGCCGACCACGATCGCCGGAACTCGATATAGCTTCAGATTCACCGAATGAGAACTCTCTGTGGCAGGGAGGGACAGCTCCGCTCAAGGTCCGGCGCTTCCCGGAAGCGAATCGTACCCCGCAACTTCACGGACCGCGCACATTGTGGATAAGTTCGCCCCGGGCGGCGCCCCAGGACCACTGGGGCCCCCCTGGGAGGGCCTGAAAGCGGGCCTCGCCCGGCAGTTTTGCGACCCGGCGCACAGGGCGGACGGGGCGGCTCGCGTTTCCGTGAGGCGGCTCACGTTCAATTTAACCTTGCGCTGATATATAGTGCCTCGACTATTCACCAGGGGTGGCTATTTTCAGGCGTAAGACCCTGAAAAGGAAAACAATGTTGCTCTTCCCGCGGAAGCACCGCCCACTGCTGGGACTTGACATAACCACGTCCTCCATCAAGCTCATCGAGCTCAGCATGGCGGGTGGGCAGTATCGGGTCGAGAGTTATGCGGCGGAAGCGACGCCGGTGAACTCGATCAATGAGAAGAGCATCGTGGACGCAGAGGCCGTCGGCGAGGCCGTGCGCCGCGCGGTCAAACGCTCCGGCACCAAGAACACCGAGGTCGCCCTCGCGATCAGCGGCGATGCCGCCATCACCAAAGTGATCCAGATGCCTCGCACGCTGCGCGCCAATGACTTGGAGGCGCAGGTGCAGATGCAGGCCGACCAGTACATCCCCTTCCCGATGGACGAGGTGAGCTACGACTTCGAAGTCATCGGAGCCTCAGAGAAGGATCCGGACGCCAACGACGTGCTCCTCGTGGCGACGCGCACCGAGAACGTCGAGCAGCGCCAGGCCGCAGTGCGCTCCGCCGGGCTCACGGCAAAGATCGTGGACGTCGAGGCATTCGCGCTCGAGAATGCCTGCCGGCTGCTCACGCATCAGATGCCCGACGGGGGCATCGACCGCACCATCGCCGTGGTCGACTTCGGCGCCAGCAGCACGACCTTCAGCGTGCTGCGCAGCCTGAAAGTCGCCTATACCCGCGATTTTGCCTTCGGCGGGCAGCAGCTCACCGAGGAGATCATGCGCACCTACGGCCTGTCGCTCGAGGAAGCCGGCCGTGCCAAAAAGGAGGGCGGGTTGCCGGCCAACTACCAGTCCGAGGTGCTCGACCCGTTCATCGACGACATGACCCAGCAGGTCAACCGTTCACTGCAGTTCTATCTGGCCTCCGGTTCGGGGCGCGAACAGCCGGAGAAGATCCTGGTGTGCGGCGGTTGCGCCAACATTCCCGGCGTGGCCGACGTCATCGCGAGCCGCGTCGGCATCGCCGCCGAGAAGGGCGATCCGCTCGGCCAGATGAAGCTCTCGGCGCGCGCGCGCACCCAGGCCGTGCACCGCGACGCCACGGCATTGCTGACCGCTTGCGGACTGGCGCTGAGGAGCTTCGACTGACATGCCGCGCATAAACCTGCTGCCCTGGCGTGAAGCAGAGCGCAAAGAGCGCAAGCTCGCCTTCCTGATTGCGCTCGCCGCCGCCGCACTCGCTGCGCTCGTCGTGGCGTTCGGCGTGCGTCTGGTCTACACCGGGTTGATCAGCGCTCAGGTGCGGCGCAACGAGCTGCTGCAGGCGCAGATCCAGGTGCTCAATCACCAGATTGGCGAGATCAACACTCTGGAGAAGACCAAGCGCAAGTTCCTCGCGCGCATGCGCATCATCGAGCAGCTGCAGCGCGCCCGGCCGCAGATCGTGCACATCTTCGATCAGATCGTGCGCACGGTGCCGCCGGGGCTGTATCTGACCGATGTGACCCAGAAAGGCGTGCAGATACAGTTCAAGGGCGTGGCGCAGTCGAGCACCCGCGTATCGGACTTCATGCGCAACATCGATCATTCCCATTGGCTCGCCAACGCTGAGCTCGAAGTCATCCAGGCGAGCAAGGGCTCGCCGGGCTCGACCTTCACGCTCGATGCGAAGGTGATTTCGCCGAAATCCGGTAAGCACGCCCCGCACGCCAACGGTGCGGCCCGCGGAGGTCACGGCGCATGAACGTCAACGTGCAGGAGTTATTCGAGGAGCTGCGCGATCTTGACCCGCGCGACCCTGGTCGCTGGCCGTTCGCCGTGCGCGCCGGAGCCGTCGGATTGACGTTCGTGCTGCTGACGCTGATCCTGATTTACCTGCTCGTGTGGAACTCGGTGCGCCCGCAGCTCCTGCAACGCGCGCGCCAGGAGCAGTCGCTGCGCCAGGAGTTCCAGATCAAGCACTCCGTGGCAGCCAACCTGAACATCTACCGAGCGCAGCTGGTGCAGCTGCGCCGCTCCTTCGGCGCGCTGCTGCGCCAGCTGCCTGGCAAGACCCAGGTGCCGAGCCTGCTCGAGGACATCTCCGACACCGCGACCGCCGCGGGCCTGAAGCAAAAGCTCTTCGAGCCCGGCAAGGAATCGAAGAAGGAGTTCTACGCGGTGCTGCCGATCAAGATGCAGCTCGCCGGCAGCTACCACCAGTTCGGTGAATTCGTCAGCGACATCGCCGCGCTCTCGCGCATCGTCACGCTGCATGACATCCAGATCAAACCGGTGACCAAGGGCGCGTACGACCAGCTGACGCTGACACTGACCGCCAAGACGTATCGCTACCTCACCGCGAACGAGATGGCCGCGCGGCGCGCGAGCAAGCACAAGTTCGCCCGTCCGCCGCACCGCGGACCGGGCTGAGCGGGCAAGAGGACGCAATGAGCACTCACAGCCACATCCGCACACTGGTGCGCATCGGCGCGGCGCTCGGCTGCCTCGCCCTCGGGGCATGCTCCGGCGGCCAAAGCAGCGTGCAGCGCTTCATCACGCGTGTCGAGCACCAACCCGGCGGACGCGTCGAGCCGTTGCCGACGGTGCCAAAGTACGAGACGTTCACCTACGACGATCAGGCGATGCGCTCGCCGTTTGTGCCGAGCGAGCCGACCGGCGCCGGAACGGTGCGCCCGGACGCCTCGCGGCCGCAGCAGTACCTCGAGCGCTTCCCGCTCGACACGCTGACGATGGTCGGAACGCTGCGCCTGAATCACCAGGTCTATGGCCTGGTTGAAACCAAGGACGGCGTCGTGCACCGCGTGTCCGTCGGCAATTACATGGGCCAGAACGACGGCCGCATCATCCAAATCACCCCGACTCAAATCCGGCTGGTCGAAATCGTCCCCGACGGTCTCGGCGGCTTTATGAAACGGCCGGCAGCCCTGGGACTCAGTCAGTGAAAAATCCGGTAGCGAACGCTCACGCAGGGAGTTCGAGAATGAAAGCCTTTCCGCGGAATCCGCGCGTCGTGGACGCAGCCGCCCTGTCCCTGCTCGCGCTGCTGGCGCTCACGGCGGCTCGCCCGGCGCGCTCAGCCGAGGCCCAGGTCGCGCTGCAATCGATCCAGGTGCAATCGCTGCCGCATGCGCAGATGCAGCTCGCGCTGCACCTGTCGGGTCCGGCGCCGAAGCCGCTGTCGTTCACCATGGACCACCCGGCGCGAGTCGTGATCGACCTGCCGGACACGCAGCTCGCGATGCCCTCGAATCAGATTCGCGTGAAGTCCGGCGGACTCGAGTCGGTGATCGCGGCCGCAACGCGCCACCGCGCGCGGGTCGTGCTGAATCTCGACTCAATGGTGGCCTACGCCCTGCAGCGCCACGGCGATGAAATTCTCGTCACCCTCGGGGCCGGCGCGGCGCACGAGGGTGATGCAGACGCGGCAGCAGCGTCGACCGCCGATGCGAGCACCGCGGCGGTCGGCACCGGACTCAGCACGCCTTGGGAGATCCGCCACATCAGCTTCCGCCGCAGCACCGATGGCGCGGGGCGGATCCTGGTGCGCCTCTCGAACCCGCACATTCCGGTCAACCTGCGCCAGGTGGGCAACCAGGTCGTGATCGATTTTAGCCACGCGGCGGTCCCGGCGAATCTGCTGCGCCGCTTCGATGCGACTGACTTCGGCACACCGGTCCGTGATTTCTCCGTGACGAACACGCCGCGCGGTTCGCGCATGACCATCGATGCGACTGGCGCTTTTACCGAGCTCGCCTACCAGGCCAACACCCAGTACGTGGTGGAGCTGCGTCCGCTGACCCAGGGTCAGGTGGCCGCACAGCGGCCGAAGTACACCGGCCAGCGTCTGTCTCTGAACTTCCAGAGCATCAAGGTCCGCGCGGTGCTGCAGCTGCTCGCCGATGCGAGCGGCCAGAACATCGTCGTGGCCAATTCCGTGCATGGCACCGTCACGCTTCGTCTGCACGATGTGCCCTGGGACCAGGCGCTGCACCTGATCCTGCAAATCGAGGGTCTCGGCGAGCGTCACCAGGGCAACGTCATCCTGGTCGCCCCTCAGGCGGAACTCGCCGCGCGCGAGAAGGCCGAGCTGGCCGCCGAGCAGGCTGTGCAGCAGCTCGAGCCGCTGCGCTCGGAGTACATCCAGATCAATTACGCCAAGGCCGCGAACCTCGCCGCGCTGATCAAGTCGCAGGGCCACTCGCTGCTCTCCAAGCGCGGCAGCGTCACGGTGGACAAGCGCACCAATACGCTGCTCGTGCAGGACACTCCGGAGCGCCTGGTGCAGATCCAGCGCATGGTGCGCCGGCTCGATGTGCCGGTGCGCCAGGTGCTGATCTCCGCCCGCATCGTACTGGTGAACAATGACTTTCAGCGCCAACTCGGCACCCGGCTCGGACTCACTGACGTGCAGGCCAACGGCGCGAACGGCATCGTTGCGACCACGGGCAACGCCGCCGGCACGGATATCATGACCAGTTCCGCGATCAGCAATTTGCAGGGCACGAACACGCCGTATCCGGTGACCTTTCCGAGCGGGCAAAACGCCGCGGATCGCTATGATGTCAACCTGCCGGTGAGCAATCCGGCCGGCTCCATCGCTTTTGGCATCCTCAGCGGCAATTACCTGGTGGACCTGGAACTCTCTGCGGCACAGGCGGAAACGGAAGCGAAAGTCATCTCTTCTCCGCGGGTCATCACCGCGAACCAGCGCCAGGCGACCATCCTGCAGGGTACTGAAATCCCCTACCAGCAGTCCGCCTCGAGCGGCGCGACCTCGATCGCGTTCAAGCGCGCGGTGCTGGAGCTGAAGGTCACGCCACAGATCACTCCCGACAACCGCATCATTCTCACGCTCGAAGTGCGCGATGATGAGATCGGACAGGAAGTGGTCGCCTCGGGCGGCGTGCAGGTGCCGGCGATCGATACCCGCCAGGTCACCACGCAGGTCCTGGTCAACGATGGGCAGACCGTCGTCCTCGGCGGGATCCTGCAGACCAACAACACCCATACGATCAACAAGGTGCCGTGGCTCGGAGACCTCCCGATCATCGGCCATCTGTTCAAGAACACGGATCACACCAACAACAAAGACGAGCTGCTGGTGTTTGTGACGCCGAAGATCATTCATCAGAACCCGGCCGTCTATTGACGGACGTGGAGGTTCGACGGGGCGTGTTCAGGAATGAGCCGGCGGCGCTCCGAGCTGACACGCCGGCGCACAATGCCTGCCCGCGGCTGACACCGCGGGCAGGCGAGCAAGGCTGCTCCTGCGTGCGTGAACAACTGCTTCATCAGCGGAAGTCCCGCCGCGGTTCACGCGCCCTGTGGCGTGTCGGACCTGATACGGGTCATCACGGGGATCAAGGGTACGGCGCGCGGAGCGCGCTCGCGCCACTGAGCGCCACGCCGGTGCACTGCAGCAGCGGCCTCGCGCTCGACGGTAGCCGGCACGACGGCGGCGACGGATTGCACGAATCGAACTCCGGGCGCCCCCGGGCGCCCGGGCAGCGGGACTCTGCGCGGCCTATGGGGTGACACCAAGGTCGGCGCGACCGATCTGCCCTGCCCCCGGACACAGGTCCACGCGCAGCTCACCCAAGGAAGGGCCACCCGTGCCGCGATACGCGATCGGCTGCGCACTTCCGGCCCCGATCATCTCACCGCGCCAGTTCAGCGCCCACGAGGTCGACCGGCCGACGTGACTCGCACAGCGGCCACCCAGGTCGCAACGGCCCTACGGTGTCTGGCGTATCCGTACAGATGCGGTGCGGCCGCGAACCGTGGAATTGGCCATTCGGCTCCGCTTCGGGCTGCGACCGGTCTGATTCACGTGCTTCGCGACACGCTCCGGTTGGCGCAAGAATACGGCGCAAGACACCGCCTTTCGAGCCGCCTGCCTTGGTATCCTCCTGCCAGCACCATGCCAGGCAAACCTCCCAATATCTTTCTCATCGGCCCCATGGGCTCGGGCAAATCGGCCGTCGGGCGCAACCTCGCGCGGCTGTTGCGCGTACCGTTCTACGACAGCGACGCGGAGATCGAGCGGCGCACCGGCGTCGACATTCCCTTCATCTTCGATAAGGAAGGCGAGAGCGGATTTCGCGAGCGCGAACGCGAGGTGATTGCCTCGCTGACGTCTCTGCGGCACGTCGTGCTATCGACTGGCGGCGGCGCGGTGATGCTGGCGGGTAATCGCCGCCTTCTCGCCGAGAACGGCTGGGTGGTGTATCTGCAGACTTCCGTCGCCCAGCAGGCCGAGCGGGTCAAACCGGGGCGCCAGCGCCCGCTGCTAAGTGGTGTCGAGGACCCCGCGCAGCGCCTGCAGGAGCTGATGCAAATCCGCGACCCGCTGTATCGATCCATTGCCGATCTGACGGTCAGCACCGACGGCAGGCAGATCAAGGCCGTGGTGCGCGACATCCTGCAGCTGATCCGCTAGATTGCCATCCATGAGCAGCGTGACGCATACACTGACGGTCGAGCTGGGCAGACGCAGTTATCCGATCCACATCGGCCACGGCCTGCTCACTGATCGCGATCTGATCGGGCAACCGGTGTCTGCCCGTGACGTGCTGATCGTGAGCAATACCACCGTGGCACCGTTGTATCTGGAAGCTCTGGAAGGTGCACTTCGCCCGCGGCGTACCGTCGCGACGCTGCTACCCGACGGGGAGTCGTACAAGACCCTGGACACCGTGGCGCGCATCCTCGATGTGCTGGTCGCAAATCGGTTCGGGCGCGACTGCGCCGTGGTGGCCCTAGGCGGTGGCGTCGTCGGCGACATGGCGGGATTCGCCGCGTCCATCTACCAGCGGGGAGTGACCTTCGTGCAAATGCCCACGACGCTGCTCGCGCAAGTTGATTCGGCGGTGGGCGGCAAGACCGGCGTCAATCACCCGGGCGGCAAGAACCTGATCGGAGCCTTCCATCAGCCGGCCGCCGTCCTCGCCGATACCGCAACGCTCGCGACGCTCCCGCCGCGAGAACTGCGCGCCGGTCTGGCCGAAGTCGTCAAATATGGCCTGATTCGCGACGCTGCGTTCTTCGATTGGCTGGAATCGCACGCCGATGCGTTGCTCGCGGGTGAGCGGGAGGCCTTGGCACACGTCATTTTGCGCTCCTGCCAGATCAAGGCCGAGATCGTCGGACGGGACGAACTCGAGCACGGTGAGCGCGCACTGTTGAATTTTGGGCACACCTTCGGTCATGCCATCGAGTCTGCGACCGGGTATGGCCGCTGGCTGCACGGCGAGGCCGTGGCCGCGGGCATGGTCATGGCCGCTCGCATGTCGCGCGAGAGCGGGTGGATCGATGCCGCTTCCCTGGCCCGCATCACCACCCTGATCGAGCGCATGGGGTTGCCGACGCGGCTCGCGGATGTGTCCGCCCAGACGATGCTTCAGAGTATGCGCATGGATAAGAAAGTGCTCGAGGGGCAAATCCGCCTGGTGCTGCTGCGGGCAATCGGTGATGCTTTCGTGACCGCCGACTACGAGCCGCAGCACCTCGAGCGCACGCTGCAGGCGCATCTGTGCTGACGAGGCGCCCATGACCCCGGAGCCTGTTGATAGCGGCGTTCTCGCCCCCTATGCCGCGCGCGAGGAGAATTCCCGCGGCCGTCGGTTTCCCGAATCGAAGCCGCAGTTTCGCACCGAATTCCAGCGCGATCGCGACCGCATCATCCACTCCAACGCGTTCCGGCGCCTCGTCTACAAGACGCAGGTGTTCGTCAATCACGAGGGCGACCTGTACCGGACGCGGATCACTCACTCGATCGAAGTGGCGCAGATCGGCCGCTCCGTGGCCAGTGCACTCGGGGTCAACGAGACGCTGACCGAAGCGATCAGCCTCGCCCATGATCTGGGTCACACCCCTTTTGGGCACGCCGGCCAGGATGCGCTCAACGAATGCATGCGTCCATACGGCGGATTCGAACACAATCTGCAGTCCCTGCGAGTCGTCGATGAGCTCGAAGAGCGCTACGCCGCATTCCCGGGCTTGAATCTCACTTTCGAGTGCCGCGAGGGCATTCTCAAGCACTGCTCGGCCCGCAACGCACAGCTGCTCGGGGAGCTCGGGGAGCGCTTCCTGCGCCGCCAGCAGCCGAGTCTCGAGGCGCAGATCGCGAATCTCGCCGATGAGATCGCCTACAATAATCACGACGTTGACGACGGCATACGTGCGGGGCTGATCGACTTGACGCAACTCAACGAGATGCGCCTGTTCCGCCGCCAATACGATGCGGTCACCGCCGAATACCCCGCACTCGGTGAGCGGCGTCTCGTGCACGAAGTCATCCGGCGAATGATCAATCACATCGTGGTCGATCTGGTCCGCACGAGCCAGGGGCGCATTGAGGAGGTTCAACCGGCCTCGATCGAAGCGGTTCGGTTGCAACCCCGGCCCCTGATCGCTCTCAGCGAGGCGACGCTGGAGGAGCATCGTGAACTGATGCTCTTTCTGCGCGAGCGCGTCTACCGGCACTACAAAGTGCTGCGTATGACGACCAAGGCGCGCCGGGTCATCGAGGCGCTATTTGGCACATTTCTGGGAAATACGGAATTGATGCCGCCGGAGCATCACGAACTGGCGGTTCGGGCCGAGGCCGCCCACGGCATCGAGGGGCGCGCCCGAGCGGTAGCCGACTACATCGCCGGCATGACGGATCGGTACGCCATTCTCGAGCATGAGCGGCTCTTTGATCCCGCGGAGCGCACCTGAGTCATGAGCAGCATCGATCCCAGCGTTTCGATTGACGCACGCCAGCGCTTTCTTCAAGCGCTGCGCCGCGTCTTGAGGCCAATAGTGCGCCTCATGGTCAAGCGCGGCATTCGCTATTACGAATTTGTCGAAGTCGCCCGTACCGCCTATGTTGAAAGCGCGGTCCGAGATGGCGTCGGTGGTATCGATCGGCCATCGCTTGAACAAATTGCTTGGGCTACGGGAATTGACGAGGCCCGAATCGATCATTATATCGATTTAGGCAATGTGCTTCCAACTCCAAGTCCGGTGTCTAAGTCTACGCAGATAATGACGCAGGTACTGCATAAGTGGCACATAGAATCTCGCTACCTCGGAACTTACGGTACGCCGCTAGAACTCCGAATGACCGATCCGCCTGAGGGCCCGAATCTATGGAGACTCGTCAAAGAAGTAAGTGCAAATGCCGATCCCGAAGCGATTCTTGATGGCTTACTAGAGGCGAAATCGGTTACGCGCTCTGACGAAGGCCGCATACGTCCCCTGACGCGCGCATTCATTTGGCCCCAAGGAAGCATCACCAGTATCGATTATTTTGGCGTAACGCTTGCTCGAATGACTGAAACGCTTGAGCACAACCTGAATTCACCTGGCAGCGAAACAAAGCGGCTAGAACGGTCGGTGTTCGCAGATCATGGACTCCCATCAAATTTGCTTTCTGCATTTCACGCCTTTGCGACTGAGCGCGCCAACCAGTTTCTCGGCGAACTAGATGATTGGCTGGGGCAACACGGCGCTTCGGACATGGAGCAAGCAGGCTCACGCGAAGAGGCTGGAGTCAATCTATTCTTTTATGTAGAGCAGGCGGCGGATCAGAACCCGCTGACCGAGCTTGTTCAACCGCAGCGGCACACGTTTAGCTAGATCGCTGAGGCGTAATCGTGAGCTCTGATCAAACGCGCACTTACCTGCTTGGCGCACTACGACGTGCTCTGCGAGCGTTGTCGCGCCTGATGATTCGAGCAGGAATTCGATTTGATGAGTTTGCGATGGTGGTGCAGTCGTCCTATGTTGAATGCGCGGTCCGCGACCTTGAACATTGGACTCCGCCGAGCCGGAGCCGGATTTCCGCGCTCACCGGCCTGACGCTACGGCAGGTCGACCACTGCATCGAACACGAGGACGAGATGCCGTCGGCCGACCCGACGCTGAGGGCGCTGCTGGTCGAAGTACTCCACAAGTGGCATACCGTCTCCGAGTACGGCGGGCCTTATGGGATCCCACTTGAGCTCGAGCTTTTGAATCCGAAGGATCGATGCCTCGCGAGCTTGATATCGATCGTCAATCCGGACGCAAATCCAAAGACGGTTCTCGCTGAGCTCCTACGATCGGGCGCCGTCCTGCGTGCGGGTGAAAGACGCTTCCGTCCGGTTTCCAGGTTTCTGATGATGCCCGATCCAAATTCTCCCAAGTTGATCGAGCGCTTTGGAATGACGCTATCGCGACTTGCGGGGACGTTGGAGTACAACTTGGACCCGAAGCATACCGAAAAGCGGCTGGATCGACGCGTGCACGCAGATCAAGGGCTACCCATCCAACTGATCCCTGCTTTTGAGTCGTATGCGCGCAGCAAGGCAGCTGATTTGCTCTTGGAATTGGATAATTGGCTAGCTGCGCAAAGTGAGGGCCACAGCCCTACTTCGGACACTGGCGACCGAGTCGATTCGGGCTTGATCATATTTCTCTACATTGAACCGTTCGGCGCTGAAGAGCCATTGAGCTCGTTCAGAAGCCAGTTAACCCCGGCCGCAAAGCCTTGACGCCGGGAGGCGTTCAGAACTTAAAAAACTCCGCCAAGCCGCGGACGGCTTCCCTTGCGTTCTGAAACTCGCCCGGGGGCGGTATATTCACCCTGTTGAGGGCAGCGGCCGGATGCTTTTTGGTGGTCTACCCCGTAAAAAAACATGGTCCAGGGATCTTTGCGAACCCTACATTGGTGACACCTTCGGTGATCCCGTTTGGGAAAATGATGTGAATCGCGATCCTCGCCCTCGACGCCTAGTGTGACGATGCTGTGGAGGTTCTATGAACGCGTCAAAGCGAAAGAGACGGAAGAGGCGGGATTTGGTGGTGATTCACCCGCATGCCGCCGGCATTGATGTCGGCTCCAAATTTCACGTAGTGGCGGTGCCGGGCAGTTGCGACCCGGAGCCGGTTCGGTCATTTCGAAGCTTCACCGGCGATCTGCACCGTCTGGCGGATTG
>JBMFWZ010000046.1:0-23349 GCA_049964755.1 Steroidobacteraceae bacterium | reverse complement strand
CCAGCGTCCAGGAGCGCCTCGAGCGCCACCGAAGCCTCGAGCGCATCGGCCAAACGATCCAGCGCCGCTTCGCGCAGCGCAGCGAAGTCCCGCTCGATGGGTACTGCAAGCCCCGCCCAGCGCAGCAGCGCCGCGCAGGCCGACGGCGACTCGAACAGCCCGTGCACATACGTTGCGGCAACCTGTCCGTCGTCCGACACGGCGCCGTCCGCGCGCCCGTCATCGAGCGTCATGAGCGGATGGTCGAGAGCCTTGCCGCAACTCGTCCCCATGTGAATCTCGTAGCCGCGCACCTCAGCGGCGCCGAACGCGAGCCGCCCGCACACATTGCGCAGCTGCTTGTCCCGAGCAAGCTCAGTGCGCAGCGCGAGCCACCCGAGCCCTTCGCTGCGGCCGGCAGGCCCCTCGACGCCGACCGGATCCTCGATGGATTCCCCGAGCATTTGCAGTCCGCCGCAGATGCCGAGCACCTTGCCGCCGTAGCGCAAATGCCGCTCGAGGTATGCAGCCCACCCGCGCTCGCGCAGGGCCGCGAGGTCAGCGCGCACCGACTTGGAGCCCGGCAAAATGACTAAGTCCGCCGCGCCGCACTCGCGAGCCTCCTCGGCGTACTGGAACGTGACCTGCGGGTGCTGGCGCAGCGGGTCGAAGTCGGTGTGATTCGAAATCCGCGGCAGAACCGGCACGACCACACGCAGCGTGGCGGCCGCGGCGTCGCGCTCGATCGGTTCGCGGCTGATGCCATCTTCGGCGTCCAGGTGCAAGCCGCGCAGATACGGCAGCACGCCGAAGACAGGCTTGCCAGTGCGCGCCTCGAGCCACTTCAGCCCCGGATCGAGCAGAGCCCGCTCGCCGCGAAAACGGTTGATCACGAAACCGGTGACGCGGGAGCGCTCCGGTTCACTCAGCAGATCGAGAGTGCCCACCAGCTGGGCAAACACTCCACCACGATCGATGTCCGCCACGAGCACCACCGGACAATCGACCGCCTCGGCGAAGCCCATGTTGGCGATGTCGTTGTCGCGCAGATTGATCTCTGCGGGCGATCCGGCCCCCTCGACCAGGACGAACTCGTAGGCGGCCGACAGCCGTCGATAGGCGCTGAGCACCGCGTCACGCGCGATGCGCTTGTAATCATGGTATCCGGCCGCCGAGAGCGCGCCGACCGGGCGGCCCAGGATGATGACCTGCGCACGGCAGTCGCTGTCGGGCTTCAGCAGCACCGGATTCATGTCACTGGTCGGGGCAAGGCCGGCCGCCTGCGCTTGCAACGCCTGCGCCCGGCCGAGCTCACCACCGTCGGCGCCCACCGCGCTGTTCAGCGACATGTTCTGCGGCTTGAATGGAACGACGCGCACGCCCCGGCGGCGCAGCACCCGGCACAAACCGGCGACCAGCGTGCTCTTGCCGGCGTCGGAGCTGGTGCCCTGGATCATCAACGTGCGTGCCGTCATCGAGTGCTGCGCTGCGCCTGAGCGGTCATGTCATGTGCACATCCGGCAATGATCGTGCGCAGGCGCGCCAGCCCATCCGTGAGGGCCGCTGGGCCGGGCTGGAGGATTTCGCTCGAGTGAATCTCGAACAGCCGTCCGTGGCGCACCGCCGGCATCGCCTCCCAACCGGCCCGCTCGCGCACGCGTCGGGGGTTGAATTTCTTTCCGCACCAGGAAGCGATCATCACGTCGGGGGCACGGCGCACGACTTCGAGCGGGTCGGCGATGATGCGATCCTTGGCATGCGCACGGCCGGTGAACTCCGGAAAGCACAACTCGCCGCCGGCGATGGTGATCAGCTCGGCCACCCAGGCAATCGCGCTGATCAACGGATCGTCCCATTCCTCGAAGTACACCCGCGGTCGACACGGTAACGCAGCCGCTTCGTGCCGCGCGCGCTCCAGCGTGCGACGCAGCCGCCCGATCAACACACCCGCACGGCGCTGCGCGCCGACCATCCGGCCGAGCAGCGCCAGAAACTGGAAGATCTCCTCGACGCTGCGTTGGTTGAACACGTGTACTTCGAGCCCGGCGCGGATCAGCTCGGCGGCGATTGCGGCTTGCAGGTCCGAAAAACCGAGCACCAGATCGGGCTTGAGCGCCACAATGCGCTCGATCTTGGCACTGATGAACGCCGAGACGCGCGGCTTCTCGCGGCGCGCCTGCGGCGGACGGACGGTGAAGCCCGAGATGCCGACGATGCGCTCCTGCTCACCGAGGAGGTACAGCCACTCGGTAGTCTCCTCGGTCAGACATACGATGCGCTGCGGACCGACCGGGCCGGGTGCGCTCATGGCAGGAACAGAGCAGCGGCCGCAGCGGGATTCGACGGCCAGTAGAAATGAATGTAGCTCGCGGTCAACGCGCCGCGACGGTACACGGCCTCGCCGCGTCCGCCGTGCTGTGTGCGGCCCTGCCAGCTCGGCACGAGCGGCGTCTCGAGCCGCGAATAGTGGAAGCTGTGACCGCGCAACTCCCCGCGCGCAAACTCAACGCTCTGCAGTGCCAGCGCCTGCAGGCGCGGCTGCATCACGGTCTGGCCAGGCAGTACGCCCGCCATCGCATGCCGTCGTCCCTCGAGGTCGGTCAGGTGTTCAAACAGCACCATCATCCCACCGCATTCCGCCAGCAGCGGAGTACCACGCTCGGCATGCGCACGCACGCTCTGGAGCAGAGTGCGGTTGGCGGCAAGCCGCGCGGCGTGCAATTCCGGGTACCCTCCGGGCAGATAGAGCGCATCGGCCGGCGGCACCTCGGCATCTTGCAATGGCGAGAAGTGCACCAGCTCTGCGCCCATGTCCCGCAGCAGCCGGAGATTGGCCGCGTAGAGAAACGAGAAGGCCGCATCGTGCGCGACCGCGATGCGCGCTCCGGCAAGCAGCCGCGGCGGTGGCTCGAGCACCGCGTCGGCAAAGGTCACGGCCGGAATGTCCTCCAGGGACAGCGCCGCACCGACGGCCGCCGCCGCCCGCTCCAGTCGCCCCTCCAGATCATCAAGCTCGACGGCCTGGACGAGGCCGAGATGCCGCTCCGGCAACGCCAGCGCCGCGTCACGCTCAAGCGCCCCGAGAAAGCGGATCGCAGCAGCAGGGCCGCTCAGACTGCGGGCCAGCATCGCCGCATGTCCAGCCCCGCCCACTCTGTTGGCGAGGACGCCATGCAGCATCAGCTCCGGTCGGTACGCGTGCAGTCCCAGCGTGAGCGCACCAAAGGTGCGCGCCATGACGGAGGCATCGAGAACCAGCAGCACCGGCAGCCCGAACTGCTGCGCGAGGTCCGCACTCGAAGGGTCTCCGTCGTACAGCCCCATCACCCCTTCGACGAGGAGCAGGTCCGCCTCGTGCGCCGCCTGAGAGAGTTGCGCTCGACAGTGCTCCGGTCCGCCCATCCATAGATCGAGCTGGCCGACCGGACAACCGGCAGCGCGCTCGAGAATCATCGGATCGATGAAATCCGGGCCCGTCTTGAAGACGCGCACGCGCCGGCCGCTGCGGACCGCGTGTCGGGCCAAAGCGGCCGTCACGGTGGTCTTGCCCTGACCGGAGCCGCTTGCAGAGATCAACAGAGCCGGAACGCTCGCGCTCATGCTCCGCCCTAGAGTTCGATGCCGGGCTGCGCACCGATCCCCGCCGCAAAGGCATGTTTGACCACATGCATGTCGGTCACGGTATCGGCCAATTCGAGCAACTCGGCGGGCGCACCGCGCCCCGTGACCACGACGTGCTGCGTGGCTGGGCGCCCGCGCAGTGCCGCGAGGACCGCATCGAGTGCGAGATAGCGGTAGCGCAGCACGATGTTCAGCTCATCGAGCACGACCAGTGCAATGGCCGGATCGCGCAGCAACGCCGAGGCAGCCTCCCAGCCCGCCTCGGCCGCACGTACGTCCCGCGTTCGATCCTGCGTCTCCCAGGTGAACCCTTCGCCGGCGACATGAAAGCTGACCTGCGGCACCCGGCGGAAGAACGCCTCCTCGCCGGTGGCATAGCGGCCCTTGATGAACTGCACCACGCCGACCCGCAGGTCATGCCCGAGCGCCCGGGCCACCATGCCGAAGGCCGAGGAACTCTTGCCCTTGCCGTTGCCCGTCAGCACCACCAGCACGCCGCGCTTTCCGGAAGCCGCCGCGATGCGGGCATCGACAGCGGCTTTGCGGCGCTGCATGCGCATCCGATAGCGCGTCGCGGCCTCTTCAGCCGAGTCCGGCGGTGGCAATCCGTCTTCGCTCTGGCTCATCGGCCCGCTCAGCGCACACGCAGACCGGCCCGCACCGGCGACCACCGAGTCACGGCCACATGTGCCACGGCGACCAGTCCCACGTAAGTGGCGGTGACCAGCAGGAACGGACCGTACCAGCTCGCAAGATCGGCCCACCAGCCCGCGACGCTGGGCTCGCCGATGCGCCCGCCGAGCCAATAGAAGCTGCCTTCGGTCAGCAAAAAGCATGCCGTGAAGCTTGCGAGCAGGCTGCCTGCGAGTCGCACCGCATCGCTCGGTCTCTGCAGCACGTGACGGCGCAGCCATGCGCCTCCGAGCCAGAGCATGGAATAGCCGGGAATGATGAACCAGTACGCGCCCGTCACACAGTAGCTGCTGACGCCGTACACCCGGATCGCCACGAAGTCGATCACGATCGCCTCGCACAACAGCACGGCCACCACCCAACGTGCTTCCCGTAGATAGAAGCCGGCGAGAAAAAACACCGCCCAGGAGGCATCCGGCGGTGCCCAAAGCGTTCCGAGGTGGCCGAAGCGCGTTGCGCCCATGGCCGCCACCAGCGCAAGCAACGCGCCCCATTTGGAAAACTTCACGGACTGCATCGCATACCTCCGGGCGTGCGCTGTTGCGCATGCTCACTCTGCACATGACATCGAGTGGTTGGATCGCCCTGCGGGGTACGCGACCGGTGCGACGGAGAATGCAGGCGCAGCGCCGGCGCCTTCGGAACCATGATGCTCACCCGTTCACTCCGACACGCGCTCCACGCGCATTGCGGTTGCTGAGGAGCGGCAGGAGTGCAGGTAAGTCAGAAGGCCGCGATGCATGACATCGCGAACGGTCTGGCTTCGCCCAACGCGAGCCGCCCTGTCTGTCTCGGCCGGTCTCCGGACTCGCGAGTGGAACGTATCCTGCAGACCGCACCTTCCCGTGCCGGCGGCACAGTGGTCATTGCGGCCTGACGCTCGCTTACCGTTGCGTGGGCAGCGCCGGAATTGCATCCGCTTGGACGCGCACCGACTTCCCGTTTCACCCCAGGGGGTCAGACGATCCCTGGGACACCTGAGACGTGGAGCAGTCTACGCGGGCCCTTCCGGGGGTGCAACCTGCGTGCCGGTCTCCTTCCTTTTACGGATGGTGCGCACATCGCCGCGACATTAGCGTGTGCTCAACGCATCGTTCACGGGAGACTGACATGGACCTCGGATTGCGCTTAAAGCGGGCATTGGTGACCGGCTCCACCGCTGGCATTGGCTTCGCCGCTGCACAGACGCTGGCGCGCGAAGGCGCGAGCGTGATCATCAACGGGCGCACCGCCGCGCGCGTCGACGCCGCGGTGGCGCAGATCCGGGCTGCAGTTCCCGGCAGCGAAGTTCAGGGCGTCGCGGCCGACGTCAGCACCGCTGCCGGTTGTCAGCACCTCATCGAAGCCGTCGCCGAGGTCGATCTGCTGATCAACAACATGGGAATCTTCGAGCCCAAACCCTTCGCGGAGATCTCGGATGAGGATTGGCTGCGCTTCTTCGAAGCGAACGTGCTCAGCGGAGTGCGCTTGGCACGGCACTACGTCCAGGGCATGCGCGCACGAAACTGGGGGCGCATCGTGTTCGTCTCGAGCGAATCCGGCCTGCAGATCCCCACCGAGATGATCCATTATGGCGTCACCAAAACGGCCCAGATTGCCGTCGCGCGCGGACTGGCCGAGACCCTTGCCGGCACCGACGTCACCGTCAACAGCGTGCTGCCCGGCCCAACGGCCTCCGAAGGCGTCGGACGATTCGTTCAGGAGCTGGCGCGTGCTTCCGGCAAGGACGCCTCGAGCGTGGAGCGGGAGTTCTTCGCCACCGCCCGCCCATCCTCCATCCTGCAGCGCTTTGCCACCGTCGATGAGGTGGCCGCGCTGATCGCCTACACCTGCAGCACACAGGCCTCGGCCACGACCGGTGCTGCGTTGCGCGTGGACGGGGGTGTCGTGCGCGCGATCGCGTGAGTCGTCTGCCGCCGGATGAGCGAAGCGCGAATCAGTCCGCGTCCGAACGCCTCTCCTAGCGCCGGCGGTCATCCCGGACAGTGGCCACGAATGCTTCCGATTACGAGCCGACTTGACACAGCACGCCCGCCGGGACGCGAATCTCTGCGGGCGTCGTGAGTCGCCGACACCGGTGACGCGAGGCATTCAGCGGAAATTCAGCCCCGTCCCAGATAATCGGCACCTTGTCTCAAACACAGGAGCCCGCAGATGAAATTCCGCACCGCGTTGATGATCCCTCTGGCGGTCTGCGCGATGACGAGTCCCGCCTTTGCCGGGCCAGGCTTCGCCGGAGGCTTTCACACCATGGATCCCTACGTCGGCGCAAACATCGGCCTGCTGCAATACAATGAAAGCGGCGCCCCGGGCTTCTCTCCGAGCGCCATCATGCTGCGTGCTGGCATGCCGCTGAACCCGTACCTGGCGATCGAGGGCCGGCTGGGCACGGGACTCTCCAGTGACCAAAGCGACGGCGGTTCGGTCGGCGTCGGAACGTTCGGTGGCGCATATGCGAAGGGGTCTGTGGCGCTCGGACCGATTTTCTCTCTGTACGGCGTCGCCGGCATTGCCACGGTCAATCTGCATCGCAACTTCCGGGACGGCAATACGACCGATACCGGACTTTCGGCCGGCATCGGCGGAGACGTTCAGCTGCAGCGAAGCCTAGCGCTGAACTTCGAGTGGACGTACCTGCCCGGCGGCAATGACGCGGGGTATTCCTACAGCTCGAGCCTGTTCTCGGTCGGTGTGAACTACGCATTCTGACCGGAACGCCAGTCCCCTACCGCGGCGCAGCATTCCGTGGTGCGCCGCGGTGGGCGAACTGGTAGGTTCGTTATGCGCCGCTCATGGGACGATCACGTGACACGCAAGAGCCCGCAGCGAGGCGATCACGGCTTCCGGGATGTTGCGCAGGTCCGGTGCCGCGATGACCCCGAACCGGCTCTGAGCGGCCTAAGAACCTGAGGTGCTGGCACTCTGCCTGAGATCAGCCGATCCCTCGGCACGATCCAGTAAGCCAATGAACGTGCCCGCCAGGGCGACGCATGGGCATCCGCTGCCCGCAGAGCGATGCCGCGTTGCGCCTCCGGATACCACATACGGCCTGCGACCATGGCGTGCCAAGTACGTGCCCGTCACACCACGACGCTCGGCCGCCGTGCGTCACCGCACTACCGACATACCCTCCTCGCCTGTGCGCTTCGGGGAAAGCCAGATGGAGCAAGCAGCGTCTGATCAATCAGACTCGCCGCCTGGGCTACCGAAAACCCGTGGTGCACCAGGACCTCGGCCGTGCGGCGCACATCATTCGTCACTCCGACCAACTGTGCGTGTGCTCGGGTGGCATCGTTCTCCCAAACTGTCGCAACAATCGAGGTGGCAATTGCCGCGGAGAGCAACCGGATGAAATTCAACTACCCAGCCGCCGCGGGCGACCACGGAGTTACTTTGAGCTTGCGCCCCTGCTAGCGATCCGCCTCGGATGCGCGGAATGAAAGGCCGATTGATTGCCAGTCATCTGCGCGCCTGCCCTGGCGCCCCAAAGCGCCACCATCCGCCAATGATCTTAGCCGTGCGTCCCTTTCGCGGAGCTACTCACGAACGACCAGTGGACGGTCTCGAGTACCGCTCAGGCGACGCCCGAAACCGCCGAACTCCCTCAGTGACCCAACTGCTCATTTGTCGAGTCCTTTGGGCATCCCGTTGAACTCGTGCGGCGGAATGTTCCCAGCCAGATAGCGCACAAAGAAATCCCAGCAGCGGCGAGTGACATAAGGGGTATATGACCCGTAATGATGTTTCTCGTTAGGCACCACCAGCATGCTGAAATTTTTGTTCGCCTTCATCAACGCACTGACCATCAGAAATGTATTGCTGGGCGGAACGTTGTTGTCAATCGAACCGGTCACCAGCATCAGGCGGCCCTTGAGATTCTTGGCCAGGAGCTCACTGGCCTGATTGTCGTAGTTGGTGGTGCCGTTCTTGTGCTTGACGAGCAGGCCCTGCCACTTTTCACCCCAAGCGTAGTAATAGTCACGGTTGTCGTAATTGCCGCTCTCAGCCCAACCAACCTTGAAGAAGTCTGGATCATGGAGCATCGCCGATACGGTGGCATTGCCGCCACCGGAATGGCCCCAGATGCCGACGCGGTGGATGTCCATCCACGGATGCCGCGCCGCCAGCTGCTTGATGGCGGCGATCTGGTCCGGGATAGTGTCGTCGCCCATGTCACCGTACCAATATCGCTGAAAACTCGCGGAACGATACGGAGTGCCCATGCCATCCAGGGCCACGACAATGAATCCGAGCTCCGCGAGCGCTTGGTTGCCACCGTTTTCGGAGCGAAAACTCCAGGTCGCGATCGATCCGATCTGCGGACCGGGGTACACGAAGTCGACGACTGGATACTTCTTATCGGGATTGAAATTCGTCGGCTTGTACAGCATTCCGTAGAGCGTGGTCTTACCGTCTCGCGCCTTCACGGTGAACGGAACGGGTGGAACCCACCCCATCGCCTTCAGTCGCGCGATATTGGTTCTCGCCACCGTGGCGATGACATGTCCAGTCAGCGATGCGCGTAGCAGCGTGACCGGCGGCTTAATAGGCGTGGAATAGGAATCGACGAAGTACTTCCCGCCCGGCGCCATCGTCACAATGTGGTCGGCGTTCTCGGGCGTCAGCAGAGTCGTCTTGCCGGTGAAGATATTCACCTTGAAAAGCTGGCGGTAATACGGATTCATGCCCGCCGTGCGTCCGACACCCACGTACCACAAGGTATCGCGCTTACGGTTTACGTACGGCACCTGGATGACGTCACCCCTTCCCTGCGTAATCGGGTGGAGCATCTTGCCGGTCTTCAGACTGTACAGGTACAGATTCATCCAATTGTTCTGCTCGGTCGGCCAGATGATCACGCCCTTTTCGGGCAGATACTGCCAATCCGGTCGACCGTACCAACCCTGGTAGTAGTCCTTAGCGGTGTACTCAAAGACCGTGCGCACCGTGCCCGTCGTCGCATCGGCGACACGAAACCACTCGTGCTGTTCGTTTCGCGACGTCGATACCAGCGCAAACGTTCTTCCGTGCGGCGACCACTGTGCATCGTTCCAACTGCCCAGGCGCTGCTCCGGCGCCATCCGAAGCGGCAACACCTCGTGCCTCGCGATGTCGATGACCGCCGGGTGGACCATGAACACGTACTTATCACCTGGTAACGGATACGGCCAGGTCTGCAGCGTCGGATGTCCGACCCGGGTCACGACCGTATACATGTCTTTGACTTTCCGCTGGTCGATTTGAAACGCCACTAGCTTCCGTGAATTCCGCGACCACCGCACGATCGCGTCGCCATCTTTCTTCATCCCGTACCCGAAATTCTTCACCCCGTTCGTCGTGAGCTGCGTCACTTTTCCAGTAGCAGCATTCCGAACCCACAGATTCCAGTTGCGGATGAACACTCGCAATTTCTTGTTCGGCGCACGCGAATGCGCCACGTAATGGAACTTCGCCTGCTTCGATGCATTCCCTTCACGCACCGTGCACACACCTGCACCCGCGAGATCGCACCGGTAGTGCTTCTTCCCCAGATGCACCTCGAGCATCCCATCTGCAACGCGACGAAAGTCGAATCCGAACGCCGGCCATCTCTTGGCATTCATCGGCTTGCCGCGCACTTTACCCAACGCTGCAGCCAGCTTCTGGGCGTCGAACGCGGGCGACACATTGCCGGTCACAGCGTCCACCTCTAAGATCCTGTCGCCTGCGGCACCGTGATCGCGATACCAGAAATGGGTTGCATCGAGCCACTTGACCCGTCGCACCTCGTGATCGACCCGCGGATCAACGAAGTGACCGACCAAAGGATCCGTGCTGTCGAGGAGAAACTTCGCGGCGCGCGCGTAATCGGCGTCTGTGAGTTCTCGCGCCTGAACGAGCATCGGCGCGGCCCCCGCAAGCGCAGCCACTGCCACCAGAGCGAAGCGGATCATTTTCATGCGCAGCAGACCTTGTGATGACCGAAGTTTATTGTGATTGACGCGGCGCTGACGGGCACCGCAGCTGCAGGGAGCGCCCCGAAACATTAAGGGAGCTTACTGGAAACGAAGATGTTGGAACAGGGGATAGCCGCTCCGCAGCAGCGAGACTCATCGATGTCCCACAGCACTCACCTGCTGCGGAGAGGGATTTTTTCCCGCCCACGCATTGACTGCTGAAGCGCAAACACCCCAAAAATATACTGGCACATCTCTGCGCAGCATGATCTACACCTCAACGTGGCGACTGAACGTGTCGTCGCATTTTGTGCTCTAATGCCGAGATAAACACCTACCCCATCACGAGAGAGAACCGCATGCCGCGCCTGATTGCCCTGCCATCTCTGTGCCTGTTGCTGGTGTCCGCGGTTGCATTCGCTGCGCCGCCGAAGCCTGCCAAGCCGCCGGCCGTTCCGATACCCAAAGCGCGCGCAGTCAGCACCGAGCACAGTGTGACAATCGGTGACCAGACGATTCACTACACCGCCACCGCCGGCACGATCCTGTTGCGCAACAAGCTGAACCAGCCGGTCGGGAGCATGTTCTACGTCGCTTACACCGAGAATGGCGTTCGCAATCCCGCCGATCGTCCGGTGACGTTCCTCTACAACGGCGGCCCCGGCGCATCGTCTGATTGGATTCAGATGGGCGGCCTCGGTCCGTACCGGGTGAACATGACGAACGGCAACGCAACGCCACCAGCGCCCTATTCGATCACGCCGAGTCACTACAGCCTGCTGAACGAATCCGACCTAGTCTTCATTGACGCCATCGGAACCGGTTACAGCCGCGTCGTGGGCAAGGGCACTGGCAAGATGTTTTGGGGCGTCGATCAGGACGTAAAGTCCTTCGGCCAGTTTATCTACCGCTATTTGAAGAAGTACAACCGTTGGCAGTCGCCGAAGTTCCTCTACGGCGAGAGCTATGGAACGACTCGGTCGGCGGCACTTGCCGACTACCTCCAGAATCAGGGGATCGCACTCAATGGAGTCGTCCTACAGTCCTCGGTGCTGAACTATTTCGACTGGATGCCGGGCTCCGACAACAAGTACATCTTTTATCTGCCCTCGTATGCTGCGATTGCCTGGTACCACAACCGGCTGGCAAGCAAACCGGCGAGTCTGTCTGCCTTCGTGCAGCAGGCTCGCGAATTCGCGGATGGACCATACGCGCAGGCATTGCGCCAGGGTGATCGCCTGCCGAAGACTCAGCTCGATGCGCTCGCACAGCGGTTGCACCACTTCACGGGGCTGCCGGTCACGTATCTCGAGCGCGCCAATCTGCGTGTCACGCCTGCACATTTCCGCAAGCAATTACTGCTTCCCGAAGGCGAGCACATCGGCCGTTACGACGCCCGTTTCGCCGCCTCGGATAAGAGCGAGGTCAGCTCGCGAAACTCCTTCGATCCATCCAATCAGTTCACGGGCGCACCGTTCACAGCCGCGTTCGAGTGGTACCTGCACAATGTCCTGAAGTACCACTCTGACCGCATGTACAAGGAAGAGAGCAACCAGGCATTCAAGAAGTGGGATTGGAAGCACGATCATCTGCCGATGCCGTACGTCGCCGGCAATCTGGCATCCGCTCTGCGCAAGAATCCCTATCTGCGGGTGCTCTCGGAAAACGGCTACTTCGATCTCGCCACGCCGTTTCATGAGACCGAGTACGATTTGGATCACGCCATGCTGAGCTCGAAGCTGCGCAAGCACATCACGTTCGCCTACTTCAAGTCAGGACACATGATTTATCTAAATCCGAGCGCTCTGAAGGCGATGCATGCGGTGTTGAATCGCTTCTACAGCAGTACGCTGAAGGCCGATCGGGTCGGGGCCGCACAGTAGGTCTCACAGAGTGGACGCTCAGGCATTTGCCTCGGCTCGCTGGGTGGCACATACAGTGCCGCCCAGAGCTGAGCCTGCGTTCACACTCGGCTGATTGGGTCTCATCGGGAGACGCCCAAGCACTGCGGCTCAATCCCGCCCAATCCACGTGAGCAGCGCAGGTGGCCGCGAGTCGGTGCCGCCACTTGCAGCAAGCATCCCCCGGCAAACTCAGGGGATGGTTGCTGTAGATTTTGCTCTTAATGACGCACATGCACCCATCATGAGCCTCGAGGCCTCCTGAGTCCCCGGAATCGAGAGGGCGACCGTACATCCTGCGTCCACGCCCCATCCGGAGTCGTCACAGAGAGTGGGCGCAATCCGGGAACGACCGCGGTAGCGCCCTTCAACGCTTGTATAGTACACGTGCGTTCACCGTTCAATTGATTGACTCCGCCGGCAGTACCTCGCGAATCCGCCAACGATGACACACGATTGTCATAAATTGCGGATACGCTAACGCGCACCAGCCTCTACGCCGAGATGTGCTGCTTGCTTTTGACGGTGAGGTACTTCATGCCTCTGCGGAGCAGGTGCCATGGGGTACCGAGGGCGACTGAGCGCCTCACCTCCACAGCACATCGATCGCGCGGTGGCTACGATGTGTACGCCGGGACGTTCGTAGAGCATGGCGCAACAACCGGACTGTGATGCGAACCTACAGATCACAGATTGGTCTTACGGGACGCTCCCGTCGCGTGCGATGTACTCGCGTCGCCGCTCAAATGGCTCACATCACCCGCTCCTCGGACCGGCGCGGCTCGACACTTTGTGTGGGCGCGCGGCGAGAGAGCCATGGGTGCAGTCGGTACAGCAGCTCAATGGCGCAGCTCAACGTCTTCAAGAACAGACACTCCGGTCGCGTCCTGTTCCAAAGTGTCGATACTGGCTTGCGGTTTCGCCCCCAATCGGCGCACCACGTGATCCGCCGAACGCCGGCGTGGCGCGAACTCTGCGCGAATTTGCTCCCCGCGACCCGACGGTTCGGTATCCTATGGACCTTCCCTGCACGTAGCCGATTTCGAATTGGAGGTCGACGGCATCGCCGCAGGAGTCGATCCGGCGAGTCTATGCTGAATTGAGCGGATCTGTCCCTTGATCAGGCCAGCCGCTCCTGCTCCATCGCGTCCATTGAAAGTCGAGAACCATGCGTTTCAAACAATTCCGCAGCAACAATCATCGTATTCGAGTGCTCCTCGTCTGCGCCACAGTGATCCTGAGTACGCTCGGGAGCGCTCACGCCGCGGGGTTGCCGCAGATCGTGCACGCCCGTCAGGAACATTTCCGCATGCTCGGCCGTGCCGCCAAGTCTCTGCGCGATCAGTTCGGCCGACCGCGCTTGAATTGGGTTGCGATTGGAAGGGATGCACGCGCACTCGATCGCCTGGCCTCGCAATTGCCGAGCTGGTTCCCGCCGGGTAGTGGCCAAGGGCATGGCGTGAAGACTCGGGCGCGCGCGGCTATCTGGAGGAACCCGCAGGCGTTCGCCCAAGCAGCACACCTGCTGCTCGTGCGGACACAGGGCCTCACACAAGCCGCCGCACACCATGACCGGCGCGAATTGATGGTGAACGCACGAGCTCTCGGCCACGCCTGCGGCAGCTGCCACAGCCGATTCCGCGCACACAGCAGTTGGTGGTAATGCGTGGTTGATCAGCTATCGGTCGGTCGGCGGATTCGAGTCTGGGATCTGCCGACACGGATCGCGCATTGGTCGATCGTGATTCTATTCGGGGTCTGCTGGTGGACCGCGAAGAGCGATCACATGCAATGGCACCGCCTCGCCGGATACGGAATGCTGGTTGCCGTGTGGTTTCGGCTCGCCTGGGGGTTCTGGGGCGGAGAGACCGCCCGGTTTGGCCATTTCGTGCGAGGACCCGGCACTACCGTTCGATACGTCCGCAAGCTCTTTACGCTCGGCGGCGACGGCGGCCCGGCGCCCATCGGCCACAACCCGCTCGGCGCCCTGAGCATTCTCGCGATGGTGGGTCTGCTGCTCACGCAAACGACTTTCGGTCTGTTTGCCGTCAACGTCGATGGCTTTGACTCCGGGCCACTAGCGAGATGGGTGTCCTACAGCGCCGGCCGGCGTTTCGCTCATTGGCATGGCGCGAATTTCAATCTGCTGCTCGTGGTGGTCGCCATTCATCTGACTGCCATCGGATTTTATCGCTGGATCCGAGGGGAACGCCTGATCCCGGCGATGATCCACGGTCACAAGACGGTGAGCGCGCCGATCCAAGAGCCGTACTTCGTACCCTGGTGGCGCGCCATTGCACTTGCCACCGGCATTGCCATCTGCGTCACGCTCATCGCCAACATTCAATCAATTGTTTAGAACCCTGTCTTCAGCGCTCGAGGATTGACGCTGATCAGAAAGTGCAACTGAACAACTCAACGCGAAACTTACGCCACTGCTGACGGAGCCGCCATCAACAAAGCGCCGAACCAAGCCTTCGCGTCGATGTCACGATGGCTCGGCAGCATCGTCACCGTCTCCGAGCTCTCCGTGATCACGAAGAGAATGACTGGCAGGTAGCTCCCTTAATTCGGTCGCCACGGACGTGGGCATGCGTCATCGAAGCTGATTGAAATTTCTGGCTTTACGATCAACTTCAGCGATGGAGCGGCGAAAATGTCTGTCACGGAACTTGGCCGCGCAGGCAGCTCGTGCGCGCCACATCGCGATATCCAGGGTCACCACAACTGAGAGCCACGGCACCCTTCCTTGCTTCTTGGTGTGTTTTCCGCAGACGTCGCGTTCTTCCCGATGCGTCTTGACGACAAATTGTATGTCGCCTCGGCCACCGGCGGTCCAAATCTGACGCGCTCGGTGGTGCCGCCCGCGAATGAGCAATTGAATGAAGTCGGGAGCGGCTGTAATAACGGTTCGCTGCTTGTCGTGTATTAAACTCCGTACGCCTGCAGCCATCAGTTGGTTCCGCTGGCTGTATGAAACATGCATTGGCGAACGAGCGGTATCGATTCCATTCAAGCGCGTGATGGCTACGCGCCGTGATGGTCCGTGCATCGGGTGCACCTCCTATTCCACAAACGGCTGGCAACGACATCGCGCCCACCACATCGTCGCCGTTCGGTCGGACCGCGTGGGGTCGAAAGAATTCGCTTGCCATGCCCCGAGCACGAGCTGTCATAGCGCTCGAATGGCAAATCGAGCGAACGAACGGCTGCAGGGATTTCTCTATTCCAGATGCCTGTCTGGATCCATGCGCCCGTGCAAGACTCGAATGATATGAACAGTATCGGACGTCACCATGTAATAGACGGCGTGACTGCCCACAAACAGCACACGGTACCCCTCGCGCACATAGTCGCGCTTCACCCCAATCTCGGGATGATCCGCAAGCTTCCTGATGCCGCTGTCCAACTCATCGAGGTACTTGTCCGCCTGGAGCTCGCCCCACTGCTGGAAAGAGTATCGCCAGACGTCGATAAGATCCCTCTCAGCCGATCCATAGACATGGATCGTGCGCATCACGAGCCAGAATTAGCCCCGCGCCGGGCCTTCGCCTTGATCTTGCGCATATCGAGTTCACCGACGTCACCGCTGCGCTCGCCGTCGAGCAAGGCCTTTCGAAGGCCTTCTATTTTGTGCTCGCGCTCCTCGAGAAGCCGCAGACTGGCCCGGATCACTTCACTCGCGGACCCGTAGCGCCCACTAGCAAGCTGCTGGTCTATGAAGCTCTCGAAGTGGTCGCCGAGACTGATGCTGGTGGTCTTGCTCATGCGGATCTCCAATGACTTACTATCATATAGTAACTATTGGTAGCACCCAAATGCCTCTGCCGTACGGGCCCGATGCCGTAGCGCCCACCGGAACACCCTATCTCTAGGGTGTAATCGCAGCTAGTTTTCAGTCACGACATGAAATTCAGTACGGCGCCACCAATCGGCATGGAGTCGCAAAGGCAAGATTCTGGCGATCATGGCATCAGGCAACCGGGAAAATCCGAGGTAGCTCGCAAGCCTACGCCGGTGAACCGTTGGCTACGCAAGCGAAACCAACAACCAATTTCGCTTCGGCTTTCATACGAGCGACCGAACTGCTCGTGACCGAATCGACGCAAGTATTCGATTTGGCGGAGAGAGAGATTCCTGTCGTCTTATAGGTAATTGATTACAAAGAGGAATCCTGTACCTGCGAATTTCCATACCCGCTCAAGTCCCCTCGACGGTGGAGGGCGGGAATCGGGCGGCCGAGCACGGAATTCAGAATTGCAATATGGCATTGTTAATGCCATATTGCGACGCATTATGGTATTCAAGCCTCGATTTCTCTCCGCTGGTCGAGATCATTTCTTTCTCCTGGGTCCGCGCGGGACGGGCAAAACTCTGTGGTGCAACCATGAATTTCCAGATGCACTGCGGATTGATCTGCTCGATCCGGCCACGTTACGCCAGCTATCTGCCCGGCCTGAACGATTGCGTGAACTGGTAGACGCCAATCCGCGCACCAAGCAGATCTTCATCGACGAAATTCAGAAGCTGCCGGAGCTACTTGAGGTCGTCCACCTTCTGATAGAGAAAAAGACAGGGCACCAGTTCGTCCTCACCGGATCGAGCGCCCGTAAGTTACGCCGCGGAGGCGTTAATCTGCTCGGCGGCCGCGCGGCAGAAAGGCACATACATCCGTATATGGCCGCCGAGCTCGGTCGCGACTTTACGCTGAACTCGGCTTTGCAACACGGCATGCTACCGGTCATCTGGGCCGCGCACGATCCCCATGCGCTTCTGAGCGCCTATAACGGCCTTTACTTGCATGAAGAAGTCCAGATGGAGGGACTGGTTCGCAATATCGGCTCTTTTGCTCGCTTTCTCGACGCTATGAGCTACTCGCACGGCTCGGTGTTAAACCTCGCATCGGTAGCCCGCGACTGTCACGTGAACAGAAAGACTGCCGAAGGTTATCTCGAAGTTCTCGAAGACTTATTGCTTGGATTTCGCCTCAATGTCTTCACCCGGCGCGCAAAGCGCGAACTCGCGTCTCATCCGAAGTTCTATTACTTCGATACGGGGGTATTCCGGGCTAATCGCCCGAGCGGACCGCTCGACTCTGTTGCAGAAATCGACGGCGCTGCGTTGGAAGGTCTAGTAGCACAGCACTTGCGTGCCTGGTGCGCCTATTCAAACGACCAGCACGAGCTCTACTACTGGCAGACGCGCTCACAAGTGGAAATCGATTTCATCATTTACGGACCCAGCGGCATCCATGCGATTGAGGTCAAGAATTCGACGAGAGTGCGTCCCGAGGATTTGCGCGCACTCAAAAGCTTCGGCGAGGACTATCCTCAAAGCCAGCGCTACCTGCTCTATCGAGGCAAGGACCGAATCAAACGCGACGATGTGTTATGTATTCCGTGCGAGCAATTTCTTCTCGCACTGACGCCGAATCACATTCCTGACTGAAACCTCTCCGCGCGCACTCGAGAATATACGGTCCTGGATGACACAGCCTGAGATCGCATGACAGGCACTGCGCCATCGGCACGGCGAAAATTCCTGCAGAAAACTCCGCAATATATTGATTTACAAAAGGATTATTGGCGGGCCGCGTCGGATAGCGATGATCACTACGTTTACGCCATAGCCCTACGATAGGGTTGCAGCCCGGACATCCGGAAGACGACTGTCGTGTAGACCCTGTCATCATCACAGGGTGGCGGTGAGATTGTCGATCCGGGCCAAAAACCTCTCCAGTATCGGTGACGCGTTGGCCTTGTGGTAGCCGACCGCGACATCGATCGTCGGTGCCTCGCCTCTAAGGGGCCGGCTCACCACCGACCAGGGCAGGAAATGCCGGGCCGAGGCGGGCAATAAGGCAACGCCGCGTGTCGATGCGACGAGCGAGACCGCCATCGCATAATTATCGATTTCATAGGACGGCGTCAGCTCGATCCCGTGTCTGGTGAAATAATCGGCGATGGCGGCACGCAGCACGCGCGGCACAGTCGAGATGCCGATGTAAATCTCACCGATGAAATGCCTGACATCAACGGTCTTGTCGTGCGCGAGCCTGTGGTCACTCGGCAATATCGCGACCAGCGGTTCTTTCGCGATGATCTTGATTTCGATGTCGGGAATCCGTTCGGCACGCAGAAAGGCAATATCGAGCTTGCCCTGCACTAGTTCGCTGGCGAGCGTCGCCGAATGATCGCTTGAAACCCTGATCTCGATGCTGGCGAGTTCGTCGCGCAGCAGGCTGGTGGCGCGGGGAAGCCAGTCGACTTCCTGGCCGGTCGTAAAGCCCATAGCGAAAGCCTGCTTGGACGATTGCGCGGCGCGCCGTGCCGCCTGCGCCGCAGCCTCCGCCTGACTCAAGCACAGCCGCGCATGATCAAAAAAGGCGCGGCCGGCCGGAGTCAGGTCGATGCCATGCACGCTGCGGGTCATCAGGGGCACACCCACCCCACCTCATATTCGAGATCTCTGATCTGTCGGCTGAGGGACGGCTGCGCGGTGTGCAAGCGTTTTGCGGCGGCGACCGTCAGGCTGCCTTCCTCGGCGACCGCGATGAAGTAGCGAAGATGGCGAAGCTCCATACCATACCTCCCAAGTATGGAACGAAGCTTACAAAGTATTTTTCAGAGGCGCCAGAACAACTCATATTCGGCTTCAACAGGCCGGAAATTTTATGGGTATGGCGGGGCGGCAGGACACGGTCCGCCGATCGCCCCTGCCACCGAGTTCTCATCCGCTCGATATATGAAAGGTATGCCATGACCATCCACACCCACCAGAGCGCGCCGACGCAGTTTGTCGAGGCCAATGGCATCCGCTTCGCTTTTCGCCGTTTCGGCAGAGCGGGCGGCGTGCCGATCGTATTCAACCAGCATTTCCTCGGCACGATGGATTACTGGGATCCGGCCGTGACCGACGGCCTGGCCAGCGGCCGCGAAGTGATCCTGTTCAACAATGCCGGCGTATCGAGCAGTTCCGGCGAAGTGCCGGCAAGTTTTCCCGAGATGGGCGCGAATGCCATCGCCTTCATTCGGGCGCTGGGACTGCGCACGGTCGACGTGTTGGGCTTTTCCATCGGCGGCATGGTCGCCCAGGAAATCGCGATACAGGCACCCGATCTTGTCCGTCGAGTCATCCTTGTCGGCACCGGTCCGCGCGGCGCGGACCTGTCGGGCAGCCAGTCCGCGACGATCTTTGCCGGCAGCTACGACCCGCCAGAGCAGCTGTGGCTCGCGGTGCATTTCACACCGTCACCTGCGAGCCGCGCGGCGGGACAGGCGTTCCTGGAACGTAAGTGGCGCCGCAAGGACCGCGATCCGGAGGTGCGCGCCGAAGCCGGTGCCGCACAGCGCGAGGCCATCGGCAAATATGTGGGACCGGCCGAGATTGCGAACAGCGCGCTGAAGAGGGTCCGTCAGCCGGTGCTGATCGTGCAGGGCAGCAACGACGTCATCATCCCGACCGTGAACTCCTACGTCATACAGCAGACGCTGCCCAACGCGCAGCTCATCATCTATCCGGACGCCAGCCACGGCTCCTTCTACCAATATCCTGACCTGTTTGTGGACCATGCGAGCCGGTTCCTCGACGGCGGATTGCAACAGCCGGAAGGTGCACCCGAAAGCCTTCCGTTTCCGTCGCAGCCTGTCGCCTGAATCACCCAACCACAATCGTCAGACATCAAAGGATAATTCCATCATGGAAAAATCTCTCTCCGGGAAGACAGCTCTCGTCACCGGCGCTTCGCGCGGCATCGGCAGAGCTAGCGCGCTTGCCCTCGCCAAGGCGGGCGCGCAGGTGCTCGTCCATTACGGCCGCGGCGCCGATGAATCCGCCGCCGTGGTCAAGGAAATCAATGATGGGGGCGGCCGGGCCGACGCCATCGGCGCCGACCTTGCCGCGCCCGACGGGCCGCACAAACTGGCTCAGAAGGTTCGCGCCATTGTCGGCGATCGGCTGGACATTCTAGTCGCCAATGCCGGGACCTCGAAGGCCGCGCCGATCGAGGATTATACGGTCGAAGATTTCGACACGCTCTTCGCCGTCAATGTCCGTGCGCCGTTCTTCCTGGTTCAGCAATTGCTGCCGATCCTTCACGAAGGCGCCAGCGTCATATTGGTTTCCTCGCTCGCCGCTCACGCTGTCGTCGGCACGCTTTCGGCCTATGCGGCCACGAAAGGCGCCATCGACACGCTGGTCAACATTTTTCCTCGGCTTTGGGGCCGCGCGGTGTGCGCGTGAACGCCGTCGCGCCGGGCATAGTCCAGACCGATATGTCGAACTTCACCAAGACCGATGCGGGCCGCGACTATGCGCTCGGCATTCAGGCGCTGAAGCGTCTGGCGGGGCCGAACGACATTGCCGATGTGGTAGCGTTCCTCGCCTCCGACCAGGCGCGCTGGATCAGCGGCGATACCGTGCACGTCGATGGAGGCTCGAAGCTGTGAGCATGTCCGCCACGATGGGAGCCGAGAAAATGGGCGTCTCCGCAAAGCCGTTTCGCCGTATCGTCACCGGTCACAGGAACGGCAAATCGGCGATCCTGCGCGATACCGCACTGCCCCCCTATGACTTCCAGAACATTCCGGGCTTCGAGCAGACCTATGTCTGGGCGACCGACGGCGCCGGGGAAGCCGATCCCGCGCGGATCGATGCCGCCATGCCCGAGTCGGCGCTGCCGACGCCGGGCGGATCGCTGGTGCAGGTCGTGACCTTTCCGCCGCGAAGCCGGCGCAGCGAAAGCGCCGCCGACCCTGCCGCCATCGCCCGGGAATATCAGGCGCGGTTGCCGGGCCTTGCCGACACGTTCGAGCATGACGGCTCGGAAATGCATGCCACGCCGACTACCGACTATGCGCTGCTTCTCGACGGCGAACTGTCCCTCGAACTGGATGACGGCGAAACAGTCCATCTGTCGGCGGGCGACCTCGTCGTTCAGCAGGGAACGCGTCATGGCTGGCGCAATACGAGCGAACGGCCGGCCACCATCATGTTCGTCATGCTCGGCACAGGCCAGTGAACAGGAGAAACGTCATGTCCCGCAGCGTGCGCATCCATGAATTCGGCGGCCCCGAAGTTTTGAAAATCCAGGACGTGACTGTGCCCGAACCGGGCGCAGGCGAGGTGCGGCTGCGCATCCGCGCCTTCGGCCTCAACCGCACCGAGGCGACGCTGCGCAGCGGTCGCTCGGCCGTGAAGCCGCCATTACCCACGCAGATCGGGTTCGAGGCCGCCGGCGAGATCGAGGCGTTGGGACCGGAGATCGAAGATTTCACCATCGGCGACAGAGTGGCGGTGATTCCCGCCTACGGCGCCGCCGTCTATGGTTTTTACGGTGAGGTGTCGCTGGCGCCGGCGCGTTCGCTAGTCGCCGTTCCGCCGACCGTCGCCTGGGAAGACGCCGCCGCGACCTGGGCCGCCTTCGCCACCGCATGGGCCGGGTTGATCGATATCGGTCGGCTTTGCGCCGGACAGACCGTGGTGATTTCCGCCGCCTCCAGCAGCGTCGGCTTGGCGGCGATCCAGATCGCACGCAAGATCGGTGCGACGCCCGTGGCCCTGACGCGCACCGCCGCCAAGGCAGAGGAACTTCGCGCGCATGGCGCGGCCCATGTCATCGCCACCGCCGAACAGGATCTGGTCGCTGAAGTCAGGCGCATCACGGACGGCAAAGGTGCGTCCTTGATCTTCGATTCCGTCGCGGGGCCGGATTTCGGCCGCTGCGTCGAAGCCGCCGCACCGGGCAGTATTCTAATCGTCTTTGGCATGAACGGAGGCGCAGAAGCGCGGTTTCCCGTGATGCCGCTCTTAGGCCGCAACCTCACCATCCGCGGTTTGGGGCTGACATCGATTACCACGGACGGCGCCAAGCTAAAGGCGCTCAAGGACTTCGTCGTTCCCGGCCTGGCGGCGGGCGATTTCAAGCCGACCATCGCCAAGGTCTTCCCGTTTGACGAGATCGTGCAGGCGCACCGCTACCTGGAGGCCGGCCGGCAGATCGGAAAGATCGTCGTGCGCGTCTGAGAGGAACGCCCCATGGATGTGAACAAGGAGTGAAAAATGAACAGGACAACCGCAGAGGCGAACAAGGCATTGGTGCTCAAAGCCTTCGACACGCTGTTCAACAAGCGTGACTATAAAGCGGCCGAGAAATTCTGGTCGCCGAACTACATCCAGCACAGCGCGCATATCAAACCAGGCCGCGAGGGTCTGTTCGCACTCATCAAGAGCCAGCCGGCAAACTTGCGCTATGAGCACGGACTAATCCTGGCCGAGGACGACTATGTCATCGTTCACGGCCGCTTTTCCGGTACGGGCCGTCCTGCCGCCTGGATCGCCGCCGATGTCGTACGCATCGCGGACGGCAAGCTCGCCGAGCACTGGGATGTGCTGCAGGACGAGGCCACAGAACGCGATTCCGTCAGCGGCCTGCCGATGTTCGGCGACCGTTTCCCAGGCTGACATCCCTCCCGACCGACAGAAGGACAAACGCCATGAAACTCTCGGGCAACACCATCTTCATCACCGGAAGCAGTTCCGGCATCGGCCGCGCACTGGCGGAAGCGTTTCACGCACGTGGCAACAAGGTGATCATCTCGGGCCGACGGCGCAGCAACCTCGACGCCATCGTCGCGGCCAATCCGGGCATGGCCGCGATCGAACTGGACATCGCCGATCCCGCCAGCATCGACCGCGCCGCGGCCCGCATGATCGCGGAATTTCCTGACCTCAACATCCTCATCAACAATGCCGGCATCATGCTGCCGGACGGGGCTGCGGGCCAGATCGACGACACACTCATGGTCGATACCATCACCCACTGTCGTCCAAATTAGCGGGCGAGACGCTGAGCCTTCCCGTGTAAGCTGCAACGAGTACCAAGTCGTTTCGGCCCACAACGAGGAGGCTCAGCGTGAACCGATTTTGCAGCCTGTTCAGTCAGATTCTCAAGTTTATTCCGCGCACGGACTTCGAGGGCGAGGTGCGCAGGCTCAATGCCGAGCGGCATGCGCGGGGCGTGAGCTGCTGGCAGCAGCTCGTTTCGATGCTCTTCTGCCAGTTGGGCCATGCGCACAGCCTGCGGGAGATCGAGCAGGGGCTGCGCAGCTGTGAGGGGAAGCTTTCGCACCTGGGCATCGAGGTGGTGGGGCGATCCTCGCTCTCGTACGTGAACGGGCATCGGCCGTGGCAGCTGTACCAGAACGTCTTTCACCTGCTCT
>JBMFWZ010000045.1:0-24171 GCA_049964755.1 Steroidobacteraceae bacterium | reverse complement strand
GGCGTCGCGGACGAACCCCCGCGCAAGGTGGTTGGCACGCAGGCATTTCCGGATACGGTGGCTGCGGCGGAGAGGCTGTTCGAGCTTGGCGGTTTCCGAGTCGACGTCGAGTCGATCGCGCATCCAGATGGCCGCGTTGTGGTCTTCCACATTCCGTCCCGCCCGCACGGTACGGCCTATCACCTCGACGGCAAATACTTGATGCGAGCCGGAGAGGCGCTGGTGCCGATGAGCGAGGATCAATTGCGCCGAATCTTCGCGGAAGGGCAGCCTGATTGACTCGATGAGCCGTCGCGAGCGGGTCTCGATGGTCAGCAGGTGGTGGAACTGCTCGACACGCAGACGTTTTTCGAACTGCTCAACCTGCCGTACCCGACAGACCGCGGTAGTGTCATCGAGCGGCTGACGCACGAGCGATTGGTAGATCAGGCGGGGGCTACGTTCAGCATCCGCCGGCTCGGCGCGCTGACGCTGGCAAGACGGCTGGGGGATTTTCCAGACGTGTCTCGCAAGGCGCCGCGCGTTGTCGCGTACGCGGGTACTTCGAAGCTGGAGACCCGGGTCGACGAGACGTTCACGCGCGGTTATGCGGTGGGCTTTCAGGAATTGGTACGGTTTGTGATGGCGCAACTCCCGCAGAACGAGATCATCGAGGATGCGCTTCGTAGGGAAGTAAAACTGGTTCCGGATGTAGTGATCCGAGAATTGATTGCGAACGCGCTCATCCACCAGGATTTTTTAGTGGGTGGGGCATCGGTCATGATCGAGATCTACGGCAATCGCGTGGAGATCTCGAATCCCGGGGAGCCGCTTGTCCCGCTCGAGCGTTTCATCGACGGCTATCAGTCTCGCAATGAGCGGCTGGCGGATTTGATGCGCCGGACGGGCATCTGCGAGGAGAAGAGCAGCGGCATCGATCGCGTTGTGCAGGCAGCCGAGGCGTATCAGTTGCCAGCGCCGGATTTCCGCACCGGCTTTCGGCGTACGTCGGTGACGATCTACGGACCGCGGCCATTCGATGAGATGGACCGCAACGACCGCGTCCGCGCCTGCTACCAGCATTGCGCGCTGAAGTGGGTCATGGCCGAGCGGATGACGAACCAGTCGCTGCGCGAGCGGTTCCACCTGGATGAGGGCAAGGCGGCAGTCGCCTCACAGGTGATTGCAGCGACCATCGAGGCCGGGCTGATCAAGCCGGACGAAAGCGTCGGTGGGTCGCGGAAGTTCGCCCGTTACCTACCGTTCTGGGCTTGAAGCTTATTTAAAACCAATGGCGATGCCATCGGGCAATGGGTAATTAAAGCACGAAAAATCAATAGGTTGCTTATTTAAGGTTTTCCCTACTGTACGGCCGCCGCCCGCGCTTCAGTCCAGGTCTCGGCGCTACCGGCGCCGCGGGCGCAACTGCGCCAGGTCTCTGCGCTATGGCCGGCAGGTCGCCACTGCTTCACCTACTTCACCCTGACCCGCAACTACCGAGGATCTCTCGGTAGTTCAAGCCGAGAGCGGCGAGTCCGGCGCCATGGCGTCATGTCGAGCACTACAACCTGGACGCCGCGCAGGGTGCCCAGTAGGTTCGAGAGACGCTTCAGGGCGAACCGGGCTATCTCGTCTGATAACGTATCGCAATTCCATTCAAGGCAGATCGGAATCCATCTGCCGGCGGGTGCGACCGATCGCGTTCATGATGGTGTCGAGCACCCGATCCAGTGCTTTGCCGACGTCCTCGGCGAGAAAGCGAAGCACCCAATAGCCATTCATTTGCAACAACTGATCCTTGTGCCGGTCAAGGCGGTACGCTTCGGTGTCCGAGAGACACTCGGTGCGGTCCAATTCGATCGCCAGACGCGCATCAGGGCAAAGCAAGGCAACTTCGATGCTGCCGGTGGAATCGAGCGCAACGGGTAGTCTCTCGTGGAGGCGAAAGCGACCGCGGGTTTCGGGCAGGGAGTCGAGGCGCCGGAATAGAAAGGCTTCGGCGCCGCGTGCGAAGCTGGCGCTGTCCGCATCCCCGGGAGTTCGAGTCGCCTCGAGGAAGAGGCTCGCGAGAGGCGTATCCACCCCATCGCGCACCAAGCGCTGGATGCTGCCTGCGTAGTCGCGCTTCCAGAGCGGGTCCGAGGGCAGGGCAACCTTCCCCGGCCAACCGTCAATCGCGCTCGCCGGCAACAGGATCGTGTAGCCGAGCGCCCCGTAGCCCCGACATCGCCGGTTGAACATCCGCGCCAGCATCGGCACACAGAGGTCGGCATAGTCATAGATCCGCACCTCACGCTTCCCGTCATGCAGTCGATGCAGTCTCCCGGCATACTGCGCAACCGTCCCTCGCCAGGACACCGGGAGCGTCAAGAAGAGGGTGTCAAGACGGGCGTCGTCGAATCCCTCTCCGATGTGCTTGCCGGTCGCCATCACCACCCGCGCCTCATCGGCGGGAATCGCGGCCAGATGCTCCCTCATCGCCTGCCGTTGCTTCTTGCCCATTCCGGCCCGCAGGACAATGAGGTGGCGGACATTCGGGGACAGGGCCCGCGCCAGGCGATCGAGATGATCGTTGCGCTCGGTCAGCACGAGCGGTGAGCGTCCGGCTTGCACGGATTCGATGACGTCGTCGCTGATACGGTGCGTCCGCGCGTCATCCTCCACCAATGCCTGATAGAGCGCTTGGAATTCGAGCCGCTTGTCCGCCTCCGCGGGCCTCAACGATCGGAACGCGGTGGGTTGTACGAACACGGTGTGCCTGAACGGGCGAGCGGCGGCCTGAGTGCGCGCATTGACGCGGTAGCGGATCGGTCCGCACTGCATGAACACGATCGGATGGTGCCCGTCCTTGCGCGTGACCGTGGCGGAAAGACCGACGACAAATCGGGCCTTGGCTTCACGGGCGACCTTCTCGAAGCTCTTCGCCGAGAGATGATGACATTCATCGACGATGAGCTGCCCGTAGCCCGCCACGCAGTCATCCACCACACCCTTGCGGAAGAGGGTCTGAATCATGGCCACATCCAGCAGCCCATTGGGTCGTCGCCGACCGCCGCCGATCCGGCCGACGTCTTGGGCAGGCACGTCGAGAAAGGCAGAGAGCCGCTCGACCCACTGATCGAGCAGCGCCTCGCGGTGGACGAGCACCAGCGTGCTGACCGCGCGTTGGGCGATCAGCCAGGCGCCAATGACCGTTTTGCCGAAGGCCGTGGTGGCCGCCCGAGAAATCGCAAGCCCGTCGTTCCATGGTGACTAGGGGATGCCCCCGAGGGCCTCAGCGCTGGATCTTCAGTGACAGTGACGTCGCCACGGCGGTGGCGGTCGTCCGGGCGTGCCGATGGCATGAATGATTGCGTTTTTGTATCATGCAAGCAATGCAGGCAAACTTTTGGAACGCATGCAATGCCATCGATCACCATTCGCAACGTTCCCGATGAGGTACACCGGGCGATTCGCGTTCGTGCGGCCTTGCATGGCCGAAGCGCCGAAGCGGAACTTCGCGACATTTTGGAGAAGGCGGCCAAACCCGAGGGTCGCCTGAAGCTCGGATCGTTGCTCGTGTCCATCGCCCGCGAAGCGGGCGGCTTGACCGATGCGCAAGCCGAACATTTCGAGCAGCTTCGCGACAAGACACCGTCCGTGCCGATGCGATTCGAATGATCGTCATCGACACCAACGTCATTACTGAGTTGTGGAGAATCGAGCCGAATCCCAACGTGCTGGCCTGGATCGACGCGCAGGTTGTCGAAACGCTGTATCTGTCGACCCTCACCGTGGCGGAACTGCGCTTTGGCCTTGCGATGATGCCTCAGGGCAAGCGCCGAACGATCTATTTGAATCGTCTGGAGGGGGAGGTCCTGCCGGCTTTCGCGGCGCGCATTCTGCCCTTTGACCTGGAGGCATCCAGGGCCTATGCAGAGTTCATGGCGCTCGCGATGTCGAAGGGCAAGTCCATCGGCAACGCCGACGGTTACATCGCGGCCATCGCCGGTGCCCGCGGCTTCATGATCGCTACGCGCGATGTTGCGCCATTCCAGGCGGTCGGCCTCAATGTCGTCAATCCTTGGTTAGCCAAGACTTGACGCTGCGCTGAGCTGTTCCGGACAGCACGCACACGGCCTCAGTCCCGAGGGGCCTTCCATCCGGTTGGCGCTTCCCAGCGGTCAGGGCGGGACTCTGAGCGCTTGTGGTGGGTGTGCACGGTGTCGTAACCGATCCACAGCGAGGCGGCCACGATGACGATGGCGTCGATGGCGAGCACGCTCTGGTGCGTCGTCGAGAAGACGGCGCGCGGCGAGCGCCGCAGGGACGGGCCGCACGGCGCAGATCCGCCGTGCGGCCCGCATCAGACCGCCCGTCTCAGAGCGCGTGCTGACCGGCGGCGATGGCCGCATTCAGACGCTGCTCACCGGCGTGTGCTTTCGCCTCAAGATAACTGAACACCTGCTCCTCGGCGCTCGTCGGTCGTACATAGGCCTGGTCGACCTCGGCGGCGAGGTAGGCCAGGTGGCTGCGCACCTTGGTCTCAAAGAGCAGCGTCCCTTCGCTCGAGCGTGTCTTCATCTGCACCATCGAGGCGATGGCCGCACTCAGTGCCGCGCGCGAGCGCGCCAGAGACGCATCGGACGGATGAGCCTTCAGCGAGGTGTCGATCTTCGAGCGCAGCGCGATGGCACGATTGAGCGTGCTGTCGAGCGTGTTGAGCGCATCGTGGATGCGCATCTCGAGCGCAAGACGCGCCTTCAGGTCGGCCGTCGAGGGATGCAGGCGCGGATCGAGTCGGACCTCGAACGGTTCGCGCAGCGTCGTGCCGTTGTAGTCGAGCACCACCGTGTAGCGGCCCGGGAGCACCGAGGGGCCCTGCACCGAGTCGGGCAATCCGCCGGCCGCGGCCGGGACCCAGAAGCCGGTCACGTCGGTGGCATCCGGGTAGCGCAGGTTCCACTGGAAGCGGTTATTGCCCGGGGCGATGCCGGTTGCCTTCGCCTCGGCGGCCCGCTGGGCCTGGTGCGGCGTGCGCTCGGCGCGCGCCACGGCACTCAACTTCGGCATCTTGTGCTTCAGATGCAGAGCGAAGGTGCGGATCACCTTGCCGGCGCCATCGAGGAGGGTGAGGTGCACCGGCACCTGACCGTGGTAGTCGGCCGGGATGTGGAAGAACACCGTCGCGCCGAAACGCGGGTTGGTGCCCGCCGTGCCGATGCGCTTGGCATAGGCGCTGCGCCCGTAGGCATGGGTGAGCCAGGCCGTCGCCGGCGCATACAGCGCCGGTGCGTTTGGCGAGGGCGTCCCCCGGTGCGTCAGCTGCTCGAGCAGCGTCAGATCATCGAGCACCCAGAACGAGCGGCCGTGGGTGGCGATCGCCACCTGGCCCTGAAGGGGCGCGATGGCGATGCCGCGCACCTGGACGCGAGGCAGGTTCAGCGTCAGCGGCGCCCACTGCCCGCCGCCATCGAAGCTCACGTACACCGTGTTCTTCGTGCCGGCGAGCAGCAGCGCCGGATCGCGCGGATCCTGCGCCAGCGACAGCACGTACTGTCGCGCCGGCAGCCCCGCGGTGATCGGCTTCCAGTGCGCACCGTAGTCGGTGGTCTCGTAGACGTAGGGATGGAAGTCATCCCACATGTATCGCGAGGCACTCAGGTAGGCCGTTCCCGCGGCGGACACCGAGGGCACGATCGCATCGATCTCGGCCCATTGCGGCAGGCCGGGCGGGGTGACGAGCTGCCAGTGCTTGCCGCCGTCGCGCGTCACATGCACCAGTCCGTCGGCCGAGCCGGCCCACATGACCTCGCCGGTGCGCGGGGAGACCGCCAGCGCGGCGATGTCGGGGAAGATCTCCGCGCCCGAGGCGTCGAGGTTGACCGGGCCGCCGGTCGGCCCTTCGGTGGACTTCACGTTGCGAGTCAGGTCCGGGCTGATGCGCTGCCAGGTGCGCCCGAGGTCGTGGCTCTCGAGCACGTACTGCGAGGCGAGCAGCAGCGTGTGCGGGTGATTCGGGGCGAAGAAGATCGGATGCGTCCAGCCGAAGCGGTACTTCATTTGCGCAGCCGGCGCGCCTTCCTGGTAGTCGGGCCAGGGGCTGACGTCGTTGAACTGCCCGACCGTGCGGTCGTAGCACACCATGATGCTGAAATACCCGCTGCCGCAGGTGATCCTCGGATCGAGCGGGTCAGGGGCGACGAAGGTCGCCTCGTTGTAGGCCACCGAGTGCCAGTCCCCGAGCGGGATCATGCCGTCGGGCGTTGCGCTCGGGCCCTCGAACGAGCCCTCGTCCTGCTGTGGGCCGTAGAGGTTGTAGGGGAACTGGCTGTCGAGGGCCACGTGGTAATACTGGCCCGTCGGCTGGTTGTGCTCGCTGCTCCAGGTCTTGCCGCCGTCGGTCGAGACCGTAGCGCCACCGTCGTTGCCCTCGAGCAGGATGCTCGGGTGGTGCGGGTTGATCCACAGCACGTGGTTGTCCCCGTGCGGGGTGTGCAGCATGGCGAAGTGCTTGCCGCCGTCGTGCGAGACCCACAGTGCATCGACCTCGGGGGCGTACACCGTGTTCGGATCAGTCGGGTCGGCGAAGATCGTCATGTAATAGAAGGCTCTCTGGCGAAGGCTCCAGCTGCGGTTGACCCGCTGCCAGTGCGCGCCAGCGTCATCGGAGCGGAACACCCCGCCGTGCTTGGCCTGCACGATGCTGTAGAGAACGTTCGGGTCGCTCGCCGCAACGGTGATACCGATGCGCCCGAGCACCCCGCGCGGGAAGCCGGGGTTGTGCGAGATCTCCTGCCAGTGCCGCCCGCCATCGGTGCTCTTGTACAGCCCGCTGCCCGGGCCGCCGTCATCGAGCTTCCAGGGGGTGCGGTACGCCTGCCACAGGGCCGCGTACAGGACCTCGGGGTTGCGCGGGTCCATCACGAGGTCGATCGCGCCGGTCTTGGCGTTGACGTAGAGAATCTTGTGCCAATGACGGCCGCCGTCGGTGGACTTGAATACCCCCCGCTCGGCGTTGGGCTTGAACACATGGCCCATGGCGGCCGCATACACCACCTCGGGGTGGTGCGGATCGACCACCAGGGCGCTGATGGTGTGGGTGTCCTTAAGTCCGGCGCGCTGCCAGGTCTTGCCCGCATCGCTCGAGCGGAACACGCCATCGCCGGTGATCACATCGCCGCGGATGTCGCTCTCACCGGTGCCGACGTAGAGGATGTTCGGGTTCGAGGGCGCCACCGCGATCGCCCCGATGCTCTCACTCGAGCCCGGTAGCGTCCGATCGCTGATGTTCACCCAGCGGCTGCCGTAATCGGTGCTGCGCCACACCCCGCCGTCGACCGCGCCCATGTAGAAGAGGTCCGGTGCGCTCGCCACGCCGGCCACCGCGACGACGCGCCCACCGATCCAGGGGCCCACGTTGCGCCAGGCTAGCGCCGCGTAGGGCGCGCTCGCCGGGGTCACCGGTGCGCTCGAGGCCTGAGCCGGCGGGGCGCCGAGGGCCCCGAGCAGCATGAGGGGCAGGGCGCTCAGGGGCGCGATGCGCTTGAGACTGGGCATGGTTCGATTCCTCCCCGGCTGCAGCGGCTGAAGCCCCGCAGCGCTTTTGTTATAGGCTTCGACAAACCCGGCATAGAGAGTAGTGGATCGCCCCGGGGGAGACAATTCGGCTCACCGGACCGTACGCTCGGCGTGGCGCGCCGGCGCGGTGCGAGGGGCGCGCCGGGCATGCTAGATTAGACCCGGTATCGTGATGCGAAACGTCACCGAGGAGAGGCGTCGTGAATGCCAGCAATGAGTCCGTGATGAACTCAAATACCGCCCCGGGGCGCGACCCCGATGGGCGCTCACCCGTGCGTGAGGTCACCGGCGGACACTCCTTCGAAGGGCGCATGCTCGAGCGGCTGCTCGAGCGCCTCGGCGCCCCGGAAATCGAATTTCAGCTCTGGACGGGCGAGCGCATCGCGCCGGCCGGTTGCGAGCCGGTCTGCCGCGTGCGCATCCCGAGCCGCGGGGCGCTGCTGGCGATCCTGGCCGATCACCAGGTGCGCTTCCCGGATGCCTACAGCGACGGACGCATCCAGATCGAGGGCGACCTGGTGCAATTGCTCGAGACGCTGTACGTGGCCGGCACGCGCGCCCCGTCGCCCTCGGGGCTCGGTCGGCTGCTCGGCAACCTGCGCCGGCCGCACGCCAATACGCTCGCCGGCTCTCGCCAGAACATCCATCACCACTACGACATCAGTAACGACTTTTATTCGCTGTGGCTCGGGGACACGATGGCGTACACGTGCGCCTACTACCCGAGCGCCGACGCTTCGCTCGATGCGGCACAGCGTGCCAAGATGGATCATGTGTGTCGCAAGATGCGCCTGCGTCCCGGGGAGCAGGTGGTGGAGGCCGGTTGCGGTTGGGGCACCTTTGCGATGCACATGGCGCGCCATTACGGCGTGAAGGTGCGCGCCTTCAACATCTCGCGCGAACAGGTCGCCTATGCGCGCGAGCGGGCGGCGCGCGAGGGGCTCGCCGGCCAGGTCGAGTACGTGCAGGACGATTACCGCAACATCACCGGCCGCTACGATGCATTCGTCTCCATCGGCATGCTCGAGCACGTCGGGGTGGATCACTACGAGGGCTTGGGCGCGGTGGTGTCCCGCTCGCTCGGGGGCAACGGCCGCGGCCTGATTCACTCGATCGGACGCAATTTCCCCGCGCCGCTGCAGCCGTGGATCGAGAAGCGCATCTTCCCGGGCGCCTGTCCGCCCTCGCTCGGGCAGATGATGCGCATCTTCGAGCCCTGGGATCTGTCGATCCTGGACGTGGAGAACCTGCGCCTGCACTACGCACAGACGCTGCGGCACTGGCTCGCGCTGTTCGAGCAGGCCGCCCCGCGCGTCGAGCAGATGTTCGATGCGCGCTTCGTGCGCATGTGGCGGATGTACCTCGCCGGCTCCATCGCCGGATTCACCACCGGGACGCTGCAGCTGTTCCAGGTGCTCTTTGCCACGCGGCACAACAACGAGGTGCCGATGACCCGCGCGCACCTGTACACCTGAGGCGCCGATGCGCAACTGCGAGGTGCTGATCGTGGGCGGCGGGCCGGCGGGCTCGAGCGCCGCTTGGCGCTTGGCGCGAGCCGGCCGCGACGTGCTGGTGCTCGATCAGGCGCGCTTCCCGCGGCTGAAACTGTGCGCCGGGTGGATCACCCCGGAGGTGGTGCGCGATCTCGCGATCGACCCCGAGGCCTACCCGCACCGCTTCCTCACCTTTGAGCGGATGCACCTGCACGTCAAGGGGCTGCACCTGCCGATCCGCTGCGTGCAGCATTCGATCCGGCGCGTCGAGTTCGATGCGTGGCTGCTCGAGCGCTCCGGCGCCCCGGTCGTGGAGCACAGCGTGCGCGAGATCCGCGAGGAGGCCGACGGGTTCGTCATCGACGATGCATTCCGCGCCCGCTACCTGATCGGCGCCGGCGGCACGCGCTGCCCGGTGTACCGCACGCTCTTTCGTACGCTCAATCCCCGTGCGGTGCAGTTGCAGACCGTCACGCTCGAGCACGAAATCGAGTACGACTGGCGCGACCCGGACTGCCATCTGTGGTTCTTCGAGCACGGCCTGCCGGGCTATTCCTGGTACGTGCCGAAGGAGGACGGCTGGCTGAACATCGGAGTCGGCGGCATGGCCGAGCGCATCAAGCGTTCCGGGCAGACCATCCACACGCACTGGGAGCGCCTGGCGCGCAAGCTCGAGCGCAATCTCGCGCACGGTGCGCACCTCGAGCCGAGCGGCTACAGCTACTACCTGCGCGGGCGGGTGGATGTGGTGCGCCGCGGCAATGCTTTCATCGCCGGGGATGCGGCGGGACTGGCCACGCGCGACATGGCCGAGGGCATCGGTCCGGCGGTGCGCAGTGGACTCGCCGCGGCCGACTCGATCCTGACCGGCGCACCGTACTGTCTGGAGTCGGTCACCGGCTCGAGCCTCGGGGGCGGCTGGCCGAGCCGGCTGTTCGACTGGGCCATGACCCGCGGGGCGGCACTGGCGTAACCGGAGCTGCTGTGGCGGCTCAGGGCGATTCGCGCGACGAGGAGGATCCGCCCGACGGGCGATGATGCGTGCGCGCCGGCGAGCGCCGCACGGGGCGAAGGGTGGCCGGTGAGCCGCCCCGGGCGTCATCACCGATGGCGGCAGACCGCAACGTCTGATTCCACAGCCGCACGAACGATGTCCGGCCGATCATGAGAGCCGCCGCCGTGGCGGTGGTGAGCGCAGTCACGGTGGGCGGCCGCCACGGCTCATGCGCGCGCGCGACCCATGCGCTCCCTGCCGCCAAGAGCATCAGCACCGCCGCAAGGCTTGCGGCAAGCGCAGTCCTGGTGCGCTTCGGCGGCAGCGTCAACAGCTCTGGGAGCACCGGCAGCGGCCGCAGGGTCGCCCCCGCGTTCAGCCGCCGCACCCACAGAGCGACGTCCGAGGGACGGCGATCGCGCCGCAAATCGAGCCCCTGGCGCAACGTGCGCCATTGGCGTGCGCCCAAACCACGCGGACGGGCGGGGCGCAGGCCGGCCGCGCGCGCCTCGATGGCCGTACGATTCGCAAACGGATGGCGGTTCGAGAGCACGACATACGCGACACAGGCGAGTGCGAACAGGTCATCGGTTGCACCGGCCGGATGTGCCTCGAGCACCTCGCAACTGGCATACCGCAAGGTCGCCGCAAACTGCGGTTGCGCCCGGGATCCCTTCACGGTCAATGGGTCGAGCGCGTGCCGGTGGGATGCGCCGAAGTCAAGGACACGCACCTCCCCGTCAAGGGTGAGAAAAATGTTCTTCGGATTGACGTCCCCGTGCACGATGCCGTGCGAATGCGCATGCGCCAAGGCACTGCCGACCGCCTGGACGATCGCCCGTGCGTGGCTCATCACCAATGGCGTGCCGCCGCGCGCCGCGACCACGCGATCGAGCGATGAGCCGTCGAGCAATTCCATCGTGAAAAACTCTCGATCGCCATCACGATCGAAATCGTGCACCCGCACGATGTTCGGGTGTGACAGCGAGCGCAGATTGACGAATTCGCTGAGCAATTTGCCCGACAAATCCCGCCGCTGCGCCGTCTCGGCGTGCAGTATCTTGACGGCCAATCGCCGGTCACGGGCGAGGATGCCGGTGAGGTATTGGTCGAGGACTTCGTATACCGTGCCCATGCCGCCTCGGCCGACGATCCCGGTGACGCGGTAGCGGTCGCGCAGAGTGTCGCCGACCGACAGGCCACGTTCACTAGTCTCCCCGGTGCGCGCAACCGACGCCGACGGGGTCGACGGCGAGTCCGAGCGGGTGCACGCCGCTGCGCCGTTGGGCCCGGCGGACGGCCGAGCCGCGCCGATGGGCACGGTGCACTGAAGCTGCGCGGCGTCATCACACCGGACCGGCGGCCCCCCGGCATCCTGTGCCGCGCGCGCGCCGTTCACCCGCAAGACGCCGAGCTGGGAGTCGAGCTGCCGCCATTCCTAGGCACCGGTCCTCCCGCGCCAGAAATACCGATCGAGCACCGAGAGGATCTCGCAGGGCTCCTTCGGAGTCATTTTCGCGAGCAGGTACGCCTCGCGCAGTAACGCGCCGCGATCGTAGGCGCCGCCTCTCAATGCATCGGGGCGTGCCCAAGCCGACGCCGTCGAGGACATCGCGTGGCTCGCTGCGCAATCAACACGCACGCCGTCCTCTCATCGCAAATGCAAGCCGCCGGCGCCGCCGAACAAGCCCAGTAGGCCCATGATGATCAGATAGATCGCCACGATGTAGTTCAGCAGGCGTGGCACGAACAAGATCAGTACGCCGGCAACCAGCGAGACGAGCGGGCCGAGGCTCAAGTGCAAATTCATATTCATCAGTGACTCCCGATCGGACTTCGTTATTCACATGCCGCGATCTCCATCAATATGCTCGCTCGACGGCGCCGCACCGTGCGCTGGCGCACACAGGGACTCGGCCCCCGTCTGAACATCGTGCAATCGACGTTGGTGACGATGCGGCGGTTCACCTGCATGCGTCGCCAGTTTCTGTTCCATAGAACGCAGCTCAGCCCATGCGGCCTGGGAGGGCGACTGTGCGGGCGGTGGCGTGCCGCCGGTGCGCTTCCCAGGAGTGGTGCATTTTTTAAGATCTGACGGAATGGAGCGTCATGGGTGCTTGCGGGTGCTGGCAATCATCCTGACGTTGGGGATCGCAATTTCGGTGACGCTCATCCTGATGCTCGTGATGGTCACCGCCGCGGTTCTGTTCGTACGGGCTGCGGCCGCGATAGCCATCCATAGGCCAAACGCAGCCGGAGAGACCGAGGAGGCTTCCGATCAGCAAGAATACGGCGAGCCGATAGGTGAATTTCATGAACGCCCCCGGAGCGTGCGGGTTACGGTGCGACCGCGACATTGACTGAGCTTAACGCTCCAACATGCGGCCGTCCGTACGCTGGAGCACTCTGCAGTCCGAGGCGTGGCTTATGGGTCTGAGAAATTGCCGCGGTGGAGCGAGGCAGGGCGGTGCAAGCCCCTCGCGTGATGGGTATGTGGGGCGCGAATGGCCGAATGATGACGTGCGGGACCGTATGCGAGCGGGTTGGCGGATGTTTAGAGCTTTGGGCTCGTTCGGCGTTTTGTGCGAGTCATTGCCGCTTCACGCTGCGCGGTCGTGACAAATGAAACGGTGTCGCGGCGATGCGCCCCACGAGAGTGTCCGAGCGCGTGCTGTGAGGAACAGCCAAGTGCGCGGTAAGGTCTGGGTGCAGATCGGCCTCGGAGGTGACCGGCGGCTGTGCCGTGTGTGTGGGCCTTTTTGAAGAGCTCCATCCGTGAGGGACTGCGCCGCGACGAAGCGCAGTTCGATCAGAGCATGCCGCAGCGGCTCGCTGCCGCGCTGAAGCGCAGCGGCGTTGCCGAGAACGTCCTGCGAGAAGCGATGCAGGAGATCGTAGACCGTCACTGAGGCGTCTTCGCACCGTGCGCGGTAACGCGTGTTGGCCGCAGTACCCTCGCGCATGGCTCCGCCGCAGCACCTGGCGAGCGGCACCGGAGCGCGTGCGGGCATTCGTGTAGACTCATGTTCTTGCGTGCGCCGCGTGGCCCGATCGGCCGTGCGCAGCGTGCCACCCAAATAACGAGGAGTCATCAGATGAGGGGGACGTTCCATACCCGCGCGCTCCATGTCGCGCTCGCCGCTTGTGCGCTCAGCGCCGCGGCGCACGCCGCTGCCGGCAATCCGTTCATGGATCCGAGCCCGCTGCCGTTTGAGGCACCGCAGTTCAACCTGATCAAGGATGCGGATTTCAAGCCGGCGATCGATGCGGGTATCCGGCGCGAGCGCGCCGAGATGACCCGCATCGCCGACAATCCCGCACCGCCGACCTTCCAGAACACGCTGGTGGCGCTCGAGCGTTCCGGGCGACTGCTGAACCGGGTCATGGGTGTGTTCAACGCGCTGACTTCGGCGCACACCGATGCGACGCTGCAGAAGGTCCAGGCCGAGGAGGCCGGTCCGCTGGCGGCGCTCAATGATGATTTGTACCTCAGCGGCCGGCTGTTCCAGCGCGTCAAGGCGGTGTATGCGCACCGCGCCGCGCTGAACTCGCTCCCCGAGGCGCGCGCGCTGCTGCGGCTGTACTACCGTCGTTTCGTCATGAACGGGGCACTGCTCGATCGGGCCGACAAGCACCGGCTGGCCGCGATGAACGAGCGGCTGGCGCAGCTGACCACCGAGTTTCAGCAGAAACTGCTCAAGGCCACCGATGCCGGTGCGCTCGTCATCACCCACAAGCGCGATCTGGCCGGACTGACGCCTGGGATGATCGCCGCGGCGGCCCATGCGGCCGCCGCGCGCGGCCTGAGGGGCAAGTGGGTGATCACGCTGCAGAGCACCACCCAGCAGCCGGCGCTCGCGTACCTGTCGAACCGCACTGTGCGCCATGAGCTGTTCGAGCGCTCATGGAACCGTACCGAGCGGGGCGGGCCCGACGACACCCGCAAGACCATCGAGGAAATCGCCCAACTGCGGGCCGAGAAGGCACACCTGCTCGGCTACCCTAACTTCGCCGCCTATCGGCTGCAGAGCCAGATGGCCCATACCCCGGCGACGGTCGAGCATTTCCTCAGCCAGTTGGTGGCCCCGACGGTGGCCGCCGTGCATCGCGAGGCGCACATCCTGCAGGCTCAAATCGTGCACGACGGCGGGCACTTCACGCTGCGCCCCTGGGACTGGGAGTACTACGTCAACCGCGCCAAGGCGGCCCGCTACCACCTGACCAATGCCCAGGTGCGCCCCTACCTGGTGCTGAACAACGTCATCCACCGCGGCCTGTTTTACCTGGCGCACCGCCTGTACGGGCTCACCTTTAAGGCGCGCAAGGACCTGCCGGTCTATCAGAAGGACGTGCAGGTGTACGAGGTGTACGACGTCACCGGTAAGCCGCTCGGGTTGATCTATTTCGATTACTTCCGGCGCGCCGACAAGTCCGGTGGCGCGTGGATGGACAATTTCGTCGTCCAGTCGAGCCTGCTCGGGCACGCCCCGGTGGTCTACAACGTGGCGAACTTCACCAAGCCCGCCCCCGGACACCCGGCGCTGATCAGCATCGACGATGCGGTCACCATGTTCCACGAGTTCGGGCACGGACTGAACAGCCTGCTCGCCGATGAGGTCTATCCGAGCCTCTCGGGCACGAACACGGCGCGGGACTTCGTCGAGTTTCCCTCACAGTTCGATGAGCGCTGGGCGGTCTATCCGGCCGTGCTGCGTCACTACGCGCTCAACTACCGCACGGGTCAGCCGATGCCGAAGGCGTTGATGCGCAAGATCCAGCGTGCCGACAACTTCAATGCCGGCTACAGCGTCGGGGAGGAACTCGCCGCCGCCGAGCTCGACATGCAGTGGCACACGCTGCCCTGGAATGCGCCTTTGCAAAATGCCGATACCTTCGAGCGCGCCGCTCTGAAGCGCACCGGGATGGCGCTGCCCGACGTGCCACCACGGTACCGCTCGAGCTTCTTTCCGCACATCTGGGGGGGCGGGTATGCCGCCGGGTACTACGCGTACTTCTGGACCGAGATGCTCGCCGATGACGCCTACGACTGGTGCCTGAAGCACGGCGGGCCGACCCGGGCCAACGGCCAGCGGTTCCGTGACCTGGTGCTCTCGCGCGGCCACACGGAAGGGTACTGGAAGATGTTCCGCAGCTTCTACGGCCGCAATCCGCGCATCGGGCCGTTGCTGCGCTACCACGGCTTCAGTGTTCCGGCGGGACACTGAGGCGACACGTCCTCCCGGCAGGATCCGGTCCGTGGCGTCTGGATCCTGCCGGGCTTCGCGCTTTCGTTGCTCAATTGCAACACCCGGAGGGCGGGACTACCCAGCGACTGCGTGAGCAGGTATCCTCCTGCCACGGCTCGCAAACGAACGATTGTTTTAATTCTGCGGCGGGTCAGGGGGGAATTGCATGTTGACGAAGACTCGAGGCTTGCTCTGCGCTGGTCTCACCGTGTTCGCCCTGGCGGGCTGCGGGAGCAACAGCCAGACCGCGTCCGTCGCCACCTCGACGCAGGCCGGCACCCTGGCGGTCAATCCGCCGTTGCGGGTCGCCTCACTGACCGCCTCGGCCTTCGCCGCCGAGCTCGGCGCCAACACGTCGGGGCAGCAGTTGCTGCAGCTGGCCGGTACGCCGGCCTGCGGCGTGGATTTCTACTACCTGAAATACTGGACCACGGCCCCGAACGGGCAGCCGACCGAGGTCTCCGGCGCCCTCATGGTGCCGACCGGCACCGGCGCGCAGTGCTCCGGGGCCCGTCCCATCGTGCTGTATGCCCACGGCACGACCACGGTGTCGACGTACAACATCGCTGCCATCACCGATACCACCAACGCCGCCAACTCCGAATCGGCGATGATCGCCGCGGTGTTCGCCGCTCAGGGCTACATCGTGGTGGCGCCGAACTTCGAGGGCTACGACATCTCGAACCTCGGCTACCACCCCTACGTCAACGCGACGGTGAATGCCGACGACATGATGGATGCGCTCACCGCAGCGCAGACGGCGCTGCCGCACTCGTTCACACCGGGCACCACCGCCAGCGGTCAGGTCTACGTGACCGGTTACTCCGAGGGCGGCTACGTCGCCATGGCCACTGTGAAGGCCATGCAGGCCGCCGGCGACACGGTGACCGCCTCGGCGCCGTCGTCCGGGCCCTATGCACTCGAGGCGTTCGGGGACGCGATCTTCCTCGGCCAGGTGGACATTGGTTCGACGATTTTCGCCCCGTTCGTGACCACGAGCTACCAGAACGCCTACAACAACGTGTACAGCGCGACCACCGATGTCTACACCTCGACGTACGCCACGGGGATCGCCACGCTGCTGCCCTCGCCGGACTCACTCACCCAGCTGTTCCAGTCCGGCGCGCTGCCCGAGGCGGCGCTCTTCGACAGCACCCCGCCGGTGACCGGCAACACCCAGCTCGATCAGCTGCTCGCGGTGCCGACGAGCCCGCCGTACAGCGCCTCGCAGGCGGCGCTGTTCGATGCCGGGTTCGGCAGTCCCTCGCTGGTGAACAACACGTACCGGGCCGAGTACGCCGCCGATGCGCTCGCCGAGCCGGACCAGGCCGAAATGACGCTGCTCAACGGGGGCACGCTCAATGCCACCGACGTGGCGCTCGCGGCGCAGCCGGCGGTCGGACTGCGCCAGGACTTCAAGCTCAACGACATGCGCAACGGCGGCTGGTCGCCGAAGGAGCCGATGTTGATGTGCGGCGGGGACCAGGACCCGACGGTGTTCTTCCAGGTGAACACCGGGGTGATGGCCGCCGAGTGGAGTCCGCTGGTCTCAGCCGGACTGGTGCAGGTGCTCGACCTCAATGGCACGCCGGCCGGGCCGTTTGCGCCCCTGCAGGGTGCGTTCCAGAGCACCTACGCGGCCATGGTCGCCGCCGAGGGCGCGAGCACCGCGATCCAGTCCTACCACGCGACCGAGGCGCCGTTCTGTATGGTGGCTGCGCGTGATTTCTTCGCGCAAGTTCCCTAGGCCCTGACACGAGAGACGACCATGCAGTACAAGATCGCAACACTCGCGCTCGGCACCGCTCTTGCGCTTGCGGCCGCCACCGGGGCGCACGCCGACAACGCCAACCCGAATGACATCCGCATCGGCGGGTACTTCGTTCACTTCGACACCAGCGCCAGTGACATCACCGGCCCGTATACCGTGCCGGGGTTGAACACGAGCGTGAACAACACCACGACGCTCTACCTCGGCTACGTGCGCACGCTCTCGGACCACTTCGCCGTGGAGTTCGCCTTCGGCTGGCCGCCGCTGACGCACGCGGTGGCCAGAGGCCCCGCGGCGGTCGGGTCCGTGCCGTACAACGGGCAGACCATTGCGACCATCCGCTGGCTCTCCCCGACGGCGCTGCTCGAGTACAACTTCTTCGCACCCGACTCGCGCTGGCGGCCGTTCGTGGGCGTCGGGGTCAACTACACGTACTTCTACGACCGACAGGTCACCGCCGCGGGCGCGGCCGTCAGCGGTGGACCGACCTCGATTTCCCTCCCGTCCTCGGTGGGTCCGGCGGTCACTGCGGGCTTCAAGTACCGTTTGAACACCCGCTGGCACATCGTGGCGTCCTATTCGGTCGCGCAGGTCAACAGCACGCTCACCACCGACACCGCCGGGGTGTTGCGCAGCTCCAAGGTGCATTTCTGGCCGAACGCCGTGGTGGTGTCGGTCGGCTATTCGTTCTGAGCCGATACCGTCCGCCGCGCTCCGGGCAACGCTCTGGCGCGCGGCGGACTCGGCTCACCGCCGCGGCGGCGCGGGTGAACCCGTGCTCCTGACCCTTGTCATACAATGAGGCCCGGCCCCGCGGGGGCGGGAGCGGACAGCATCAGTCAGTGAGCGCAGTACCCTACCACCGTCGGTGGCGCAGAACGGCGCGGCATGCGCCGCGGCGGGGCCTGCCCGGTTGGGTCGGGTGGCTCGCGCTGCTCGCCTTTGGATTGCGCGCACTGGTGCCGCTCGGCTTCGAGCCGGATGCGCAGGCGCTTTCGATCGAGATCTGCCACGAGGGCTTTCCGGCCGGCTTCTTCGCCCACGGGGCGGCACGCCAGGCGGCGCCCGCGGGCCATACGGTCACCCACTGCGCATTCTGCAACGGCACCACGCCGGTGCCGGCCTATGCGTTCGCCGGGCTTACGCTGCGGGCCCCGTACGCGGTGGCGCTCAGTGAGCCTGAACCGACGTCGATTCTCAGCGTTCCGCTTGCGCACACGCCTCAGGCGCGTGCGCCCCCGACTGCCGTCTGATCGGTCCGATCGGCCGCCGCTTCGGCGTCCCTGCGGGGGGCGTCGCGGCGCGGCATCCTGAGATTGATATTCAGACGGCGGCCCCGCACCGGAGGCGGCGCCGCGGGAGACTCGAATTGAAAGAACATGTTTCGAGCCGCTCGGCGCGTGTGCGCCGCGGGCTTTGCGCTCATTCAATGGTCGGCGGACTCGGTGTGCTCGCCGCGCTCGGGCTGATGCCGGTGAGTGCCTGGGCCGGCTCCTATGGCGCGGTGCGCGGTCGGGTGGAAGGCCTCCACAATCAACCCATGGCCGGTGTGCGCGTGACGCTGCGTTCGGCTGCTTCCGGCAGCGTGCGCACGACGCGTACCGATGCGAAGGGCCGGTTCGCTTTTCCGACCGTGTCGATCGGCACCTACCGCATTTCCGTTCGGCGCAAAGGCTTCCAGCCGCAACGCGAGCTGCTGACCGTGGAGGCGGGCTATTTCCCGAAACCCGTGCTGCATCTGCTCCCGATAGCGACCTTCCGGCGCATCGTGGTGCGCGGCTCGCAGCAGCCGGTGGTCGCCTCGGTCACGCCGATCACGCTCGTCAGTCAGCAGCAGATCGAGGACACCCCGGGGGCGGTCAACGTCAACAGCCTCTCGATGATCACCGACTACGTGCCGGGAGCTTACGAGGCGCACGACATGCTGCACATCCGCGGTGGCCACCAGACCAACTGGCTGATCGACGGGGTGGAGATCCCCAACACGAACATCGCGGAGAATCTCGGCCCGGCCGTCGACCCGCAGGATATCCAAACCCTCGGCATCGAGCAGGGCAGCTACAACGCCGATGAGGGGGATCGCACGTACGGGGTGTTCAATGTCATCCCCAAGACCGGCTTTGGGGTGCACGATCAGGGCCTGCTGTCGGTGTCCGCGGGCAATTTCGGCCAGACGGACGATTACCTGAGTGCGGCAAGCCACACGGGCAATTTCGCCTACTACGTCAGTGCCGAGGGCAATCGCAGCAATCTCGGTCTGCAGACCCCGGTCGCCCAGGTCATCCATGACCAGTCGCAGGGCTACGGGCTGTTCACCAATCTTCAATACAACCCGGACTCGCGCGACGATCTGCGCTTCGTCGCGCAGCTGCGTCAGGACACCTACCAGATCCCGAACTGTCTTGCGCCGCTGCCGAATGACCCGCAGTGCGTCGGGCAGCAGGGCGACACTCAGAAGGAGGCGGACAACTTCGCGTTGCTCTCCTGGGTGCACACCTTCACCCATGACATCGTGCTGACCAGTTCGCTGATGTATCACTTCGAGAGCGCCGCGTATGACGGCGGCGCGCAGGATTACCCCTCGATCACCACGTTCCACCACAGCTCGCAGTACGAGGGCGGGGAGGAAAATCTGCGCATGCACTTCAGCCACAACCACGTGGACTTTGGGGTGTACGGCTTTGCGCAGCAGGATCACGCCGACTTCAATATCGCCTTCGCCGGTGGCACCCCGGCGCCGTTGCAGGAGCTCGAGAGTCCGACCGGTCACCTGGTGGATGCCTGGGCGCAGGACACCTATGCGCTCTCGCACTGGGTGCATCTGTCGGCCGGTGTGCGCTACTCGGACTTCAAGGGCCTGATCAGCGAATCGGCCATCGATCCGCGCTACGGTGCGACGGTGCGCGTACCGCGCTTGAACTGGGTGTTCAGCGCCTTCTGGGGCAAGTACTACCAGGCCCCGCCGCTGGAGTCCCTCGGCGGACCGCTGGTGACGTACGCCTCGGCGCAGAACAGCCGCTTCCTGCCGTTGCACGGGGAGCGCGACCGGGAGCGCCAGTTCGGCGTCACCATCCCGCTCGCCGGCTGGACGGCGCACGTCGATTACTTCGTCACCCAGGCGCAGAACTTCTTCGACCACAACCCGATCGGCGAGTCGGACATCTACCTGCCGATCACCGACCAGGGTGCGTTGATTCGCGGTCGGGAGCTCACCGTCGCCTCACCGGCCATGTGGCGCTACGGGCAGGTGCACCTGGCTTACTCGAACCAGACCGCGCAGTGCTTCGGCTCGATCAGCGGCGGCTTGGTGGTGCCCGGCACCGCGTGTGGCAATTACGTCGCGCTCGATCACGATCAGCGCAACACGCTGAGCGTCGGGTATAACGTCGATCTGCCGCAGCACTACTTCGTCGGCACCAACGTGTCGGTGAACTCTGGCCTCGCGAACGGCTTTGCCGGCCCGCCCACCTATGAGCCGAGCCACCTGCCGAGCTACGCCATCATTGATCTGACGGTGGGGCGCAACTTCAGCCGCAACCTGCAGGTGTCGGTGACGGCGCTGAACCTCGCCAACAAGCACCTGATGACCGACAACAGCTTGACCTTCGGTGGCGTGCACTGGAACAACCCGTTTCAGATCTACGCCGAGCTGCGCTACAAGTTCCACTACTGAGCTTCGGCGCGCTGCCAGGGACGGCGGCGCGCCGAATCACCAGAAGGTGGCCACGATCGCCGCGGTGAGCACCAGCAGTCCGACCCCGGCGATCTTCACGCTGCGCGGGGTCGCGGCGTGCGCGACGGGCGCGGCGGCGGGGCCGGCCGGCACCGTCAGGCTCACCAGCACGAGTGCCGCGAGGGAGGCGGCGAAGCCGAGTCCGGCGACATTGAGGAACTGCACGTGTGCGATGCCGAGGATGGCGAGCGCGTAGAGAAGTGCACCGAGGGCGGTCCCGGCGATGAGGCCGGCGAAGGCGCCGCGGGCATTGGCGCGCGGCCAGAGCACGCCGGCGAGGAACACGGCGGCCACCGGGGGGGTGAAATAGGCGAGCACCGCCTGCAGGTATTGCCAGAGCGAGGGGAAGCGCGCGATCTGCGGCACCCAGGCGGCCGAGGCCAGCATGGCGAGCGCGGTCGCAATGCGCGCGGCGCGCACCGTGCGGCGCTCATCGAGGTGCGGACGGGCACGGCGGATGAAATCGATCGAGATCACGGTGGCGGCGCTGTTGTAGGTCGCCGAGAGCGAGGCCATCAGCGCACCGAGGAACGCCGCGAGGAACACCCCGAGTACCCCGGGCGGCAGCAGCGTCAGCGCCAGGCGGATGTACACATCGTCATCGCGGTGCAGGTGCGCAAACAAGGCTCGGCCGGCGAGCCCGGGTGCGACGATGAGCAGCAGCGAGGTGAGCTTCAGCGCCCCGGTGAGCAGTGCGCCGCGCTGGCCGTCGGCCACCGAACGGGCGGCGAGAGTGCGCTGCACGACCGACTGGTTGGTGCACCAGTAATAGAGCGCGAGTACCGGCATCCCGAACACCAGTCCGGTCCAGGGCATGTACGGGTTATTGGCCGGCAGGACCAGATGCAGGTGCTGCGGGGGATTGGCCGCGAGTACGGCGTTCCAGCCCCCGGCGGCGTGGATCGTATAGACGGCGAGCAGCCCCGCGGTGCCAATCATGACCACGCCCTGCAGTGCCTGGGTGCGCATCACCGCGCGCAGTCCGCCGGTGAGGGCGTAGAGGGCGGCGAACAGCGCGAGCGGCGGCACCGTGGCGATGAACGGCAGACGCGGCAGCAGCGCGTGTACGACCAGCGCGGCGCAGTAGAGCGAGCCGGCCGCATCGAGCAGGATGTAGAGCAGGATCGACAGCCCGGCGAGCCACACCCGTGCCCGTCGGTCGAAGCGCCGCTCGAAGTATTCCGGCACGGTGTAGATGCGCTCGGCGAGCAGCCGCGGCAGCAGCCAGAGTGCGAACACCACCAGCGTGACGGTGGCCACCCAGTCGTAGTTGTACACCGAGATGCCGAGCGCGAACGCCGAGCCGGTGATCCCGATCAGGGCGCTCGGGGAGAAGTTCGAGCCGATCACCGCCAGGCCGATCATCGGCCAGGAGGCGCGTTGCGAGGCGAGGAAGAACTCGTTGCTCGAGACGCGCCGGCGCGTGCCGCTGAGGCCGATCACGAGCACGCAGGCGAGGTAGGCGGCGACCACGGCCCCATCGGTGAATCTCAACGCCAACGCCCTCGCGGTGCGCGCCCGTGCGGTGCGCGGTCTGCGCAGTGAATAACATCCACCGCTCGGTTGTCGAGTCGAGCCGCGCGGTGTACGCGCGGATTGACAGCGCTGCCGGCGTGCACGATACTTAGGTTGGGTTGGAAACGTTTCCAAACCGGCCGGGTCGCCCTGTGCCGCCCGGTCCCGGAAAGGTCCTGCGGGGTGCACCGTGCGGCCCGCGGCACGGTGCGAGCAGTGCCGGCGGCGTGCGCGTCGGGGGGAAATCCGCAAGCGGAGCGCTGCGGCGCTCCAGTCGATCGAGGCCCCGAGCGCCGGGGGTCCTCTGGAGTTCAAACAGTGATGCATCGAATCAAGGGAACCCTTGCGCCTGCAGTGCTGCTGCTCGGTGCACTTGGCGCGCACGGCGCGTGGGCCGGCACTGCGCGGCCGTGGCTGAACCCGAAGCTCTCGCCCGATGTGCGGGCCGCGCTCGCGGTACGGGCCATGACCCAGGCGGAGAAGTTGCGCCTGGTGTTCGGCTACTTCGGGTCGGTGATGCCCGGCCGCGCCTACCAGCCGCCGCGCGCGGTGCGCATGGGCTCGGCGGGGTATATTCCGGGTGTGCCGCGGCTCGGGATCCCGCCGCAATGGCAGAGCGATGCGGGCCTAGGCGTCGCCACGCAGCGCGCCTCGAGCGACGTGTTCCGCGAGAGAACCTCGCTGCCCTCGGGGCTCGCCACCGCGGCGAGCTGGAACCCCCGCCTCGCCGAGCGCGGCGGGGCGATGATCGGCGCCGAGGCGCGTGCCTCGGGATTCAACGTGCTGCTCGGGCCCGGGGCGGACCTGGTGCGCGAGGCGCGCGGCGGGCGCGACTTCGAGTACGTCAGTGAGGATCCGCTGCTCACCGGGGTGATCGCGGGGGCCGAGATCCGCGGCATCCAGTCCCAGCACGTCATCGCGGTGTTGAAGCATTTCGCCATGAACGACCAGGAAACCGGCCGCATGGTGTATGACGCGCAGATCGGACGCGCCGCGGCGCGCGAGTCGGACCTGCTCGGCTTCGAGCTCGCCATCGAGCGCGGGCATCCCGGGGCGCTGATGTGCGCCTACAACCGCACGCGCGGGCACTACAATTGCCAGAACGAGTGGCTGCTGCACCATGTGCTCGATGGGGACTGGGGCTTTCGCGGCTACGTGATGAGCGACTGGGGCGCGGCGCACAGCACGGTGCGCTCGGCGCTCGCCGGACTCGACCAGGACTCGGCCTCGAGCGTGTTCGATCAGCACCCGTACTACGGAGCGGCGCTCGCGCAGGCGGTGAAGGACGGCCGGGTGCCAGAGGGCGTGCTCGATGAGATGGACGAGCGCATCCTGCGCTCGATGTTCGCCGTCGGGGTGGTCGATCATCCGATCCGGCGCCAGGCGCACATCGACTTCGCAGCCGACCGGGCGGTGGCCGAGGCGGATGAGGAGCAGGGCATCGTCCTGCTGAAGAACGCCGGGGGCGTGTTGCCGCTCTCGAGCACCGTGCACCGGATCGCGGTGATCGGCGGATACGCCGACCGCGGCGTGATCGATGGCGGGGGTTCCTCCACCGTCTTCCCGGTCGGGGGCAGCGCCGTGCGCGGTCTCGGACCGAAGAACTTCCCCGGTCCCGAGGTGTATCTGCCCTCCGCCCCGCTCGGGGCGATGATGGGCGAGGCGCCGCAGGCGCGCTTCCGCTACGCCTCGGGCCGCAACCTCGCCCACGCGCTGAAGGTGGCGAAGTGGGCCCATCGGGTGGTGGTGTTCGTGACGCAGTGGGCGGCGGAGAGTATCGATGTGCCGCTGAACCTGCGCAGGCAGAACCGGCTGGTGGCCGCCGTGGCCGGCGCCAATCCGCACACCGTGGTGGTGATCGAGAGCGGCGGGCCGGTGCT
>JBMFWZ010000044.1:0-24821 GCA_049964755.1 Steroidobacteraceae bacterium | reverse complement strand
CGGAAACATCACGCTCACGACGCGCGACGGCCGCCGGCTCGGTCCGTTCGAGCGTCTCGTGTGGGCCGTTGGCCGCGCCAGCGCCGTGGCGGGACTGAACCTCGAGGCCGCGGGCGTCGCCTGCGACGCCGATGGGTTCATTCAGACCGATCACTACCAGGTGACGAGCACGGCCGGCATCTACGCCATCGGGGATGTCACCGGCCGGGCGCAGCTGACGCCGGTGGCCATCGCGGCCGGGCGCCGTCTGAGCGACCGGCTGTTCGGCGGTCAGGCCGACCGGCATCTCGACTACCACAACATCCCGACCGTGATCTTCGCGCATCCACCGATCGGCACGGTGGGACTGAGCGAGCACGAGGCGCGCAACAACTATGGCGCCGAGAGCGTCACGGTGTTCAAATCGAGCTTCGTGCCGATGTACCACGCGATGACCGAACACAAGCCACGCTGCGATATGAAGCTGGTAACGGTCGGCCCCGAGCAGCGCGTCGTCGGCGTGCACGTCATCGGACCGGGCGCTGACGAGATGATGCAGGGCTTCGCCGTGGCGGTACGCATGGGCGCAACGAAGCGCGATTTCGACGACACCGTCGCGATCCACCCGACGAGCGCCGAAGAGTTGGTCACCATGCGTTGAGCGGCGCCGGCGCCAGTTGCGCTCCGGTGCCGCTCGGGCAGAATGTGACCATGGACAATCCGCTGCTCAACTCAGACCCGCTGCCGCCGTTCGGGCGCATCAGCGCCGCCGACGTCAAGCCCGGCATCGGCGCGCTGCTCGGGGAGGCGCGAGCCGAGATCGAGGCCATTGCGGGGCGCGAACCGGCGACCTTCGCCACCGTGGTCGAACCGCTCGAGGAGCTGCACCATCGCGTCGCGCGCGCCTGGTCGCCGGTCGGCCACCTGAACGCAGTGCTGAACTCCGAGGCGCTGCGCACCGCCTACAACGCCTGCTTGGGGCTGCTGTCGGATTACCAGACCGACTTGGCACAGAACGAAAAGCTGTATCGGGCATACCGCAGCATCGAGATGCACGAGGGCGCGGCGCTCGATCCGGTTCGCCGCCGTCTCATCGAGCACACACTGCAGGACTTCACCCTGGCCGGTGTCGGTCTGCCGGAGGCGGCCAAGGCGCATTACAAGCAGGTGATGCTCGAGCTGACGCAGCTGCAGGCGAAGTTCGAAGAGAACGTGCTCGATGCGACCCACGCCTGGAGTCACCACGTCACCGACTCGGAGCAGCTGCGCGGCTTGAACGAGATGCTGCTCGAACAGGCGCGGCGCCGGGCGCAGGAGAAGCAGCTCGAGGGCTGGCTGCTCACGCTCGATCAGCCGACCTACGTCGCGGTGATCACCGACGCTGAGTCGGCGCAGCTGCGCCGCACGTTCTACTGCGCCTGGGCGACGCGAGCCTCGGACCAGGGGCCACTCGCGGGCCGCTGGGACAACGCGCCGGTCATCGAGCAGATTCTCGCCAAGCGGCACGAGGCGGCCCGGGTGCTTGGCTTTGAGAGTTTCGCCGATTACGCGCTCGCCAAGCGTATGGCGCGCAGCCGCGGGGAGGTGCTCGGGTTCCTCGAGGCGCTCGCTCGGGCGGCCCGCCCGGCGGCCGAGCGGGAATTTTCCGAGCTCGAAGCATTCGCGGGCCAGCCGCTGCTGGCGTGGGACGTCGCCTTCTATTCCGAGCGGCTCCAGCAGCAGCGCCACTCGGTGTCCCAAGAGGAGCTGCGAGCGTACTTCCCGCTGCCACGCGTGCTCGCCGGACTGTTCGAAGTCGCCGAGCGGCTCTTTGGTGTGCACATCCGCGAGCGCACCGGGGTTGCGGTATGGCATCCAGACGTGCGGTTCTTCGACATCGCGCACAACGGCCGCCCGATCGGCAGTTTCTACCTCGACGCCTACGCGCGTCCGCACAAGCGCAGCGGCGCCTGGATGGACGAGTGCGTGGGTCGCAAGCACCTCGCCAGCGGCGCGGCGCTACCGGTCGCCTACCTGGTGCTGAACGTGCTGCCCCCCGGGCAGGACCGCCCGGCACTGCTGACGCACGATGACGTGCTGACGCTGTTCCATGAGTTCGGCCACGGCCTGCATCACCTGCTCACTCGCGTCGACTTCCCGAGCCTCGCGGGCATCAACGGCGTGGCCTGGGACGCGGTCGAACTGCCGAGCCAGTTCATGGAGAACTACGCGTGGGACCCGCAGGTGCTGGGGCGGATCTCCGGGCACTTCCAAAGCGGTGCGCCGCTGCCCGAGGCGCTGCAGCAGCGGCTGTGCGCCACGCGCAGCTTCCAGGCCGGACTGCAGATGGTGCGGCAGCTGGAATTCGCGCTGTTCGATTTCCGGTTGCACGCCGAGTACGACCCGGCGCGCGGCGCCAGGGTGCTCGATCTGCTGCATCAGGTCCGAGCACAGGTCGGGGTGATCCCCGTACCCGAATGGAATCGCTTCCCGATGAGTTTCGGGCACATCTTTGCCGGCGGCTACGCGGCCGGCTATTACAGCTACAAATGGGCGGAGGTGCTGGCGGCGGACGTGTTTTCGGCATTCGAAGAGCACGGAACGTTCGACCGGGCCACCGCTCAGCGCTACCTGGAGTGCATCCTCTCCCAGGGCGGCAGCCGCGATGCGCTCGAGGCCTTCATCGCCTTTCGCGGTCGCCCCCCGCAGGTCCAGGCGCTGCTGAAGCAACACGGGATTTCCACACCCGCGCCGGTAACGTGACCGGGATCGCGGTTCGACGGACGGCCCCGGTGATTCTGAGCAGTGGCTCTCGGTATGCGGACGGGGTTTGCCCCACAGTCGCGCCAACACCACGCAGGCCGACGGCCCCCCGCGCCGGCCCCCCCAGCAGCAGAATGACTCGCGAGCGGCGCAGCGACTTCGACGTCACCGATACCGTACAGGTCAGCTCGCCGGCCGCCGTGCTCGCCGCTGCAGAGGCGCTGTTCGCCCCGACGTGGCCGAGCACGTCGCTCGAACCGCTGCGGCGCGCGTTCGAGCACTTCGAGCGGCTGTTCGCCGGGGAAGTCCCCGGCTTTCACGGCGTCGATACCGTCTATCACGACCGCCAGCACACCCTGGACATCACCCTAGCGCTCGCCCGACTGCTGGTCGGCTTCGAGCACCAGGCCGTTCCGGCGGCCCGCCTCGGCGGAGAGCGGGCCGTGGTCGCACTGATCACCGGTCTGTTCCATGACGTCGGCTATCTGCGCCGCACCGAGGAGTCCGAGTCGCGCAACGGCGCCGAGTTCACCCGCGTGCACGTCTCCCGCGGGGCGCGCTTTCTGGAGGAATACCTGCCGCGGATCGGGCTGCAGGCCTGGGTGGCGGTGGCCCGCGAGATCATCCATTTCACCGGCTACGAGTTCTCCCCGGCACAGATCGAGGCGCGCCTGCACGACCGGCGCGACGTGCTCGCCGGCCACCTGCTCGGCACGGCAGACATGATCGCGCAGATGGCCGACCGCTGTTACCTGGAGAAATGTCGCGATCGGCTGTACTTGGAGTTCGTGCTCGGCGGAGTGGCGCTGCCGACGTCCGCGGACGGCCAGACCGAGGTCCGCTACGCCTCCGGCCTGGACCTGCTGCGCCAGACCCCGCAGTTCATCGAGGACGTACGCACCAAGCGGCTCGAGGGCGAGTTCGGCGGCGCATACCGCTACCTGGAAGTACTCTACGGCGGCCGCAATCCGTACATGGAGTCGATCGAGCGCAACCTGCAGTTCCTGCGCCGAGTCCTGCGCGGTGAGAACTGGCGACTGCTGCGCCGCCGCCCACCGATCTTCGCCGCCACCGCCGATCCGATGGCGACGATGCGCGGACTGATGGTGAGCTATCTGAAGCGCGTCTGGTCGAACGCGCGCAGCTAGCGCCACCCCGCGGCCGCGCTCCCGCCGGCGCCCGCCTTACGTAAAGCGTTGACGCCTGCCCGGGTGGACTCTATTCTCGCCGTATGACCACCTATGCCTGGGCGCCTGGGCATGGAGAGCGGCTCGAGCCGCCTGGTACAGCTGACCCCCGCCCACCGGGGCACGCGACGCCGGCCGAGCGCACCGACCGGAACGCATGCCGACGAGGCCGTCTCTGCACAGCGGCTTCCCCGCGACTGCATACGCAACGGGCGATGATCCGAACTGGCCTCTGCCGAGCGAGTGATTTGCGGTGAGCCGCGCTTTGAAACACCTGGGTTCCGTGCTGTGGACGTTCAGCCTGACGCTGCTGGTTGCGCTCGTGAGCGGCGCGGCGGCGTTGTGGGGCCGCTGGCCCGGCACCACGGGGGCCACGGTGGCCGTCGCTGTGGCGCTCATCGGCAGCGTGCTCGCCGCGGTGCGCGCTTGGCGAGCGGCACGCGCCGCGGACCAAGCGGCCGAGGCGCTCACGCGCAGCGCTCAGCGAATCGCCCTGGGCGATTATGCCCGGCCCGTGGAGGTACGGGGCCGCGGGGACCTCGAGGCGCTCGAGCTCGCCATGGAACGGATGCGCGCCCGCCTGCGCCAATCGACAGTCAACAAGGACTACCTGCGTAGCATCCTCGACAGCATGGCCGATGCAGTCTTCCTCACCTCCCCGGACGGGGTGATCAAGACGGCCAATGCCGCGGCCTGCAAGATGCTCGGCTTCGCCGAGGAAGAACTGCTCGGGCGCAGCATCGTCTCGCTGCTCGATGAGAGTGTGCGCAGTGGCTTCGATCTGCTGCAGGCCGCGCAGGACACCCGCGAGAGCGTGGTGCGCACGCGCGACGGACAGACCATCCCGGTGTCGCTCGCCGGCTCGCGCATCGAAACCGACGATCCGCAGTTTCAGGGCAACATCTTCGTGGCGCGCAACGTCACCGAACGCAAGCGGGCCGAACGGCGCATCCGTTACCTGGCGCGCTACGACACCCTCACCAAGGTGCCGAACCGCATGCAGTTCCAGCATCTTCTGCAGCAGACGCTGGCGCGCGGCCTGCGCAGCGGCCGCTCGGTGGCATTGCTGTACCTCGACATGGACCGCTTCAAAGAGGTCAACGACACCTTCGGACACGACACCGGCGATCGGGTGCTCGAGGTACTCGCCGAGCGGCTGATCCGCGCCGTGCCGCAGGGCGCGATTCTCGGCCGACTGGCCGGGGATGAGTTCGCGCTGTGCGTACACGGACTGCCTGCCGAAACCGACAACCGCGTGCCCATCGGGCAGCTCGCGCGCGCGATCCTGAACGAAGTGGCGCGCGCCTTCCAGCTGAACCAACAGGAAGTATTCCTCACCGCGAGCATCGGTGTCGCATTCTGTCCGCGCGATGCGGAAAACGTGATCGACCTGATCCGCAACGCCGACGCGGCCATGTATCACGCCAAACAGAACGGCGGCAACACGTTCACGTTCTACGCCCCGGAGATGAACGCCGAGGCGGTGGAACGGCTGATTCTCAAGAGCAAACTGCGCCGCGCGCTCGAGCGCGACGAACTGGTGATCCGTTACCAGCCGAAAGTCGCAATCGCCACCGGACACGTCGCCGGTGCCGAGGCGCTGCTGCGCTGGCGCCTGCCCGGCCACGGCGATATTCCGCCCTCGCGCTTCATACCGCTCGCCGAGGAGACCAATCTCATCCTCGATATCGGCGAGTGGGTGCTCAACCGGGTGTGCATGGACTACCGGCAGCTGAAGACCTCCGGCGGGGAGCCGGGGCGCATCTCGCTGAACCTCTCTCTGCGCCAGCTCCGTCAGGCGAGCTTCATCCTGCGCTGCCGCTCGGTGTTCCGCCGACACGGCGTCTCGCCCGCCGCGCTCGAACTGGAGATCACCGAGACGACGCTCATGGCCGACACCAAGAACACGCTGCGGCTACTCGAGGAGCTCCATGCGATGGGGCTGCATCTGTCGATCGATGACTTCGGCACTGGCTATTCTTCGCTCTCGGCATTGCAGCAATTCCCGATCGGGACTCTGAAGATCGATCAGTCGTTCGTACGCGACGTGCAGCACAACGCTGGCAACGCCACGCTGGTGCGAACGATGATCGAAATGGGCCACAACCTCGGGATGGTGGTGGTTGCCGAGGGCGTCGAATCGGTTCAACAGCTGCAGTTCCTTCGCGAGAACGGCTGCGACCAGGCGCAGGGCCGCCTGTTCGGCGACCCTTGCGCTGCGGAGAGCCTGCTCGAGCTGCTGCGCCGGCAGGGTGCCTCCGGGGCGCCGTTCGGACACCTGCTGCGCCAGGCGGGCACCGTGAGCCTCCCCGCCTAGCGGCACGCGACCGGCGCACTCAGCGCCGGGCGTGCAGGTGCGCCTCGAGGAACCACAGCTGTTTGTCGGCCTCGCGCGAGACCTCCGTGAACAGATCCGCGCTGTCGGCATCGCCGAGCCGTGCCGCCTCATCGATGTCGGCCCGCACGTTGCGCCCGAAGGCCGCGAGCGCCGCGGCTAGCGCCTCGAGGTGGGCCACACCCTCGACGATCTGCTCGGGGTAGGCCGTCAGGGTCGTAGCGCGTGAAACGGCGGCCAGGGTTCCGCCCGCGGTTCCGCCGAGGGCCGTCACGCGCTCCGCGATGCCATCGACGTGCTCTTCGATCTGCTCGGCGATCTGGTCGAACAGCTCGTGCAACGCGATGAAATTCGGTCCCTTGACGTTCCAGTGCGCATGCTTGCTCTGCAGCGCCAGATCGATGGCGTCGGCGAGCCGTGCGTTGAGCAGACGGATCACCTGGGTGCGGGTGTCGGCGGAAAGGTCGTTGCGGGTCTCGAACATGGCGTACTCCTCAGTCGCTGTGGGTCAGCGCCCCCGGGGCGGCGGATCACACGTCGACTCGATGAGTATGACGGTTCGCCGCACCGCGAAGCGGGTGAGGCTGTTGTAGCACCCCGGGGATGCCGCGCACCAATCGCTTGTTCGGATCAGGGTGATAAAGCGCGTCTATCGGCGCTAGAATTGCAGGCTTTCCCCGTACGGATCTCACGCACCATGAAACCCGCAATGAACGTCGCGATCACCGGCGCTGCCGGCCAGATCGGCTATGCCCTCGCCTTTCGCGTTGCCTCCGGAGCGCTGCTCGGTCCGGATCAACCCATCAACCTGCACCTGCTCGAGGTCACTCCGGCGCTGCAGGCACTCAACGGCGTGGTCATGGAGCTCGCCGACTGCGCATTTCCCGGCCTGAATAAGATCGTCGCGACGGACGACGCCAAGGTCGCGTTCCGCGACTGCCACGTGGCGCTGCTGGTCGGAGCGCGGCCGCGCGGACCGGGCATGGAGCGCAAGGATCTGTTGCTCGCCAATGCACAGATCTTCTCCGCGCAGGGCAAGGCCCTGAACGAGGCCGCTGACCGCAACGTCAAGGTGCTGGTCGTGGGCAACCCGGCGAACACCAATGCGCTGATCGCGCGGGCCAATGCCAGGGATCTGAACCCGCGCAATTTCACGGCGATGACGCGCCTCGATCACAATCGCGCGCTCTCGCAACTGGCCGAGAAAACCGGCACGCATGTGCTCGACATTCGCCGCATGACGATCTGGGGCAATCACTCCGCGACGCAGTACCCGGACATCAGCCACGCGCTGGTGGGCGGCAAGGCCGCGCCGTCCCTGGTGGACGCATCCTGGGTCGAGCAGACGTTCATCCCGCAGGTCCAGCAGCGCGGCGCGGCCATCATCAAGGCCCGCGGCGCCTCCTCGGCCGCCTCGGCCGCCTCGGCTGCGATCGACCACATCCACACGTGGGTGCACGGGACGGCCGAGGGCGACTGGGTGAGCATGGCTGTGCCCTCCGACGGTAGCTACGGCATCCCTGAGGGGGTGATCTATTCGTACCCCGTCACCACGCGCAATGGGGCGTACCAGATCGTTCAGGGCCTGGACATCAGCCCGGCGAGCCGCAAGCGCATGGACGCAACGCTCGCGGAATTGCACGAGGAACGCGACGGCGTGAAGTCGCTCCTCGGCTGACCGGTCACCCGCTGCGCAACCTCGCTGCGCAGACCGAGGCGGGTCCGAACACCGTTCGGGCCCGCCTCTGCGCCGCTGCCGCGGCCTGCCCCCCGTTGGGCCGGAAAACCGCTATAGTGCGGCGGCGCCGTTCCATAATGCTTCGACAACTCGGCACGAAGGAGCTTCCATGCTGGGTGCACTCCTTGCGCTCGTTGCCGCCGCCGCCATCGGCTATGCCGTGACCCAGGCCGGCGGCGTCATCACCCTGATCCTCATCGTCGCGGTGCTCTACCTGGCCTACCGCCGACTCTCGTTGCTCGCCTTCACCGCCACGTTCACCGTGCTGCTGGTGGCCTACAGCTACTTCGGGGCGAGCAATCCCACGGCGACAACCTGGAAGGGGTTCCTGTGGCTGTCGCTCGCGGCGCTGTGGCTGCTGAACCTGCGTTGGCTGCGCAAGGCGCTGATCAGCCGGCCGTTCATGAAGGCCTACCGGCGCCTGCTGCCCTCGATGTCGCAGACCGAGCGCGAGGCGCTCGAGGCCGGCACCGTATGGTGGGACGGGGAGCTGTTCACCGGCGCGCCCCGGTGGTCGAAGCTGCTCGGTGCCCGTGCCCCGCAGCTCAGTGCCGAGGAGCAGGCGTTTCTCGACGGACCGTGCGAAGAACTGTGCCGCATGCTCGATGACTGGAACATCACGCACGAGCGCGGCGATCTGCCGCCGCACGTGTGGGAGTACATCAAGGCACACGGCTTCTTCGCCATGATCATTCCGAAGCGCTACGGCGGCCTGGAGTTCTCCGCGTTCGCGCACTCCTGTGTGTTGACCAAGATCGCAAGTCGCAGCGCCACGGCCTCCTCCACCATCGCGGTGCCAAACTCCCTCGGACCTGCAGAGCTGCTGAACCACTACGGCACCGAGGAGCAAAAGGAGCACTACCTGCCGCGGCTCGCGCGCGGCGAAGAGGTGCCGTGCTTCGCCCTGACCGGCCCACGCGCCGGCTCCGACGCCGCCTCCATTCCTGACACCGGCGTGGTCTGCCGCGGACAATGGCAGGGCCGTGAAGTGCTCGGCATGCGACTGAATTTCTCCAAGCGATACATCACGCTCGCGCCGATCGCGACGGTCATCGGCCTGGCATTTCGCCTGCTCGATCCGCAACAGCTGCTCGGCGAGGAAGCCGATCTCGGCATCACCTGTGCGCTGATTCCGCGCGAAACGTCCGGTGTCAGCATTGGTCGGCGACACTTTCCTTCCAACATCCCGTTCCAGAACGGACCGGTGCAGGGCCGCGACGTTTTTGTACCGCTCGATTTCATCATCGGCGGCCCGAAGATGGCCGGCGCGGGCTGGCGCATGCTGGTCGAGCAGCTCTCGGTCGGACGGTGCATCTCACTGCCCTCCAATGCCACCGGGGGCGCCAAGGCGGGCGTGTGGGCAAGCGGCGCCTATGCGCGCATCCGCCGCCAGTTCAACATGCCGGTCGGCCGTTTCGAGGGTGTCGAATCGGTGCTCGCGCGCATGACGGGCCTCACGTACACCATGGACGCGGCACGGTCGGTCACCGCGGGCGCCATCGATGGCGGGGAGAGGCCGTCCGTGCCCTCCGCGATGCTGAAGTATCACGTCACCGAAATGGGCCGCCAGGTCGCCAACGACGCCATGGACGTGCACGGGGGCAAGGGGATCTGTCTCGGCCCGAAGAACTACCTTGGACGCAGCTACCAGGCGGTACCGGTGACGATCACCGTGGAGGGTGCGAACATCCTCACGCGCAACCTGATTATCTTCGGCCAGGGCGCGGTCCGTTGCCATCCGTTCGTGCTGCGCGAGATGAATGCCGCACGCAATCCCGATCACGCCCAAGGCCTCGAGGAGTTCGACCGCGCGCTGTTCGGTCACATCGGCTTCACGATTTCCAATGCGGTGCGCTCACTCATCATGGCGCTGACGCATGCGCGCTTCACGCGCGCGCCGGTGAGCGGGCCGACCGCGCGCTACTATCAACACATCGTGCGCTTCAGCGCCTCGTTCGCCTTTACGGTCGACGTCGCGATGCTCACCCTCGGCGGTTATCTTAAGAAGAAGGAAAACCTCTCCGCCCGACTCGGGGACGTGCTCTCGGCGATGTATCTGGCCTCGATGGTGCTGAAGCATCACGAGAATCAGGGTCGTCCGGAGGAGGACCTGCCGATCGTGGAGTGGGCTTGCCGCAACCTGCTCTATCATGCCCAGGAACAGCTGCACGGCTTTCTGCGCAACTTCCCCAATCGGCTGCTCGCCGGGCTGATGCGCACGGTCGTCTTCCCGAGCGGACGGCATTACTCGGCACCCTCCGACCGGCTCGGCCGCCAGGTCGCCGAGCGGCTCACGCAGCCCTCGCTGAGCCGCCGGCGCATCGGTCAATACATCTACACCACGGTGGAACCCGGCAACCCGCTGGGGCTGCTCGAGGAAGCGCTCGAACTCGCCGTCGTGATGGAGCCCCTCGAGAAGCGCATCCGCGTCGAGGGGGTCAAGACCGGCCGAGTGAGCGCACTCGACCTGCCCGGACAGATCGAACAGGCGCTCGCCGTTGGCATCATCAGCGCCTCGGAAGCCGATGCGCTGCGTGCCTTCGATGCCAAGGTGATGAATCTCGTGAACGTCGATGACTTCGCGCCACACGAGCTCGGCACGCAGGCGCAGCCGGACTGCGCAGCGAGTGCGGCCGCCACCGCGCTGGCATGAACACGGCGAGCGAGGCCACCGCGCCCGTCGTCGGCGACGTCGCGATCGGCGTGCACCGCGCGGGAGGGACGTGCGAGAACTGCGCTGCAGCGCTTGCCGGACCGTACTGCAGCGAGTGCGGGCAGCGTCACCGCGAGCACCCGGTCCATTCCTTCTGGCATTTCCTGCAGGAAGCCACCGAAGATCTGACGCATGCGGACTCACGGCTGTGGCTGACACTGCGCGCGCTCCTGTTCCGGCCCGGATCGCTGACACGGGAGTTTCTAGACGGACGGCGCGTGCGCTACTTGCCGCCGGTGCGGCTGTACCTGGTGGTGAGTCTGCTGTTCTTCTTTGTCACGGGACTGCTCACCTCGCTTGGACCGCCCCGCGGCGTCACCGTGGTGCGCAACGGCAAGGACTTTCGCATGGCGGTGGCGCCACTCGGGGCAGCCGGCGCCCACCCGCTCCTTACGCCGCTCACGTCCAATCCGAGCTCCATGTGCGCACAGGAGAGCGCGTATGGTGCGCGAGTCTCACCGTGGTTCGCAGCTCGGCTCGATCGCAGTTGCCTCGCGGTGACCGCCCTGGGCGGTGTCGGGCGATTCGTCGAAGTACTCGAGCGCAACTACGAACGCGCGATGTTCCTGCTGTTGCCACTGCTCGCCCTCGCCATGGTGCCGATGTTCCTGCAGCCGCGCCGTTATTACGTCGAGCATCTGCTGTTTCTGGTGCACAACCACGCGTTCCTGTTCGTGACGTTCGGCCTTCTGGAGCTGGTCAATCTGTGCAGCGCCCCTCAGACCTTGCTCGGCCCGCTGAATTTCATCGTCACGCTCGCGATTCCCGTGTACTACTACCTGGCGATGCGCCGCGTGTATGGACAGAGTCCGGCGTGGACGCTCGGGAAGATGGCCGGACTCGCTGCGGCGTACCTGTTCATCGGCCTGACGGTGCTCGCCGGCACCGTGGCCTACAGTTTTCTGTCTCTCTGAGTGTCCCCGACAGACTCGTGCCGTCGTGATCCGCTCGATCCTCCATGTCGATATGGACGCGTTTTTCGCCTCAGTGGAGCAGCACGACCGGCCCGAGCTCGCCGGCCTGCCGGTGGTGGTCGGCCACGCCGGCGCACGCGGGGTGGTCGCCGCGGCAAGTTATGAAGTACGCCGCTTCGGGGTACGCTCGGCGATGCCGATGAGCACCGCGCTCAGGCTCTGCCCGGATGCGATCTGTGTCCCACCACGCATGGCGCGCTACCGCGAGGTTTCTGCGCAGGTGTTCGCGGTATTCCGGGAAATCACACCGTTGGTGCAGGGCCTGTCGGTGGACGAAGCGTTCCTCGATGTCACCGGCAGCGTGCGGCTGCTCGGCGAGCCGCCCGCGATCGCCCGGCGCATCAAAGAGGAAATTCGCGCACGTACCGGACTGAGCGCCTCGGTGGGTGTCGCGCCGAACATGCTGGTCGCGAAGATCGCCTCGGACCTGGACAAACCCGATGGGCTCACAGTCGTGCCCCTCGAACGGGTGCGCGAGGTGCTCGATCCGCTGTCGGTGCGCCGCCTACCCGGTCTTGGCCGCAAACTCGGGGAGAGAGTCGAGGCCGCCGGACTGCGGACGCTGCGCGAGCTGCGCACCGCGCCGGATGCGCTGCTGTGGCCCCTGTTCGGACGGGATTCTCCGCGGATACGCGAGCGGGCCTCCGGCATCGACGAGCGACCCGTGGTGAGTGAGACCGAGGAGAAATCCCTCAGTGCCGAGGACACGTTCGAGCGCGATCTGACGCAGCCGCGGGAACTCCAGGCGCACCTCGCTCGCCTGGCGGACAAGGCCTGCGAGCGGTTGCGCCGCAAGGGGTTGGTGAGCGGGCGCATCGGGGTGAAGATCCGCAGCCACGATTTCTCGACGTTCACCCGCCAGCGTGGCGTCGCTCCACCCACCCAGGACGGACGTGCCATTCGCGAGGTGGCGCAGGAGTTGCTGCGGCGCTGGCTCGCCGAGCATCGGGGTGCGAAACTGCGCCTGCTCGGCGTGACGCTCGCGGAACTGTCGCCGGCGACGCAAATGGGTCTGTTCGAACAGTCGGCCCCGGGCGGCAATGCCCGACTCGATGCGGCGCTCGACCAGGTCCGTGAGCGCTTCGGCAGCCGCGCGCTGCGCCGGGGAAACTTGCTGGATTAGTCGGTGCCCGATGTACCTGTCGTTCTTTGGCCTCAACGAGAAGCCTTTCTCGATCACCCCGGATCCGCGCTACCTCTTTCTGAGCGAGCGGCATGCCGAGGCCATGGCCCACCTGCTGTACGGGATCCGCGAGGCCGGAGGGTTCATCCAGCTCACCGGCGAGGTGGGCACGGGCAAGACCACGATCGTGCGCTCACTACTGGCACAGACGCCGGAGAACACCGAGATTGCGCTGATCCTCAATCCTCGCGTGAGCGCTGCGGAGTTCCTGCTGACGCTGTGCGAGGAGCTCGGCATCGGCGTGCCGGACAAGGCTACTGGCAGTCTGAAGGACTTAGTCGACATCCTCAATGCGTACCTGCTGCGGGCCCACGCCGCCGGCAAGCGCGTGGTGCTCGTCGTCGATGAGGCGCAGAACCTTGCCCCCGAAGTGCTCGAGCAGGTGCGTCTGCTGACCAACCTCGAGACCAACACACAAAAACTCCTGCAAATCATCTTGATCGGTCAGCCGGAACTGCGCGAACTGCTTGATCGACTCGAACTGCGCCAGTTGGCCCAGCGCATCACCGGACGCTATCACCTCGACCCGCTCAGCACGCCGGAAACGGCCGCATACGTGCGCCACCGTCTGCGCGTTGCGGGGGCCACCAGCGAGATCTTCAGCCGGCGGGCCCTGCAGCGAATCCATCGGCTCTCCGGCGGCGTGCCACGCCTGATCAACATCCTCTGCGACCGCGCCCTGCTCGGCGGCTATTCGCTCGACCGCCACCAGGTCACCGGCGCACTGGTGCGCCAGGCGGGCGTGGAGGTATTTGGCCGCCGCGCCGAGCGGTCCTGGCCGCTCTGGGCAGGCATCGCGGCCGTAGCGGTGCTGCTCGGTGCCGCGGGGGTCATGTTCTGGCGCCTCGGTCCGGGCCTACCGGCGATCGGCACCGCTCGAGCTCACCTGCAGCGCCGCCTGCCGCCGGTGCGCCAGCCGGCGGGACATGCGCACGCGCCAAGTGCTGCGGCGCAAGTGGCGCGGACGTCTGTCTCGCTTCAGGGACTGCTCAGCCGCTTCGGCGGCCAGGCGAGCGCGCCAACTGCCTACGCCAGGCTGCTGAGCCTGTGGGGGCTGCATGACGCCCCCGGCCCCCATCCCTGTCAGCAAGCGGCGCAGCACGGCCTGGTGTGCGTCAAGGGTCAGGGCTCCCTCGGCGAGCTGCGTCTGTACAACCGCCCTGCGATCCTGCTGCTGACCGATGCGGACGGCCAGACCTACCACGTCGTCATGCAGCATCTGGGCCCGTCGCATGCGACCGTGGATGTCGGACCGACGCCCTCCCGGGTGCGGCGCACAGCACTCTCAAGGGCATGGCTCGGCCGCTACGTGCTCCTGTGGCGCCCGGCAGACGGTCGGCTGCGCACCCTCTCAAGCGGCATGCGCGGCGCCGGGGTGCGCTGGCTGCGCAGCAGCCTGCTGCGCCTGGAGGGGATGCCCTCGAGCAGCGCCCCGGGCAGCGTGTACGATTCGGGCCTGGCGCGGCTGGTGCGCCGCTTCCAGCGTTCCCACGGCCTGGCGGTGGACGGCATCGCAGGCGTGCAGACTCTGATGGCGATCTCCGGCGCGCTCCCCGACCCGCATTCACCGCTGCTCGCGGCGCAGCACAACGGCGGCTGACATGTCATTCATTCTCGATGCCCTGAAAAAATCCGAGCACGCGCGCCAGCGCCAGGCCGGGCCGACGCTGTTCGAGGTCAAAGTCGTTCAGCCGCGCCGGACGGTACCGATCTGGGCCGTCGTCATCGTCCTGCTGGTGCTGATCAACGTCATGACCCTCGGCTGGATCGTGCTCAAGCGCCGGCACGGCAGCCCGCCGACGCAGCCGCCCGCAGCCGCCGCAATGCGGTCCGCGGCGGCGGTCACCCGCAAGGCGAGCCGCGCACCGGCACCCGTAGCGCAACCTGCCGCCGTCTTCGCAGCGAATTCTGCCTCTGCTCAGTCGGCGCCCCCCTCTGCGGCTCAGAGGTCACCGGACGCCGCAGCGATCGGTGCCACGCCCACGCCCTCTGCATCCGCGGAGCAAAGCACGATGGCGGCCCCGAGCCCAGGCGCTACCACCGCGCCCAACCCGGCGGATTTCGAGCCCGCGCTGCAGCCGGCGGCCAGCGCCCCCGCGAGCCGCGCCGCCCAGTCCTCCGGATCTCTGCCTCTCTATGCGCAGATCGCGGCCGAGCCGGGCAGCACCCTGCCGCGGCTGCACCTGGACTTGCATGTCTACAATCCGCGGCCGCGCAAGCGCTTCGTCATGATCAACATGCAGAAACTGCGCCAGGGCGATGCGCTCGCCGATGGAGTCAGCGTGGTGCAAATCCGGCCCGACGGGGTCGTGCTCTCCTACCAGGGGCGAGAGTTCCTGCTGCCGCGCTGAGTGGCGGCGCGCTCCATGCGCATCACATAACGCCGGCCGGCGGATGACGTGATTCACAGAATCGCGCCAGCGGGCGCGACAAACGGCCGGACCTAGTCCAAGGTCCCAGACTGCGCATGAATTACGCAGCGATACGCATACTGATCGTCGATCGCGATGCGAAATATCGCGAGTGGGTACGGCTACACCTGTCGATTCTGTACCCCCAGGCGGCCATTGAAACTCTCGAGCCCGCCGAAGGCGACACACTGAGCGCGCTCTTGAGCGGCTCGGCCTGCGAGGTGCTGGTGCTCGCATCGGACTTCGGCACCGGCGATGAGCCGACCGACCCGCCGGTCCTGGCGGAGATCCGCGCGCTGCGCGAGAGCGATACGGTCCCAGTGCTGCTGGTGCTCGCCGAGCGCGGCGATGAGCTGCGCGCCGTGCAGGCCTTGCGAGCGGGCGCCACCGATTACCTGCCCAAGCGACTGGTGACACCGGCGCGACTGAAGGCCGCACTCGACCACGCACTGCAGACACTGCAAACGCCCGCTGCGACGCCCGAGGTGGTCGCGAATGACGTGCCCACGCCGCCCGCCACGCCCCCGCGCCTGGGGCGCGCCACGCCGATCGTGGCGGGCCACCCGGCGATCCGCGGCTACGCCATTACCCGCAAGCTGAGCGAATCGGAAAAAGCCGTGGTGTACCTCGCCGAGAGCGCCGCACATGGCGCCGAGGTAGCGCTCAAGGTCAGCAAGATTCCCTGCGATGAGCGCGGCGCAGAGGCCCTCGCGCGTGAGTACCAAGCGATCGTTGCGGTGCATGACCCAGGCATCGTGCGCATCTTCGACCACGGCATCGAGGATGGCTACGAGTTCCTCGCCATGGAGTACTTCCCGCGCGGGGATCTGAAGGCACGCATGCACGTGGGCGTGACGGAATCGGAGGCACTGCGCTTCCTGGAGCGAATCGCGACAGCGCTCGCCGTGGTGCACCGCGCCGGCATGCTGCATCGCGACTTGAAGCCCCCCAACGTCATGCTGCGCGACAACGACAACATCGTGCTGATCGACTTCGGCCTCGCTCGCCAGCTCGATGGCAGCCATCACAGCACCTACACCGGAGTACTGCGCGGCTCCCCGTACTACATGAGCCCGGAGCAGGCGCTCGGTGAGAAGCTCGACCCCCGCTCCGATCTGTACAGTCTCGGGGTCATCTTTCACGAGATGCTGACCGGCCGCAAACCATTCGTGGGCAACAGCGCTATGGAGGTGCTACAGCAGCACGTCAACGCCGCCCCACCGCGCCTGCCGAGCTCACTCGGGGGCTACGCACCACTGCTCGAGCACCTGCTGGCGAAGCGGCGTGAGGAGCGCTTCTCCAGCGCCGAGGAGCTGATTGCCGCCTGCGCGGGACTGCGCAGTGGGTCGCGCCGGCAGACTCAGTCGGCCGCCTGAGTCAGCCATGCGCCGCGCCGTGCGGCGCCTTGACAGACCCCGACGCGGGGCGTGCAATCCCTCCTGGGGAACCGGGCCCCGAGGATCAGGATCGACCCATGAACCCGCGCCGCCTCGTCGATACGACGCTGTTTTATTCGCCGACGAGCGGCGGTGTGCGCCGCTACCTGAATGCCAAACACGCCTGGCTCGCCGCACAGCCCGGCTGGCAGCACACGCTGCTCGTGCCGGGGCGCACCGAGCGGATGGCTCCGGGTGCGCTCTGTTCGGTTCCCGGCCTGCCTGTGCCGGGCTCGTTCAATTACCGCCTGCCGCTCAACCCGCGCCGCTGGCGACGACTGCTCGAGGCGCTCGAGCCCGATCTGATCGAGGCCGGCGATGCGTTTCATCCGGCCTGGGCCGCCCGCGCCGTCGCCCGGCGCCGCGCAGTACCCTGTACGGCGTTCTATCACTCGAACCTGCCGCGCATTCTCGCTCGGCGTGTTGGCGGCCGCGCGGCGGAACGATCCGCCGCCACGTACGTCCGTTGGTTGTACGAGGAGTTCGACGTCGTCTTCGCTCCGAGCCGCCTGATGGTACGAGTTCTTGGCGAGCTTGGCATTGCCCACACGGTGCATCAGCCGCTGGGGGTCGATGAGACGGTCTTTCACCCCGACCGCCGCGGCCGGTGGCTGCGCGCACGGCTGAATGTCGATCGGCAGTCACGCGTGCTGATCTATGCCGGGCGTTTCACGGCGGAGAAGAATGTACCGGTCCTGCTGCAAGCGTTCGCGCGGCTCGGCCGCCCGTACCATCTGCTGATGATCGGTGGCAGCCGCGCCGGCCGCCTCGCGACCAACGTCACGCAGTTGCCCTACCGGCGTGACAGCGTGCAGCTGGCCCAGTGGCTCGCCTCGGCCGATGCTCTGGTGCATGCCGGCAGCCGCGAGACCTTCGGGCTGGTGATCCTGGAGGCCATGGCCTGCGGCCGTCCGGTGGTCGCGGTGCGCGCCGGCGCGGTGCCAGAACTGCTCGATGAGCGCACGGGTCTGCTCGCCGATCCAAACGATCCGCTCAGCTTGGCCGACGCGATCGCCGCGCTCTATGCGGGCGACCTCGAGGCCCTGGGACGCAGCGCACGCGAGCACGTCCTGCAGCATTACACCTGGCAGAGAGTCTTTCAGCGCCAGCTGGCCGTGTATCGCGCACTGCTGGTCGGCGGCCGCGCGGCCGCGGTGCAGGAAGCTCTGGCGGAGGCGGGCTGATTCAGCGGCCGCGCAATGCCGCGAGCAGCCGCAGTCCGCTGCGATGCGCCGCGAGGCGCAGCACCACTCGCCAGATGAGTCGTTTGACGAGGGGGACGTGCCGCGGCGGTATCGCCTGAAAAAAGGCCGTTTGCACGTCTCGGTGCATGTGCAGCGCACGCGCCCGAATCATCCAGTGTTCAGGCGGACTCTCGAGGCGATAGACCTGTCCGCCCACCGCCGTCACTCGCGCAGCCGCAAGGGTCGCGGGTACCTCGTCCGAGGTGACACCGATAAAGGTGAGCACCAGGCGCTCTGCCGGAGCGCCAAGTGCAGCGCCGCTCAGCGTGAGCGCCGCAGCGCTCACGCGCGCACAGGTCACGGGACCGACGAATTCCGCGAGCACTTGTTGGTCGCTGGGGTCGGACATGGCGTGGCGCGGCATTCAGCCGGCGGTCTCCATTTCCCACACGATGAGGGGTGCACCGCGGCGCAGCCAGAACCCCGCCCCCATCTCGCGGAAATGCCGCCTGAGGCGCGTTCGGTACCAGTCGGCGGCCCGCAGGTGGACCTTGGGGTCCGTTCGAGTGCGGTCACAGTTGACCTGCCAGTCGCGCCGCGTCAGCGCACTGAAATACAACACGCCGCGGCACGCTCGCGCCAGACTGGCAAGTGCGCCAGCGGCCTCGCGGGCGCTCAGATATTGCAATACGTCGTAACACACCACCAGATCGAACGGCTCCTTGGCGCGAAATTCCTGCAGCGCGCCGTGCTGCCAGCCATAGCGCCGGCAGAGGTACTCGCTCGATTCGAGGCCGACGTATGTCGCCTTCGGCAGTGCACGGCGCAGCGGGGCACGCAGCAATCCGGTGCCGCAGCCGGCATCGAGCATGCGTCGCACCGGCAAGCCGACGTGCGCGGCGAACGCGCCGATCAGTCTGGCACGCGCGCGCATCTCGGCCCGGCTCGTCACCGCAGTGCGCGGATCGAAATAGAAGCGCTGGTAGTATGCTTGGTCGAAGGGCATCGCTCAGCCACGTCCGTCGGCGCAAGGCGCTACGAGCCGTTCGCTGATCTCGGCCAGACGCCCTCGGGCCGTTGGGTCGCAGGCTTGAGGATGGGCCGTGGCAGGCTCAAGACCGTTGAAGAAGCTCCCCGTGGTCTGCGCCAACGCCTCATCGCAGGCGAGGTGCAGAACCGCAGCTTCGCCGCTTGCAATCGAGTTGACCGGCGCGACACCCATGGCCCGCACCATTGCGGTATCCATGTACGTGGCCGGATGCAGGCAGTTGACCGTCACGCCACGCCCGCGCAACTGCTCGGCCAGATCGAAGGTGAAGAGGATCTGGGCGAGTTTGCTCTGTGCATAGGCGCGCATGCCGCTGTAGGCACGCTCGAGCATCAGATTGTCGAAATCGAGCGGGTACTGAGCGCCGGACGCGACGTTGATGATACGTGCCGGGGCGCTGTGTTCAAGGAGTGGCAGCAGCAGCCGGGTGAGCAGAAAGCCGGAGAGATAATTCACGGCAAAACGCAGTTCGAAGCCCTCTGCGCTCAGCTCGCGGCCGCTGACTCCGGGGGTGGCCGGACCGATGCCGGCATTGTTGATCAGCAGCTGAAGTCGCGGCTGCCCGCGCAACGCGGCGGCGAGCTGGCGCACCTCGGACAGAGCGGCGAGGTCGGCGCGTACGAAGTGCGCCTCGCCTCCCTGCGCGACGATCTCCTCGGCCAGCGCCCGACCCCGCTCCTCGTCGCGTCCATGCAGCCAGAGGCGGTAGCCGCGCGTGGCGAGCGCTCGGGCCACGGCGCGGCCGAGTCCGTCCGTCGAGCCGGTCACCAGAGCTGTCTTTGCGGTGCTCATGGCGCAGTAGTTTGCCGGATGGGCTGCGTGGCTGCACACTGTTGCGCACCGGCGCTCGACGCCTCGGTGGAGATGATGATGGGTGTGCGTGTGCGGCCCGAACCAGGCCGGTTCCCGGCCCGGTTCGCCGGCGGGTTGTCGTTGCTGCTGGCGGCGCATGTCGCGGGCGCCGCGTCGGCGCGGACACCGAGCGCGGCACGGTTCAGCCTCGAGAGCCCCGACCTCACCGCCGGCGGCTGGGTCGCAAGAACTCGCGTCTACGACCACGGTTGCCATGGCCGCAATCAGTCACCTGCGCTCGCCTGGCATCATGAGCCGGCCGGCACGCGCAGCTTGGCTGTGTTGGTCTTTGATTCGGACGCGCCAGGAGGCTGGTGGCACTGGCTGGTCATCGACATCCCGGCCGCCGTACACGCACTGCCCGCGGGCGCCGGCACCCCTGGGGCACCGGGATTGCCCTCGGGGGCCGTGCAGACCCGCAATGATTTCGGTTTCCGCGGCTATGGCGGACCCTGTCCACCCCCGGGTCCGCCCCACCATTACCACTTCTACCTGTACGCCCTGCGCGTACCGCGCGTCGCGATTGGCGCCCGCGCACCGCCGGGGGCGGTCGCCGCTGCGGTGCGGGCCGCCGCCATTGCCGAGTCTGAGGTCACGGTCATTTACGGCCGCCGGCGCCCGTCGGTTGCGCAGGGACGCCCGCGCGGGTAGTCTGCGCGCCGCGCCAGACCCTCGGCGTCCCCCTTGCGCCCCACCCAGACGGCTGACCAGATGAACCCACCCAACCGGCGGCCCGCGGCCGCACGCCGACGCAGTGCGAACATCGGGTTCGTCAGCCTCGGTTGCCCGAAGGCGCTGGTCGATTCCGAGCGCATCCTCACCACGCTTCGCGCCGAGGGCTACGGCATCAGTGCGAGCTACGAACAGGCCGACCTGGTCGTGGTCAACACCTGTGGCTTCATTGATGCGGCGATCGACGAGTCGCTCGAGACCATCGGGGAAGCGCTCGAACACAACGGTCGAGTCATCGTCACCGGCTGCCTCGGGGCACGCCCCGAGCGCATCCTCGAGCGCCACCCGCACGTGCTCAAAGTGACCGGCCCGCACGACTACGCCGGGGTGCTCGAGGCCGTGCACCAGCATCTGCCACCGCAGCACGATCCGTTCCTCGATCTGGTGCCACCACAAGGCATCCGGCTGACGCCACGCCACTACGCATATCTGAAGATCTCCGAAGGATGCAACAACTCCTGCAGCTTCTGCATCATCCCGGCGCTGCGGGGCCGGCTCGCGAGCCGTCCCATCGACGAGGTGCTCGCAGAAGCGCAGCGTCTGATCGACGCAGGGGTCAAGGAGCTGCTCGTCATCTCGCAGGACACGAGCGCGTACGGTGCGGATATCCGCTACCGCGGCGCCACCTGGCGCGGCCGCGAGTACGAATCGCGTTTCATCGATCTGGCGCGCGCCCTGGGCACGCTCGGCAGCTGGGTACGGCTGCACTACGTCTATCCGTATCCACACGTCGACGAAGTCATCGGATTGATGGCCGACGGCCAGGTGTTGCCGTATCTGGACATCCCGTTCCAGCACGGCAGCCCGACCGTACTGAAGCGGATGCGGCGGCCAGCGCACGCCGAAAACGTGCTCGAGCGCATTACGCAATGGCGGCGCGGTTGCCCTGCGCTGACGCTGCGCAGCACATTCATCGTCGGCTTCCCGGGCGAGACCGACGCGGAGTTCGAGGAACTGCTGCAGTGGCTCAAAGCCGCGCAGCTCGATCGCGTGGGCTGCTTCAAGTACTCGCCCGTGGAAGGCGCGAGCGCCAATGCGATCGAGGGGCACGTGCCACCGCAAGTCCAGCAGGAGCGCTACGAGCGCTTCATGGAGTGCGCCGCGGGAATCAGCACCGAGCGACTGCAGCGACGAGTGGGGCAGCGGACGCGGGTCCTGGTGGATGCCGTGGACGAACAGGGCGCGATCGCACGCAGCGCCGCGGAGGCTCCAGAAATCGATGGAATCGTACGCATCGAGGATGGCGCGCACCTCGCGCCCGGGGATTGGGCCGAGGTTCATATCACCGCGGCCGACACGTACGACTTGCAGGCGCGTATCGTCACACCATAGCGACCTGACTGGCGCTGCGCCGCGATCTGCAGGCGGGACCCCACCCTGCCGACTTGCTACGATAGCCGGCACGAGGAGGCGCACGGTCGGCCGTACCGGGCGGGTGCGCCCTCCCCCTGATCAACCCACGACGAGGGCATTCATGTCCCGCTATCGCGCACTGCTCCTGACCGTCGCGCTGCTCACCGCCGCTCCCGCGGCGCTCGCGCACGTCAAGGCGACTCCAATCGCCCCGGCCGCCACCTCGAACCCCGAGATGTATTGGACGACACCGCACACGGTGAGCACGCATGGCAGCGTGAAGGTCGGCGGCCATATCATCCGCTACACCGCCAAGGCCGGCACGCTGATCCTGCGCGACAAGGCCGGCAAGCCGACCGGCGAGATGTTCTACGTCGCCTACTTCAAGGACGGGGCTCATCCAGACCGGCGCCCGATCGCCTTTCTCTACAACGGCGGGCCCGGCGGCAGCTCCGCGCCGCTGCACATCGGGGCCTTCGGGCCGGTACGCGTGGTCACCCGCAGCCACGCGCATACCCCGCCGGCGCCGTACCAGCTGGTCAGCAACTCGTACAGCCTGCTCGACGTCAGCGATCTGGTGTTCGTCGATGCCATGGGGACCGGCTTCAGCCGCATCATCGACAAGGCCGACGGTGGTGTCGGGACGCCGAAGATGTTCTACGGAGTGGATGCGGATGGACGGGCCTTCACGCAGTTCATCACCGGCTTCCTGTCGCAGTATGACCGTTGGAACTCACCGAAATACCTGATCGGCGAGAGCTACGGCACCACCCGCTCAGCGGTGGTCGCGGGAATGCTGGAAAACAACGACAACATCGACCTCAATGGTGTCGTATTGTTGTCGACGATCCTGAACTTTGATACCAGCATCGATCAGGCCAATCTGAACCCGGGCGTCAATCTGCCCTATGCGCTCGCCCTGCCGACGTACGCGGCGGTCGCCTGGTACCACAAGCGCCTGGTGAATCCGCCCGCGCAGTTGCACCCCTGGCTCGATCAGATCCAGCACTGGGCGATGGGACCGTACCTGGCGGCGCTGAACCGCGGCTCGGCGCTGCCGGCAGCACAGCAGCGCGCGATCGCCGCGCAGATGGCCGAATACACCGGGCTGCCGCAGGATTATCTGCTCAAGGCGAACCTGCGCGTCACGGGCCCGGAATTCGAACAGGAACTGCTCGGCGCTGAAGGCAAGACCACCGGTCGCCTCGATGCACGCTTCTCCGGTCCGACGCTCGATCCGCTCGCCGAGTACGCCGAGTACGATCCGCTGATCTCCGGCATCGGCTCGGCCTACGTGTCGGCGACCAACGCATACCTGCGCGACACGCTGCATTTCGGTGCCGAGCACCGCTACGTGTTCCTCTCCGCGAGCGTGGGCAACGACTGGAAGTGGCCGCACACGCCGCCGGGAGCGAGCTCGCCGGCACCCATCGCGCCGAATGTGTTGCCCGATCTGGCCACGGCCATGACACTCGATCCGCGGTTGAAAGTGCTGGTCAATGCGGGGTACTTCGACCTCGCAACGCCGTACTACGCGGCCCTGTACCAGATGCGTCAACTGCCGATGCAGCCTGATCTGCAGAAGAATGTCGAATTCCGGTTCTACCACACCGGCCACATGATCTATGTTCGCCCGCAGGGCCTCGCGCACCTGCACGCGAACATCGCTCAATTCATCCGTCAGACCGAGTGATGCGATGCGGCGGGGACGCCCAGGTCGTCCCCGCCGCTATACTGTCCCGATGGCGCGAGATTCGTCGGCAGCGCTGCACGACTTCCCCACGGGGCCCCAGCTACGCGCTACGGGCGGCCGTCCTGTTCGGCGCAAGCACTCCGTTTGCCCAATGCTGTTGCGAGCGACCCCGCCGATCACGCTGGCGGGGCTGCTGTACGGCGGCAGCGGAGCCCGGCTGTCTGCGTGGATCGCATTGCGCGCGGCATTTTCGAGTGGGATGGGCGGCAGCCGCATGATCGTGAGCACGTCCATGAACCCGTGACTCACTCACATCCGCGCCAGTCATCCTGATATTGATCATCGCCACGAGCACTGAGCGGGACGCCGCCGGACGAAGTCAGCTATGGCGGGCACGTGCCGCGGAGCGGCGTGTACGCTCGATACGATAGACGAACGCCGGCGGCAAATTGGTCGCGACCCAGCCGATGCGCTGCGCGCGCAGGCCGAGGCGCTTCAGAATGACCCCAGGGACCGGACAGCGCGGTCCATAGGTGAACTGGTAGAAGGCCCCGCCGCTGCGCAGGCGGAGGAACGAGCCGCGCAGAATGCGCATGATCTCCCCGCGGGGCATCGACAGCAGCGGCAACCCGCTCACCACCGAGCCGGCTGTCCGTCCCTCGAACGGATCGATGTGACGCAGATCGCCCGCCCCCATCACCAGCACCCGGGCTGCGGGGAACCGGTTCTGCAGCAGTTCGGCAAAATGCGGATGGGCTTCGACCAGAACCAGTTGGCGTTCCGGAACGCCGCGATCCAGCAGCGCCCGGGTGAACACTCCCGTGCCGGCGCCGAGCTCAATCACCGGCCCGCTGGTGCCGACGATCTCCGAGGTAATCAGACGAGCGAGCGCCCGCCCGGAGGGCGCTACGGCGCCGACGCGACGCGGATCGCACAGTCCGGCGCGCAGGAACGTCAGCATATCGCCGGGTAGCTTCAGAGTGGGCACTCGAAACGCCCGTCCGGCACGGGTCCGGGAGTCTGGATCACGCGCGCGCCGCTGCGCCGCAGAATGTATACGCGCGAAATCCATTGCCTGCTCCGGATCAGTGTCGGTCGTGCGCGACGCCGTCGCGCCGCTCACCGTGCCATCCCGATTGGACTGTAGCCAAGCTGGACAGTTCGATCAACCCTTGGCTCACCCCACGCCAGGGTGAATCAGCGCTGCGGCCAAGCGCCTGACCGATAAAGGCCGCGCCCCCCGGGCTGGACTTCCCCGCCG
>JBMFWZ010000043.1:0-24852 GCA_049964755.1 Steroidobacteraceae bacterium | reverse complement strand
TGCGCGTTACAGGACAGCGGTTCAGCCTGAACATGATCTCAGCTGTCAGTCCGCGTGGTGAGCTGCGCTTTATGGTAGTGCGCGGCGGGGTAGGTGTCGCGGTGTTCATCAATTTTCTCAAGCGCCTGGTACACGGTCGGCGCCGTGCCATCTTTTTGATCGTCGACGGGCATCCTTCGCATCGTGCCAAGAAAGTCAAAGACTATGTTGACTCGTTGCAAGGAAAGCTCCGCCTGTTCTTTCTGCCGCCATATTCGCCAGAGCTCAACCCCGATGAGCTTGTGTGGAATGACGTGAAGAACAACGGCGTTGGTCGCGCGCTCGTACACGGACCTGCGGACCTGCTGCGCGCCGTCGTGGGACGACTGCGTTACCTTCAGAAGACGCCAGAGAAGGTTCGTTCGTTCTTTCAACACCCGGAGACTCGGTATGCAGCACGGGCATAGTCTCTAAGTTACTTACTGATTAGTATAATTGAAATCAAAGCGAAGTCGATGCCGAAGCCGGCGGCACGTTGCCAAAATCCAGCAAGGGGTAGGCCGTTCACTGCATCCTCTCGCGCGCGACGTAGAAGGTTTGATGGCGTTTTCGGTATTTCACTGTCTCAGGATAACGAATAGAAGCGATGACATCTGCGAGCGCTTAGGAAGTCTAGCCCCATTCTCCGTACACCGGCGACGATATTTGCGGCAAGTTCGCGATGGGCGATCGGTGCGGGACGCCTGCTTGGGAGCGTTGAGCTCGATCAGCTTCTGAGTCTGTGCGTCTCAGGCACGCGGGAGCTTCTTCTTCCCGCGACATTTGGCGATGACCTCGCGGATCAGCTCCACCTGTTTCAGGCTACCAAACGGATGCCGCATCATTCCCTCGATTTGGAGTGTTCTCGCTGGGCGAATGTTCCTTGCATTGGTTGTCGTGGCGGTCATCCCGACACGCTGATGACCAGGCAATTGCCAAGACCTGCACTGCCATGTCGTCTCCACCATAGCATCCTGCAGATCTGTTCATCCATCGGGGCGCGTGGGTTTCAGCCCGAGAGGAGTCGGCAGGTACCTTGGGCCCGCTGTCGGGTTTTGAGTCAGATGATCGCTGCGGTGAGTACGCTGTCCATCAGCGCCGTTGACGACTTCGAGCTCCGGCATTGCGCTGCGCGCTGATCAGGCAGCGAGGAATCTGTCGTATGGACTTGGAGCTGAGCGCCACGACTCACTGGGCGGGTCGAGCTCTACGTTCCTCGGTCCGGACCCCGGGGCGCAGAGCCTGTGGCGTCTCTCGGTGAGCGTCGCGCGCGAGGAGGACGCGTGAGCCGCCGCTCACAGTGCGCCAGGTTGCGCGCGAGTGTCGGTAGCGGTATGCGTCTTGGTGGCGTTCGGGCACTTCTTGTAGTAATCCGGATAGTCCGGCGTCATGCCCTTGAACCGCCGATGGATCCACAGATATTGATCGGGGGCCGCCTGAACTTGCGCTTCGATCAGTCGGTGAAATTGCGCGGCATCAGCAGCCGGTGAGTCACTCGGAAAATCCTCGAGCGCCGGCAGAATCACGAGCCGATAGCCGCGGCAGCCGGGCAGTCGTTCGACGAGATACGGCAGCACGGCGGCGCCGGTCACGCGCGCAATGCGCGAGGTGGCCGTGTTCGTCGCGGCGGGGACGCCGAACAGAGGAACCATCTCCGCCCCTTTTTTGCGGTAACACTGATCGGGGGCGAACCACACGCATTCATTGTTCCTGAGCGCCATGATCATCGTGCGGATGTCATCGCTGCGGATCGCACGTCCACCGTTGCGGGTGCGCAATCGGCTTTGCAGATGCGCCAGGACTTCGTTCTTGGTCGGACGATAGAGGATGTTGATCGGGAACAATTCCGAGAGGATCCGTCCGCCGATCTCGAGCGGCGTGAAATGTGCCGTGAGCAAAATCGCGCCGCGCCCTCGCGCGAGGGCGGCCTTGACGTGCTCGCATCCCTCGATGTGCGCCAGCTTGCGGATACGCGTCCCGTCTCCCCACCATGCCAGAGCGATTTCCATAGCCGAGATGCCAAGGCTCTGGAAGTGACGCTGAAGTACTTGATGACGCTCGTTCGGCGGCAGATCCGCCAGGCACATATTGATGTTGGTTTGAGCGATGCTGACATAGCGCACTGGCATCTTGCGCAGCAGCGCCCCAAGTGCGCGCCCGCAGGCGAGCTGCACGCGAAACGGTAAGAATACCAGCAGGCGCAGCACGCCGAGAATGAGCCACAGCGCCCAGTAGCGCGGCGCAAGCAGTCGAGTCCAGTGAACAGAAGAGGGGAGTGCGTCTACATCATCGACATCGCGCATGCGCAACTGGCCTGGTCGGCCGGGACGTTTGAGGCGCGCCGGCTATGGTGGCTCGTTCGGCCTCGGGTCGCGCAGGAGAGCCGTGCGCCACGCTCTACGCCGTCCGCTGCGTGTTTGCGGCTGGCGTGATCGATTCCGTCGCCCGGATGAAGACGTTCCCCCCACTGCACGTCCGCACCGCCACGGTGTCGTCGACGGTCATGCGCCCCCAAAACGCTGACTGTCATTTCCCGTCCCAAGCGGTTGCGCCGCAGTCTGATCGAAATCCTCGGTCGCGGAGAACTTTACAGCACAAAGTGGGGTCTGACTAGAGAATTCTTCGCGGATGTGAATCGGTTCCAAAAGAGCGTCGCGAGCGTCCGCGGTTCCCCGGCAGCGCTCACGCTGCACTCCCTGGTGCTCGCTGCGGCCGCCTCGATGCGTCTAGGACAGATCCGGTAGCGGTTGCGAGGCGCTCGGCTTCGGCCTAGGTGGTGCGGTGCCGCTCGAGCGAGGCTCCGGCGCCCCATCACTAAACGGAGCTTTCTCCGGGACGCGTCTTCAGAGTAGTCTTGCGGCTCTCATTACAACAAGGGGGCGTCGATGCTCGAGGATCAATCGGCCTTGGCTACGGAGTGTCCGGTGGGCTCGCCCAACGGTGTGGACCTGCGGCGGACGGCTGCGAATCCGGATTATTGGTATCCGCTGGCGTGGTCCGATGAGCTCAAGGCGGGGAAAATCCTCGGGCGCCGCTTCGCCGGTGAACCGATCGCGCTCTATCGCGGCGAGAGCGGGCGGGTCTTTGCGCTGGAGGACCGCTGTGCGCATCGCCAGGTGCCGCTGCACCTCGGGGTGGTCACCGGGGAGGTCCTGAAGTGCCACTATCACGGCTGGGCGTACGATTGTTCGGGGAAATGCACGGACGTGCCGTATCTCGGTAAGGAGCGTCGTCCGAACGGGGTGCGCAGCTACCCGGTTCGCGAGATCGACGGCCTCATCTTCATCTTCCCCGGCAAGGCCGAATTGGCCGAAGAGCGCTTGCCGAGTTCGCTCGGTGCCTCTCAACGGCCCGATTACAAGACTCGGCGTCTGAACCGCGAAGTGGCCTGCCACTACACGTTCATGCACGAGAACCTCTTCGACATGAACCACCAGTTCATGCACCGCAAACAAATGGGCTCAATCCGCGCCAGCTGTCTCGGGCGCAAACATGGGGATCGATGGGCGGAGGTCGAGTACAGCTTCAGCCGCAGCGAGGGCAAGTCTACGGTCGGCGAGCGCGTGATCGTCGACATGATGCGCAGCCGCGGCGAGGAACGACAGGATTTTCGCGATCACATGCGCATCCGCACCGATTATCCGTCGCAGAGCCTGAGGGTTTGGGTGGGCCGCAACATTCAGGAGACACAGGATCCGGTGCTCGAAGTGTGGCTGTGCTACACGCCGCTGGATGCCGAGCACCGCACCAACCGCACGTTCGGCTATCTTTCGGTGAAGAAGCCCCCGATCCCGGGACTGATCCACTTGGTCTGGCCGTTCGTGGTGCGCTTCACCGAGAACATTTTTCGCGAGGACCAGGAAATCGTCGAGCATGAGCAGCGTGCGCACGATGCCCAGGGTACGGACTGGAACAACGAGGTCTTCCCACCGATCCGTGATTTGCGCGAGGTCCTCGCCCGTTGTGGCGTGCCGCTCTGAGGACGCCTACAGGAGACGCTACGAAACGCGCTTGCCTCGAGGGGCAGACGGTACCGTTGCGCAGTCAGCGCCGCATTTGGAAGCGGACTCGGTCGTCCTGACGTCGCAGACGTCAGGACGACCTTAGAGGCTCTCAGGCAGAAGGTGCGGGCGGCGCCGTGCTCGCTCAGGTGCGCCGGGCCAGGTCCGCGCGGCGACGGCGCGAGGCGGCGAACCCGAGGCCGAGCAGACCGGCGGCCAGCAGCGCGAGTGAGCCGGGCTCAGGCATGCCGACGGTTGTGACGCCGTTCGTCTGAATGCTGAATGACAATCCGGCCTGCACCTGATTCATGTCATCGTAGAACAGCAGAATGCGGTGCGATCCGGCGCTGAGCGTCTGAGCGGTGCACGTCCCAAGGGTGTACGGGTGAACACCGCCGAGATCGCAAACATTCATCCCATCCAGGTACACGAATGCTGAGTCGTCCGCACCGATGCCGAAGGAGACGTTCTCGGTGGTGGGGACGTTGAGGTACCCGGAGAAAATCGCCGTGAGTCCGCCATTCGTATCGTTCGAGCCCGTACCATTCGGCGGGAAAAAATTCGAGCTCTGATCGAAGGGCAGGGTGATCGTCCCGGTGCCCGTCTGCGTGACGTTGCTATTCAGTGCCGGACTCCACCAGGTCAGCTGGCCGTTGCTCAGATCCTGACTGCTCGGCATCGTGCCGGAGTAGTTCGGGTTGAGCAAGGGCAATCCGTTCGGACCGAGGTTTGGCAGGACCTCGTTGGAGTAGGTTCCACAACACAGGGTGTTGTAGCTCGGATCATGGCTGGAGACTTCGAAGTAGGTCGCCGAAAGCGTGCTCGCGTGAGCCAGTGCGCCGGCGAGGAGCGTCAGTGCGCCGGCGGCGAGCCAGTCACGGGTGTGTTTCAGTATCGACATGAGCTTCACTCCCAGATCGGATCATTGTGTTCTGGCAGGCTCCGGCGGTGCTGGTTTCGGGGCCGAAGTACCGCTTTCGCGTCCCGCTCACCGGTGTGCACTCGGACGACGGCACGCGGGCGAAATTGAAGCAACAATGATGCCAGGCGCAAATATTTGTCGTAAAAACATGGCCTTGTGAATTTCCGGATCCGATGAATGCCGGCGATTTGTAAAGATTTCCGACGATTGCGCGCGAGCCAAAGGTCCGCGCAAGCCAGTGGCGCCACGAGTCATCTGCGCGTATGGGCGATGCGACCGATCGATGCGCAGTGTCATACAGCTGTCAGGAAGGGCTGCGACACTGAGCGCCTCTGAGATCCCGAGCGAGAGGCCTGCCGTGAGTGATTCCGTTCCAGCATTTCCGGCGCAGGTGCGCGTTCGTGCGCTGTGGATGCTGACGGCGGCGCTCGCCGTCCTGGCCAGTTCCGCGGCGGCATCCGCTGCGCCGGCGCGCACTGCATTGAGGCGGGTGGGCGAGATTGCGGTGCCCGGGCGGCCGCTGCGCAAATTCGACATCGGCTACGTCAATGCGGCCGGGATCTATGCGTTTGCGGACAAGTCGAATCATGGCCTGGACCTGATCGATGCTTCGACGGGACGATTTCTGGGCCGCGCGGGCGGCTTCGGCACCGACGGTCCGAAGGGTGTGGTCGCGGTCGGGACCAGGACGTTCTGGGCGAGCGACGGCGACAGCGGAACGGTCAAAGTCGTGGACGTGCGGACCCGCAGGATCATCGCGAGCGTGCTCACCGAGCGCGGCAAGACGACCGATGAGCTCACGTATGATCCGCGCGATCATCTGCTCGCCGTGGTGGCCAAGCACGACGGCCCGCCCATTCTCAATCTGATCTCCACGCGCAGCCGCACGCTGGTCGGACGCGTCACACTCGCCGCCGCCACGGACGGGGCCGAGCAGCCGGTCTATGTGCCGGCGACCGGTCTGCTCTATCTGTCACTGCCGGTGCTCCATCACGTCAAGGCCGACGGCGCCATCGCGGTCATCAACCCGCGGACGCGCCGGCTGGTGAAGCTGATTCACGTGCGTGAGTGCATGCCCGCAGGGCTGGCGCTCGGGCCGCGCAGCGATCTGCTCATCGGGTGCAGCGACGATGCCGTCACGGCCGGATTCCCGGCGCGTTCGCTGATTCTCAATGCACGCTCGGGAAAAATCATCGCCCGCATTCCGCAGGTCGGTGGCTCTGACGAGGTGTATGCCGATCGGCGCGCGCACCGTTACTACCTGGCCGCGGTGAAAAATCCCGGCGGTGCGGTGCTCGGCATCGTCAATGCCCGTACGCACCGCTGGATCGCGAACCTGCCGAGCGGACCGGATGCGCATTCCGTGGCCGCCGATCCGCGCAGCGGAAAGGTGTTCGTCCCGATCGCCGCGAGCCTGGCCAGCGGCCCCTGCCGCGAGGGCTGCGTTGCGGTGTTCGCGCCGCGCTGAGTGAGTTGAGCGCCTACCGCCCCCCCTCAGGTTGGGGTGCGCGTTCCGGCAAAGGTTTCCGATGCGGGACGCGCACCCCAGCCTGTCTTTTTCCAAGGTGGCCTGCGTGGGCGCTCAGAGCACGAGCACGATCACGACTTTCGTTTCGGGCGAGAGCGCGGTTTCATTGGCGCGCAGCAGTCGGTGCGAGGGGCCGCCGCGGTACATGACGCGCCCGCAGCTGCCGATCTCGATGCCTGACACAGGGGCTCTCATAGTCATCGCGAATCTCCTCTGACGGTGGGGATGGGGGCGATCCAGCCCTGATCGTTCCTCCTGACACTCGAGATTCCATCGGTCGCGAGCCGATCTTCGCACCCGGGCGCTCGCCGCAGCGCTTCAGCTCGCGGCGCACTCGCGACTCGCCGCGTCGGGCGCATGCGTCGCGGTGACCCAGCCGGGCTTCTCCGGGTGGGTGATCCCGTAGGCCTGCCCCGGAGCGCGCGCGCCGCCCTTGCGATGCGTCAGCGAGAAGTCGGCTAGCCGCACCCCGAGCAGCTCGGCGCGAGTCGGATCCGGATCGGCGTGTTGTCCCGGCGGGACATACAGGGTGCTGAGCGCGTTGATGTCCTGACGCACCAGATCCCGCAGCGCGAAGACGTGCAGGATCGGTGCGATGTTCTCGTACGCGGAGGCCTGGTAGAGCACCGCTTGGTGTTCGCCCGAGTAGCTGCGCAGCAGGATGTCGGTGAGCGCAGTGAGATTGCTGCGCGAGGGGTGCGCCTCGGGCGTGAGCAGGCCGACGACCCCGATCTGCCAGAGCACGAGCGGAATGCGCGTATCGATCGCTGGCTTCAGCAGCACGAAGCCGGTGGCCTCGTAGGTCTGCAGACCCGGCAGCGCAGGATCGATGCCTAAATCAGCCACCATCATGTCCTCGGCTGAAATCCCCGGCAGCATCTTCCCCTCGTGCCCTTCGCGGCGCGCCTGGACGATCGCCTCGTGCGAGGGGTACACGAACACCCCGGGGTGGCCGTAGAACGCGGCGCATACCGACTGCCCCTGGCGCACCGGGGCGAGCATCGTCTCGACCATGTCCTTATAGGCCCAAAGTCGGGGTTTCCCGCTGCCGTATTCGTAGTGTCGTTTGAGGCATTCGGCCGACGCATTGAGCTGTTTGACGTAGCTCTCGGTATGCGGGTCGGTGAGCAGGTAGAACACTTTGTCGGCCGTGAACAGGCAGTGTTCCGCTTCGCGCGTGAGCTGACTGATTGCGGTCATTCCGGTGCCTACTACGGTCAATTTTCCATTCATGGCAGCCTCTTCTGTCGTTGTGTGGGACCAAAGGCGAGGGGACATTCACAGCCGAGCGGCCTCAGGCGCACGCGACTTCTCAGCGTAATCTTCATCTTGGCGATGCCCCCGCGAGTCGGGCCGGGACGTCGTGATGCTCGGCACGAGGGGCGCGGTGCCGGCCGTGGTGCCAGTGCGCGCCAGCGTCTCGGGTTTTTCCGCGGCCATAAAGATATGAGACACTTTGAGCCAGCCTTCGGGAATAGGCGGTTCAACGAGTTCGTCCCTGCCATCGACGATTTCGTCCCAGCGCTCCCGCGGCGGTATCGGTGGCGGCGGAGGTCCGGACGCGCTGCGTGAGGGAGGGCCGATGCAGATCAGGGGCAAGTGCCGCGAACAGCGGGGCGCGTGAGGTGACGTGCCCCATCCGCATGCCGCTCGCGCTCGTGAGCGTGTTCTGGGTGTACGTCACCGGCGTGGACCTTCTGCAGACCACGAGCACCCAGGCCGCGCTCTCGGCGATGCGCGTGCAAACCGTATTCGCCCCTTGGGGCCCGCAGCTGCTCGAGCATCTGTTGCTCTACCCGATCCTGCTCGGCTGTCTCTGGGGCTCGCAGCGCCTCGGTTGGCGGCCGTATGCGCGACGGGTGCCGGGGCAGCTCGCGCTCGGTCTGGGGTTTTCCGCACTCGCCGCACCGAGCCTGTTGCTCGGGGAGTTGTGCACCGGCGATGTCGCCGCCGCGCCGCACGTGGCCGTCGCATCGCTCTGGCGCGCTGCCGAACTGGAGGCGGCCCTGTGGCTCTCGAGCGTCACACGCTTTCTGCTCGCCTATGCGTTCGCGCTCGCACTCCTTTGGGCCTGCCACATGGGTCGTGCGCTGCGCGAACGGGAGACGCAGGCGGAATCGCTGCGCCGGGCGCTCTCCGTGGCGCGCCTGGCGACGCTGCGCACCCAACTGTCCCCGCATTCGCTGTTGAATCTGCTGCACACCCTGCAGGGTCAGATCGGCTGGGATCCGCCGGCCGCCCGGGAACTGGTGGCGAAGTTGGGCGAAGTGCTGCGCGAGCTGCTCAGCGCAAGCGAACGGGAGTTCTGGCCGCTCGAGGCGGAGATTCGCTTTGCGCAGCAATACCTCGCCTTGCAACAGCATCGCTTCGCCGAGCGGCTGCGCCTGAACGTGCCGGCCGCGGCCGGGCTGCCGGGGGTGTGGGTACCGAGTCTGATTCTTCAGCCGCTCGTCGAGAACGCGGTCGTCCACGGCCTGCGAGGTCACCGCGGGGCGGTGTCGATCCGGGTCGAGGTCGCCGCGGCCGGGGATGAGCTGACGTTGCGGGTGGTCAACACCGTAGCGCCGCGCGATGTCATTCGGACCGAGGGGATAGGCCTGAGGAATGTGCGCCATCGGCTCGCGCTGCACTTTGGGGAGCGGGCGAGGATGCAGGCGGCGGCGCAGCAGCAGGGGGAGTGGATGGTGGAGATTCATCTGCCGCTGCTCGGGGCGCAATGCGGCGCGCCGAGCCTGTAGGGAGGAGCGATCGATGCTGACGGCGATGATTGTGGATGACGAGGCGTGCGGCCGCCGACTGCTGCGCGAGTACTGTGCGGCCGAGGCGGATCTGCAGATCCTCGGGGAGTACGCGGATGGGCGCGCGGCACTGCAGGCCGTGCAGATCGCCCGACCGGATGCACTCTTCCTCGACATCGAGATGGATACACTCGATGGCGTAACGTTGGCGCGTGCACTCGAGATGCCCCGGATGCCGGTGGTGGTCTTCGTCACGGCGCATGTGCACTACGCGGCAGAAGCGTTCGAGCTCAGCGCGGCGGATTACCTGCTGAAGCCATTCGATGCGGCGCGCTTTCACGACACCCTCGAGCGGGTCCGTTGGCGCCTGAGGGCCGAGCGCAGTGCGGCGCGTCAGGAAGCGCTGGAGGCGGCGCTCGAGCACCTGCAGCGGGCCCGGGCGGCACGTGTTGCCCGGCGGCCGCGCTTGGTCGTCGGGACGGGAAGTGACCGGCATGTGCTCGACGCCGAGCAGATCGAGGCCGCCTGGGCCGAGCGCAACTACGTCAAACTCAACGTGGGATCCGAAGCGCACGTCCTGCGAGCGACGTTGCGCGCCGCGCAGCAAGCGCTGTGCAGTCAGCCGTTGCTGCGGGTCAGCCGCTCCTGTCTGGTCAATTTCAACCACGTGCGTCGGATCAGCCGTACGCGCCGCGGTGATTACATCCTGGTGCTCACCGGCGGTGCGACGGTGACGAGCGCGGAGGGATACCGGGAAGCGGTGCGGTTGCACCTCGAGCGGTACACCGTCGGCTGACGCACAGCGTGCGCTCGGGCGTCAGCCGAGCGCGGCGGGATTCCCCTGCCAGACCGCCCAGGTGAGCGCGCAGGCAAAGAGCACCCAGGCGAGGTAGGGCAGCAGGAGCGCCCCGGCCGTGCGGCTGACACGCCAGAACGCGCTCACCGTGATCGCGAGCAGTCCGGCGAGCAGGACGATCCAGAGGAAGGATATCGCACCGAGGTGCAGCCGGAAGAACACCCATGACCAGGCCGCGTTGACGGCGAGCTGGGCGAAGAAGAGCTGCAACGGGCGGGATTTCGCGGGCCGGACCCGCCAGACCCGCCACAGCGCGAGCCCCATCAACCCATACAGCACGGTCCAGACCGGGCCGAACAGCCATCCCGGCGGTGCCCAGCGTGGGCGCGCCAGATGCGCGTAGAAGGTTGCGGCATCGATCGAGGCGATGGCCCCGACGGCCGCGGCCCCGTAAGCCAGCAGCAGAGACGTCACGAGCCGCTGCAGGGAGTGCCGCCGAGCGCTGCGGTCGGGGAGGTCGGAGGAGGTGGGGTCCATCATCCGCATAGCCTGCGACAGTGCCTGCGATGAGGTCAAGGAAACTCGCCGTGCGCACCTGGCCGCAGGCGCGCGGTGACAACACCATGGGCCAGTATGCTCGGCCGGCCCGTGTAAGCGCATCCGTACACGCCGCAGCCTTTTGGGGCGCTCGCGTGCTGGACGCGCCTCGGATGAGCGACTACCGTAGCGATCATATGGATGCTCGTCAGCTCGGTGAATCATTCGATCGCCATCTGCTGTTCGATCAGCTCGTCACGCCGGAGCTGGCCAGCGATCGGGATCGGTTCGAGGCCATCGCCGCGGCGCTGCGCGAGCAGATCGCCGAGCGCTGGCTCGAGTGTGAGCGCGCATGCCTCACGAGCCGGGCCAAGCAGGTCTATTACATCTCCATGGAGTATCTGCTCGGCCGCTCACTGAAGTGCAATGTGGCGAATCTCGAACTCGAGCCGCAGGTGCGCGCGGTGCTCGGGGCACGCCACATCGATTTCGAGGCGGTGTGCGAATGCGAGCCGGATGCCGGCCTCGGCAATGGGGGACTGGGGCGGCTCGCGGCGTGCTTCCTGGATTCGATGGCAACGCTCGGGATCCCGGCGATGGGCTACGGACTGCGCTACGAGTACGGCATCTTCCGCCAGACGATCGTCAACGGCTGGCAGTTGGAGCATCCGGACAATTGGTTGCGCCGGCAGGACCCCTGGGAGCTCGTGCGTCCCGAGGCAGCGCTCGAGACGCGCATCCACTGCGGATTGCGTTTCGAGGAGGGCACCGCGGTGCTCTCCGATCAGCATGGCGCGACGTTGCGAGCGGTGCCGTACGATCGCCCGGTGGTCGGTTTCGGCACTCGCACGGTCAATACGCTGCGCCTCTGGGAGGCGAACTCGCCGGATTATTTCGATCTCGATGAGTTCAATCAGGGGGACTTCTTCGGCGCCGTGCACGATAAGATCCTGGCCGAGAACCTCACGCGCGTGCTGTATCCGGACGATGTGACCTCGGCGGGTCGGCATTTGCGCTTCCTGCAGGAGTACTTTCTCGTCTCCTGTTCGCTCGCGGACATCGTACGCCGCTTCCGGCGGACGCACGAGAGCTGGAGCAGCCTGCCTGAGCAGGTCGCCATCCAGCTGAATGATACCCATCCGGCCATGGCGGTCGCTGAGCTGATGCGCATCCTGCTCGATGAGGCGCATCTGAGCTGGGAGCAGTCGTGGGATCTGACCGTGCGGACTCTGGCGTACACCAACCACACGCTGCTGCCCGAGGCGCTCGAGCGCTGGCCGACTGACCTGTTCGAACGGGCGCTGCCGCGGCTGCTCGAGATCATCTACGAGATCAACTGGCGCTTTCTTCAGGGCGTGCGTGCTGCCCATCCGGGCGATGAGGCGCGGGTGCAGCGCATGAGCTTGATCGAAGAGCAGCCGCGCAAGGCGGTGCGCATGGCGCACCTGGCGGTGCTCGGCTCGCACCACACCAATGGCGTGTCGCAAATCCACAGCGAGCTGCTGCGCACGCGCACGCTCGGGGACTTCGCGATGATGTTTCCGCAGCGCTTCGGCACGGAAACCAACGGCGTGTCGCCGCGGCGCTGGCTGCTCGCGGCGAACCCGCAACTCTCGAGCCTGATCAGCGAGGCGATCGGCACTGGTTGGATTGGGGCGCTCGAGCAGCTGCGTGCGCTCGAGCCACTCGCGCAGGATGCGGCGTTTCGCGAGCGCTTCTGGCAGGCCAAGCGCGCTGCGAAGGTGCGCTTCGCCGACTGGCTGCAGCGCACCGCCGGTGAGCGGATCGATCCGGATGCGATCTTCGACTGCCAGATCAAGCGCATACATGAGTACAAGCGTCAATTGCTCAACGTCCTGCACATCATCGTGCTCTACGACCGGCTGCGAAACGGCTGGGCACCGCCTGAGGAGCCGCCGCGCACGTTTCTGTTTGCGGGCAAGGCCGCGCCGGCCTATGTGCTGGCGAAGCTGATCATCAAACTGATCCACAATGTCGCGGCCGTCATCAATGCGGACCCGGCGCTCGCCGGCCGGCTGAAAGTCGTGTTCCTGCCCGATTACGGAGTGACGCTCGCCGAGCGGTTGATTCCGGCGAGCGATGTGTCGGAGCAGATCTCGACGGCGGGTTACGAGGCGAGCGGAACGAGCAACATGAAATTCATGATGAACGGCGCGCTCACCCTCGGCACGCGCGACGGGGCGACGATCGAGATGGCCGACGCTGCGGGGGCGGAGAATTTCTTCCTCTTCGGACTGACCGCCGCAGAAGTCGAGGCGCGTCGACCCACTTACGATCCGCGCTGGCACTATGAGCATGAGCCCCAGACCCGCGCAGCTCTCGAACTCATTGCCCAGGATCACTTCAGCCCCGAGGAGCGCGGGGTGTTCGCGCCCATTCTCGATGCGCTGCTGAAGCAGGGGGATTACTTCCTGAACCTGGCGGATCTGTCCGCCTACACTCGGGCGCACGCGCAGGTCGCAGCGACCTATGGGACGCGGGCGGTCTGGGTGAGCCGGGCGATCCGCAATGTTGCCGCGAGCGGCAGGTTCTCGAGCGATCGGGCAATCAGCGGCTATGCTCGAGACATCTGGGGCGTCGCGCCATGCACGCCGACGGTAGCCGTTGGATAGGCGTCGCGGGCCAGGTGCGCTTCCGTCCAGGGGTGCAGCAGGTGCCCGAGCAGCTCGAGGTCATTGGCGAGGGCGAGCGGGTCGCGCGTCAGTGCTGAACGCAACGCGTCTTTCAGCCACCCGCTGAAGGCCGGGTGCGCGAGTGCCCGATGAATGCGCCGCTCGGCGCTGATCAGATCGAGTTCGGCAATCGAGGGGGGCATGGTGTGTTCTCCTCATGGGATATCAAAAATAGCCGTCGCGCTTTTGCTGCTCGAGCGAACCGCCGGCGTCGCGATCGCCCAGACGGCCGCTGCGCTCGGAGCGGGGTGAACGGAGGGTCTGTTCTAGGACCGCCGCGAGCGTCTCGGCGTCCGACTCCTCCGCCGCGGTCACCGGCCAGCAGCCGAGGGTGCGAAAACGCACCCGACGTTCCTCGAGGATCTCGCCAGGGCCGAGCCGCATGCGCTGCGGCTCATCGACGACGATGAGCCGTGCGTCGCGCTCGAGCACCCAACGGGGGCGCGCAAAATACAGCGGCGCAAGTTCCACCCCGTATGCCAGGGCGTAGGCGAGCACGTCGAGCTCCGTCCAGTTCGAAAGGGGGAAGACGCGCGCGGTCTCCTGCATGCCGAGCCGGAAGTTGAACAGGCTCCACAGCTCCGGCCGTTGGCGGCGCGGGTCCCAGGTGTGCTGCGGGCCACGCACGGACACGACGCGCTCCTTGGCGCGCGAGCGCTCCTCGTCGCGCCGGGCGCCCCCGAGGATGACGTCGTAACGACCGAGATCGAGCGCGCTCTTCAACGCATCGGTGCGCATGACGGTCGTGTAGCGGTCGCCGTGTTCGAACGGGTTGATGCCGGCGGCGCGGCCGGCCTCGTTGTGCGAGACGCGCAGGTCGAAGTTGTAGCGACGCGCGAAGCGGTCACGGAATTGCAGCACCTCGCGGAACTCCCAGGTCGAATCGATGTGCAGCAGCGGCACCGGTGGCCGTGACGGATGGAACGCCCGGCAGGCGAGGTGAGCGAGCACCGTCGAGTCCTTGCCGCCGGAGAACAGCAGCACCGGATTGCGCGCCTCGGCAATGGCCTCGCGCAGGATGTAGATCGCCTCGGCTTCGAGCGCCGCGAGCGAGGCGCGCGGCCACTGCGCCGAGGCAGGCTCGCCGGTCACGCCGCTCCTCCCGAGAGCTGCGGGACGGCTTGCGCGAGCCCATCGGGGTGCACGCGCTGCGATGCCAACAGGCGTTGGGGACCGCGTTCGTGCAGGCGGTACAGGTACAGCCACTCGTGTTCGACCAGCTGTCGAACGTCCGCCAGGCGCTGCACGACCCGTTCAATCCGCTCGCGAGGCGCGTCGATGAGCACCGTCAGGCGCAGCGGCGCGTGCCGCCATGCCGTGCCGTCGTGCACGGACTGGCGGGCCAGTCCGATGCGCAGATCCCCGCTGTGTCCCTCGAGGACGCCGATGCGCCCGCCGAGCACGTTATGCAGCAGTTTGTCCCCGCTGCCAAAGCGCTGCGGATCGACGGTCGAACCGAAATACTGCAGGTTGATCCAGTGCGCCACGACCAGCGGGCCGGCGAGCACTTGCTCGAGCAGCGTGCCATCGGGGTCCTCTTCGGGGCGGTACTCATGTAGGAACGCCCGGCCCTTCAAGTCGATGCCGCGGGTTCTTGCCCGTGGTGCGAGTATGAACGCGGCATTACCCGCCAGCCCCCACTCGGGGCGCACTTCGGACCAGTCGCGCGTGCGTCGTTTGAGGCGGCGCAGCAACGCTGCGTCCCGCCCGACGAGGTGCGCCAGACCGAGCTCTGGGGCCCGCTCGCGCCGCACCTGCGCGGCTGCGCGTTGCAGCGCATCGCGCAGCCGCTGCAGATCAGCCGCATGACCTTCGGGGAGAGAGGCCGGTGCAAACAGCTCCACGGTGTCGGTCACGGTATCGTGCAATGCGGCAATCACCACCGTGTGCTCGGGGAGCTCCACGCCGTGTTCGCCGAGGGCACGACGCACGGCCGGATCATTCAGCAGGTCGGCGAGGATCCGCGCGTTGACGTCGCCGCTGTGCCCACCGCAGGCGCCGCAGGCGAGCGCGGCGGCTTGCGGGTTGTTGGCCGTGCGCGCGCCGTGTCCGACCAACACGAGCAGGCGAGCCCAGGGTCGCTCGATCCCCATGGCGCGCAGAATCCGTGCCGCGAGCTGCGCCTGTTCGGCCCGTGCGTGCGGGTCGCTTGCGCTCAGGCGGGGACGCAAGGCGGCGTGCGCGCCGTGCTCGAGGCCGAGGCGCACCGCGGTGTCCGGGGCCCGCCCAAACGTGCGCGCGAGCAGCTTCGGCAGATAGCTCAAGCCGAGGATCTCCACGGTGCTGAAGGCACCCGTCGGCATGCGTGCGAAGGGCTCCAGGCTGGCCGCGCGCCGCAGGGCCCGACGGCGCTGATCGGCGAGGCGGTCATCCACCGCAGCGTCGCCGCTCGTGTCAGTTGCCGTGAGGCTGGGGGCGAGCAGTGCGGGGAGCTGCGGTCGTTCGAGCGAGGTGCCGAGCGGGGTGTAGCGCAGGGGCAGTCCGAAGAAGCCCGCAAAACCATAGGTGCGCATGCCCTCATCCACCTGCTCGAGGGCACGGCGCATGCGCTCGGAGCGCACATCGATGCAGAACACGAGCTGCGCGTGTGCCTCGGCGGACGGTGCTTCGCGCGGTGTGCGCAGCGCGCTGAAGAGCGATGCCTGATAGGCGATCTCGTGCGCGCGCTGCCAAAGCAAATCGACGGCGAGTGCCGCATGGGGTTTGGCATTTCCCGCCATGTTCCAGTGCTCGAGCCAGTCCCGCCACACCGAGCGCTCATCGTGCCGTCCATCGTGCAGCAGCGCTTCCCAGGCGAGACGGATCACCAGCAGGTGAGCCAGGTGCACATCGTCCTCGCCGGCGAGGGACGCCTCCCAGCGCAGGTAGGCGCACCAGGCAGCCCAACCGCCGATGCGAGCGGCCAGTACCTCGAGCAGCTCCGCCAGCTGTGCATCGCGCACGGCCAGCCGCTCGAGCGCCCAGTCGAAGGCCGCCTCGGGCGCCTGCGGCAGTTCGGCGGCGCGGGCATGCACAGAGGCGAACCGCCGATCCTGCCGCAACGCCGCGCGCCAGTGCTCGAACAGTCCCGAGGGCCGCGCCGGCGACCCATCGCTCTGCAGCCGATCGAAGTAGGCGGCACAGGTCTCGCTGATCTGCTGCGTGATGCGCTCGCGCCAGGGGAGCGCTCCGCGCCGGCCCGGGTCGCTGTCGAGCCGGTCGCTGAGCAGTGGCAGTCCGTCGGCGGCGGGGGCGGGTTGCTCGAGGGCGCGCACGGCGTCGGTGAAGTTCGTAACCGCCGACTGTTCGCTCAGAGCCTGCTGAAGATGCTCCGGCCGGATCTGTCCTTGCCGCCAGGCGCACAAGTACTGCGCACGCGTCCACGTCAGGGGCGTGCCGCACAGACGGCGCAGCCGCTCGGCGGCCGTGCCGAAGGCGAGCGACCGATAGCCCCAGTAGGGGCTGACGGCGACCTGTCGATCGATCGGCCAGGCGGGCGCGACGGTGCGACAGGCGGCCTCGAGCGCCGCGCGACGCACACTCGCCGTGCCCGGGCGCGCCGCCGGTGAGTTCGCGACGCTCAAGCGGTCCCGCCTTCGCGCTGCGCACGCCACTGGCTGAGCGGCCCCTGCAGGGTGTGCCCATTGCGCCAGGGCCAGCCGGAGGTGACGAGCCGCGTGAGGGGTTCGTCGAGGAAGTACCCGGCGGCCGTCCACGCATACCACCGTGAACGCCGAGCCGCGCTGCCGCTGCGCCAGAGGCGCCCCTGCGCCCCGTACAACATCAGCAGACACAGCGCGCTGTACGCAGCCAGCAGCGGTGCAGGGTGAGCAGAGGACACACCGAGTCCTCGGCTCATCGCCCAGTGCCACAGCAGATACAGCTGTATGGCGAGGGCGGCCGCTAGGAGATTGCGACTGCGAGTGAGGCGATCGGCGCCCCCCTCCCACAGGAGTGTCGCGATGCCGAACGTGCACAGCAGCAGAGCGGCCCAGGGAACCGTCGGGGCGTGCAGCGCCGTGTGCCACAGGTGCGCCGAGAGCGCCACCAAGCCGCCGGCGGCCGCGAGGCCGAGCAGGGGCGCGAACCGTGCGCGTGGAAGCGGGGCAGGGCGCATGCGCGCCGCGGTGCTCTCACGCACCGCCTCCCCGGCGCAAAGGAATGCGTGCGCCTTGTACAGGGCATGCCCGAGCAGATGCAGCAGAGCCAGGCCGTAGAGGCCAAGCCCGCATTCGGTCGCCATCAACCCCATTTGCGAGCACGTCGACCACGCGAGTCGCCCCTTCAGCGAGGGGCAGGTCATGAGCGTGAGACCGGCGAGCGCCGCGGTGGTGCTGCCGACGAGCACGAGCAGTCCCTGGGCCGGGAGCGAGGCGCTGATGAGCGGCGCGAGGCGAATCAGTACGTAGCCACCGAGGTTGACGACGCCGGCGTGCATCAGGGCCGAGACACTGGTCGGCGCCTCCATGACCTGCACCAGCCAGCCATGCACGGGCAGCTGGGCGGATTTAAGCAACACGGCGGCGGCGAGCAGCACAGCTGCGCTCTGCATGCCAGCCCCCGCGGCGCCGTGCGCCGCGATCAGTTTGGCGAGGGGCGTCAGGCCAAGGGTATGCCAGCGCCGATAGAGGAGCACCGCCGCGCTGAGCAGGCACGCTTCGGCGAGGCGACTGGCGAGGAATTTCTTGCGGGCCGCGATGCGGGCCGCAGGCCGCTCGCGAAAGTGCGTCAGGAGCGGATGCAGCGCGAGGCTGCTGGCGGACCATGCGAGCACCAGCACGGCGAAGTTGCGCGCCGCCACCACAGCGCTGACCGCGGCGAGCGTCAGCAGCAGCGCGCACACGAAGCGTCGCTCGCCGCGCTCTCCGGCGAGATTACCGCGTGAGTAGCGACCGATGACCCAGCCGAGAAAGGCGATGAGGGTCATGACCGCCGCCGCCGCTCCATTGTGCGGACCGAACTGCGCTGCGCGGCTCAGGTGGCTCAGATCACCGGCGAGAGCCGCACCGAGCGCACCGCCCGAGGCGCACGCGAGCGCCAGCCAGACCGAGCGGCGATTGAGCGCGGCGGCGGCACCGAGCAGGTACAGCAGCGGGACGAGCCAGGCGCTCCAGTGCGTAAGGTGCGGCATGCGGACTCCGGGGGTTGCGATGACGTGACGGAGTATTCCTGGCGGGCAATTATCTGTAAAATAGAATAAACAGAACGAAACGTTCGATAAAAGAGAACATGCGCAACCTCAACTTTCGCCACCTGCTGTATTTCTGGACCGTCGCGCAACGCGGGCATCTGACCCAGGCCGCCACAGAGCTGCACGTGTCGCAGTCGGCGCTGTCGGCACAGATCCGTCAGCTCGAGACCTACCTCGGCCGGCCGTTGTTCGAACGGTCCGGCCGCTCACTGCACTTGACGGAGTTCGGCGCCGTGGTGCTCGATTACGCCGACAGCATCTTTGGGCTCGGCCAGGAGCTGATGGCAACGGTGCGCGGTGGGCTCGGGCAGCGCCAGCAACACCTGCGCGTCGGGGCCGTGGCCACGTTGTCACGCAATTTCACGGAAAATATGCTCCGTCCGCTGTTCATCCGGCCGGAGATCCGCCTGACGCTGCAGTCGGGCAGTCTCGCGGAGCTGCTCGAGCAGCTGCGCGTGCACAACCTGGATGTGTTGCTCTCAAATCGTCCGGTGGTGGCCGAGAGCGAACGGCCCTGGCGCTGCGTGCCGATCTCGCGCCAGTCGGTGTGTCTGATCGGACCGCCGCGCACCGGGCGGCGGCGACTGCGCCTACCGGAGGATCTGATCGGCATGCGCCTGGTGCTGCCCGGACCGAGCAGCGACGTGCGCTCGCAGTTCGACCTGTGGTGCGAGCGCAGGCACATCACGGTCGAGGTCGCCGCGGAAGTCGACGACATGGCGATGCTGCGGCTGTTTGCGCGCGACTCAGGCGCCGTGGCGGTGCTGCCCGAGGTGGTGGTGCAAGACGAACTGCGCGAGGGCCGACTGCAGCGTTACTGCGCGATCCCCGGGGTGTTCGAGCACTTCTACGCGATTACCGCGTTTCGGCACAGTCCCTCGCCGCTGGTGCAGCAGCTGCTGGCGCGCACGCGGGCGAAATAGACGCCCCGGGGGCTCAAGAGCGGGCCGGTCGAGGAGCGATCAAGCATGCCGTTGAGGGCACGTGCGAGCGCGATGGTGCGCCGTTCGCGAGCCGAGTCGATGTCAGCGCGAGGCGCACCCGGATGGCCTGATCATCTCGAGCACGGCCCGCTCGAGCGGGCGGAGGTCCGTGATGGGGTGGCGTTTCATCGTGCGCTCCTCCGGAGCGCGACTACGCGTCGCCGATGGAGCGGGCACTGCCAAGCGGCAAGGGGACGCGGGCGGTTCGGTCAGATGCTGCGACCGTAGTAGAGCGCCGAGACGTGTGTCGCCTGGGCGAAGAACAACCACCGTTCGGTGAGCAGTCCGAGTGCGGCGCAGACGACCGCGAGCGCGCTGCTCACGAGCGGCACGCCACCGCTCGCGCCGAGCAGGCTCAGCATCAACGGCAGGAGGAAGCCGACGGTGAGTGCGAGGCGCCGCAGCTTCGCGCCGTGGCGGCGCGCGATCTGGAAGCCCATCTCGCGCAGCACGAAATTTTCCGTGAAATGCGGTGCATCGAGCGCCCGCACCTCGGTGCCGTGCGCCATTCCGATCGCACTGGCCAGAGTGGCGAGCGGTTGCTGGTGATCGACGTACCGCCAATAGGCGAGCTTGGCGAGCAGTGCTGCGAGCGCCGCGAGCCCCGCGAGCCCCGCCGGCCACGCCGCGGCCCCGATCACCACGGTGCGCAGCAACACGAACAGCGTGCCGCCGGAGAACAGTGCAAAGATCAGATAGTCGGGCGCCGTGTGCGGGTTGTGCCACTGGCGGATGGGCTTCAAGCTCCCGTAGATCATCGCGGTACAGTAGACAGTGCCTAGACTCGAGAGTGCCGCGGCGGCCCCGAGGAGCCGGGTGAGCGGGGCGCTCGGTGAGCGCAAGGCGCAGGCGGCGAAGGCGAGCGCCACCGGATAGGTGAGCAGCGCCGCGACGCCCTCGCGCGAGAGCCACGAGGAGCGCCACTGGCTGAAGGCGCGCCAGGCGCGCTCGCGCCGGCCGAGGTGCAGCGCCGAGGCCGCCAAGCCCGCGGTGGCGAGCACGACGGCGAGCCCGATGCCGCTCAGCATCAGGATGCGCTCGGCGGCGCCTGCGGCGCCGAGCGCATCATACACACCGAGCCACGCGAGCAGCCCGTAGGCGAACCCCGTGAGCGTCGTCAGCAGGAGGATCGAGGCGGCCGGCCTCATCGACTCAGGGCCTTGTCGAGCAGTCGCAGTAGCGCTGCGCCGACGCCCTCGGTCGGTCGCGCCGGGCTCTCCTCAGGTCCGCTCGAGATCGGCGCTTGACGGGGCGGCAGGTATTTGTTGGTCGGGCGGTAGCCGAGCTCGGCGAGCAGGTCCACACCGCCGCGCTCCTCGACGAGCTTCGCCACTGCGCTGTGCGGATCGGCCAGATCCCCAAAGTGGCGCGCCTTGGACGGGCAGGTCGACACGCAAGCCGGCTCGCGTTCCGCTTCCGGCAGCGACTCGTTGTAAATCCGGTCGATGCACAGCGTGCACTTGCGCATCACGCCGTTGTCCTCGTCGAACTCGCGCGCCCCGTAGGGGCAGGCCCAGGAGCACAGTTTGCAGCCGATACAGATGTCGGTGTCGATGAGCACGATACCGTCCTCGGCGCGCTTGAACGAGGCGCCCGTGGGACACACCGTGACGCACAGCGGGTTCTCGCAGTGCAGGCACGAGCGCGGGAAGTTCACCGTGCGCGAGCGCTGAGGGCTCTCGGTTTCGTAGGAGTGAATGCGGTTGAACCACACCCCATCGGGGTTCTTCCCGTACGGGTCGTAGTCGGGCAGGATCCCGGCCTCGCCCCCGGTGTTCCACTCCTTGCAGTTCACGGCACAGGCGTGGCAGCCGACACAGGTGTCCAGGTCGATCACCAGACCCATCTTGCGCGCCCCCGGGGCGCGCTCGGGCAACATCGTCATGTGGGTTTCTCCGAGCGAGGCGTGATGCGCAGCGGATTGGCGTCGGGGCGCGGCGCGGTCTCATCGGGGCTGTCCGGCGCACAGCGCTCGAGGCGGACCGTGAGGTCGAACCAGGCGGCCTGTCCGGTCACCGGGTCGGAGTTCGACTGCGGCGCATCGGCGCCGCTGTCGGGCAGGAACTCCGAGATCACGTGATTGAGCAGGAAGCCGCGAGTGAACTCCGGCGCATCGTGCTTCAGCCCCCAGGCGCCGGCGCGCTTGCCGATCGCGTTCCAGGTCCACACCGTGTGGCGGTTCACCCCGCTCATGGTGCGCGCCCGCGCCTTCACCCGTCCGGTGCGCGATTGCACCCAGACCCAGTCCTCGTCCTCGATGCCGAGCTCGGCGGCGAGTTCACGGTGCAGATAGAGGCGATTCTCAGGCAAAATCTGGCGCAGCCAGGCGTTCTGCGAGCCCCAGGAGTGATACATGGCCATGGGCCGCTGCGTGATGGCGTGCAGCGGGTAGCGCGAGCGCTCACTCATCGACTGCTCGAGCGGCAGGTACCAGATCGGCAGCGGATCGCAGTAGCGCGCGATGCGCGCCCGCAGCCGCTGTGGCGGCACGCGCGCCCCGTGCCCCTCGGCGGCGAGTCTGAGCCGCTGCAGCGGTTCGCAGTACAGCTGCAGGACGATCGGGTCGGTGGAGTCGATGAACCCCATGCGCTGCGCACCGGTGAGATAGTCGCGGTTGGCGAACTTGTAGTAGAGCTGCTCGGGGGGAAGGTGCTGCGACCAGAACCCGCCGTTCTCCACGTAACGGCGCAGTTGCTCGGGGTTCGGCTCCCCGCGCCCGACGGCGGTGCCGTCGACACCCCGAAAGCCGGCGAGCGGGCCGATGCCGGGGCGACGCTGATGCCGCACGATGTAATCGGCGTACGAGGCGTAGAGCGGGCCGCCCTGGGCGGCGGTGAAATCCGCCAGGCCGAGCCGTCCGGCGAGTTCGATCAACACGTCCTGGAAGGCTCGTACGTCCCGTCCGGGGTCGAGCACCGGCACGCGGATGGCATCCGCCGGACCGTGCGCCGAGCCGATCGGCCGATCGAGCAGTGAGATGCAGTCGTAGCGCTCGAGGTAGGTGGTGTCGGGCAACACCAGATCGGCGTAGGCGACCGTCTCGGAGGCGAACGCGTCGGCCACCACGACGAATGGGATGCGATACTCGCCGTGCTCATCGGTCGCGCACAGCATGCGGGTCGTCTCGCCGGGGTTCATCGCCGAGTTCCACGCCATGTTGGACATGAAGAGGAACAGCGTGTCGATCTTTTGCGCGCCGGCCTCAAAGGCCCGTGCGATCGCCATGTGCATCAGGCCGTGAATGGCGAGCGGCGCCTCCCAGGAGAAGGCCCGATCGAGCCGCAGTGCCTCGCCCTCGTCATCGACCAGCAGATCCTGCGGGCCGAGCGGAAAGCCGAGCGGTGCGCCATCGAGCGGTGTGCCCGGTGGCCCCACGGTGCGTCCCGGGGGGCCGCCGCCCGGGATGGGCTTCGGGTACGGGGACTTGTAGCGCCACGAGCCCGGGGTGTCGACCGCGCCGAGGAGCATCTGCAGCACGTGGATCGCGCGGCAGGAATGGAATCCATTGGAGTGCGCCGAGATCCCGCGCATCGCGTGGATGGCCACCGGGCGGCCGACCATGCGCTCGTGACGGCGACCGGCCGTGTCGGTCCAGGGCTGCTCGAGCACCACGGGTTGACGGAAGGCGGCCTCGGCGATCTGCGCGGCCAGGCGGCGCAGGGTGCTCGCCGCGACGCCGCAGCGTGCCGCGACAGCCTCCGGGGCATAACTCGCTTGGCTGTAACGCTCGGCGAGCAGTGCGAACGCCGGGCGGACGGCGCGGCCGTCGAGGAGTGTGAAGCGCCCCATGAGCGCCGGGTCGATGTTCAGAGTGTCAGCCGCGATCAGTGTGCCCGCGGTGCGATCGAATGCGAGCGGACGGCCCTCGGCGTCGCGCGCGATCAGCCCGTGTTCGGCACTGCCCGGCACATCGATGACGAGGTGGTGCGCGTTGGTGTAGCGCACCAGGAACTCCGTGTCGATCTGTCCGGCCTCGAGCAGGCAGTGGATCAGAGCGAGCACCAACAGCCCGTCGGTGCCCGGGGTGACGGCGATGAACTCATCGGCGATCGCCGAGTAACCGGTGCGCACCGGGTTGAACGAGACGATTTTGGCCCCGCGGGCCTTCAGGCGCGCAAGACCGAGTTTGATCGGGTTGGAATCATGGTCCTCGGCCACGCCGAACAACAGGAACAGCCGCGTGTGCTCCCAGTCCGGCTCACCGAACTCCCAGAACGCCCCACCGAGCGAATAGAGCCCGGCGGCGGCCATGTTCACCGAGCAGAACCCCCCGTGGGCCGCGAAGTTGATGGTGCCGAACATGCGCGCGAAGTGTCCGGTGAGCGACTGGGACTGGTCGCGCCCGGTGAACAGCGCGAGGCGATTCGGATCGCTCGCGCGGATCCCCGCCAGCCGTGCGGTGAGCAGCCGCAGGGCCTCCTCCCAGGAGATCGCCTCGAACGCGCCCGAACCGCGCGGACCGGTGCGCTTCAGCGGACTGCGCAGGCGCGCCGGGGAGCGCGCCGTCATGATCCCGGCGGAGCCCTTGGCGCACAGCACGCCTCGATTGATCGGGTGGTCGCGGTTGCCCTCGATGTAGCGCAGCCGGCCGTCCTCCAAGTGCACCTTGATGCCGCAGCGGCACGCGCACATGTAACAGGTGGTATAGGCGACCGATTTGACGCTCATGGAGCCGCTCGGCGCGGCGCGCTCGCCCGGTGGGGCACGCGGCGCTCAGTGGCATTCGGTGAAGTCATGTCGGGTCCTCGCAGCGAGCGGTCGGCGGGGGCCATCATGCCGAGGGCTTTTCCATGCCGCAAATGCAGATAGTGCAATCAGGATATAAACTGAATGCATCGCCATTTCTCCCGCGGTGGGAATCCACTGCCCATGCTACGCGGGAACCGTGCCTCCCGGGACCCCCGCGGTGAGGGGCCCCGGGTCGGTCACTAGGGGGCCACCGGGCTCGACAGGGCCATCAGAAACGGGGCCACCGGTACCGAGGCGAGCACGTGGCCGGAGGCCGTCTGGATGAGGGCGCAGCGGCCGCTCTGGCTGTCGATCGCGTAGGCCTCGTGGCCGTCGCGGCTGAAGACCACACCGATCGGGCCGGGCCCGACCGCGATCGGCGTGCCCTCGGCGCCGCTGGCGGTGTGGATGACGCTCAGCGTATCGACGGCCGTGTTGGCCACATAGAGCCGCTTCCCGTTCGGCGAGAGCGCGAGCGCGCGTGGCGAGAGGCCCGTGGCGAAGGGCTTGCCCGTCTGTCCCGAGGCGATCCGGATCGGCAGGACTTGGTGCGCGAGCGTGTCGGTGACGTACAGCGTGCGCCCATCGGGGCTGACGGCGAGTGCGGTGGGACTGGCGCCGGCGGGGAAGGTGGCGCGAACTTTGCGCGTGCGCGTGTCGATCAGCGTCACGGTGTTCGAGCCCTGATTGCTCACATAGAGCGTGTGTCCGTGGGGCCCGAGGGCGAGCCCGGCCGGG